>NZ_JAMYTD010000034.1:0-56043 GCF_040322255.1 Mesorhizobium sp. M0166 | reverse complement strand
TCGGCCGGTACCGCAAACGACGTTTCTTCCTGCGGCAAACCTCTGTAAACGCTCACCAAAATGGGCGTTTGTGGACGGAAACTAGCTACTGCACTTCGTAGCCGACTTCCTCGCTGGCGTGGCAGAGCGCCTTCCAGAACGAGCGGGCAAACGAGCGGAACACATAGATGTCGAACTGATCGGCGCCGGTGCGCTGGATCTGCGCGAAGACGTCGTGATGCATGGTCGAGCGGCCGGCGCCGATAGGGAAGGCCGGCAGCGCGAAGTCGATGGCGAAGAATTTTGCCAGCACCCACTCGGCCTTCGGCCCGGCGATACGGATCGCGGTGCGGCCGTGCGAAAGGTCGGTCACCGTACCGAGGGCCGAAGTGACGACATCGGCAAAGGCCGACGCCAATCCCTCGGCTTCATCGACAATCGTAAATTTTCCCGGCGCAAAGCCGAACACCGACCTGACGCCGTTCGTTACACCGCCGCCGGCGCCGTCGGGCAAAGCCAGGCCGGTGACCGCATGGATGCCGGCCATCAACGTCTTCTCCTCGCCGGGCCAGGCGGCGAGCTGCAGGATCGAACCTGGCCTTGTTTCGGACAGGATGATTTCGACACCTTGCTCGAAATTGCCATGCGAGCCCGGATGCAGCACAGGCTCAAGCGGCGATTGGCGTTCAACCATGCATGCGGCTCCCGTCCGGATCGAAGAAATGGTTGGAGACGATCTCGACCGGCCCGAACCGGTTGCGCAGCGGGTCGGAGACATAGGCACGCGAGCCGCGCCGCGCCTTGCCGCCCTTGACCAGGGCAAGCGCGATATATTTGCCGAGCGCCGGCGAATAGCAGCAGGCGGTGATGTGGCCGAGCGAGCCGTGCGGATTGGCTTCGTCAAGCTCCTCGACGATGTGCGCGCCGCCATTGAGCGGCTGGTTGTCGAGTGAAACAATGCCGACAAGCTCCAGTCGGTCGGGTGCGATCAGCCCCTCGCGGTCCATCATCGCCGAACCGATGAACGGCTTCTTCTTCGACAGCATCCAGTCGAGATGCAGGTCGCGTGCCGTGGTGCGGCCGTCGATCTCGGCGCCGGTGACGTGGCCTTTCTCGATGCGCATGGTGCCCAGCGCCTCCAGCCCGTAGGTCACCAGCCCGAACGGCTTGCCGGCTTCGATCAGCGCCTCCCAGACATGGGTGCCGTAGCCGGCGCCGGAATAGACCTCGAAGGCCATTTCGCCGGAGAAGGACAGCCGGCAGATCATCACCGGCACGCCGGCGATTTCGCCGTGGACGATGCCCATGAAGGGCAGGGCGGCATTGTCGACGGCGGTGCCGCTGACGCAAGCAGCCAATATCTGCCTTGCCTTCGGCCCGCCGATAGCGGCACCGGCCCATTCGTCGGTGACCGAGGTAACGTGGACCTTCAGCTCCGGCCAGATCACGTCGAGGAAATACTCCAGATGCTGCATCACCTTGCCGGCATTGGCGGTGGTGGTGGTCATCAGGAAATCCTGCTCGCCGATGCGCCACGTGGTGCCGTCGTCGAAGGCGAGACCGTCCTCGCGCAGCATCAGCCCGTAGCGCGCCTTGCTGACGGCCAGCGTCGAAAACATGTTGGTGTAGACGCGGTCGAGGAATTCCGCCGCGTCGGTGCCTTGCACCGCGATCTTGCCCAGTGTCGAGACGTCGACGATGCCGGCGCTCTCGCGCGTGGCTCTCGCTTCGCGCACATAGGCCTGCTCGATCGTCTCGCCGGGATGGCCGTAGATCATCGGCCGATACCAGAGTCCGGCCGAATACATGGTGGCGCCGTTGGCGACGTGCCAGTCATGCATCGGCGTCAGCCGCTCGGGCTTCAGATCGCCGAAGCGTTCGGCGGCAAGCGAGCCGATCGACACCGCCGAAAAGGGCGGGCGAAAGCGCGTCGTGCCGACCTCCGGGATCGGCTTGCCGAGCGCCTCGGCCATGATGGCGAGGCCGGGTATGTTGGAGCTCTTGCCCTGGTCGGTCGCCATGCCGAGCGTGGTGTAGCGCTTCAGATGCTCGACGGAGACGAAGCCTTCGCGATGCGCTAGCCGCACGTCGTCGGCCGTCACGTCATGCTGGAAGTCGACGAAGCTCTTTCCTTGGGCCTTGATCTCGAACACCGGCGCCGGATCGGGATCACCAGGTGCTGCCTCGACGGCAGGCAATGCCGCCGGCGTGGCGGTTGCGCCCGCAGCGGAAAGGCCGGCGGCGCGGCCTTCGGCGATCGCCTCGGCGGTGGAGAAACTGCCGGTGAAGGCACCGGCGCCGATCCATTGCCGTGTTTTCGGTTTGGGCGGCAGGAACGCCCGCAATGCTTCGTTCCATTCCGCCTTGGCGCCGGCCTGGCTGGCCAGATGGATGGTCGGCGACCAGCCGCCCGACATCAGCAGGCAATCGGCGTGGATGCTGCGCGCATCGCCGGAAAGCGCGCCGTTGACCATGTCGAAGCGCTGCACCTTGATGCCGGAAAGCGCCTTGCCGCCCTCGGTGGCGATCACCGCGTGGCCAGAAAAGATCTCGGCCTCTGTCTCGCCGGCCAGCTTGCGCATTTCGCTCGAAAGCTCAAGGCGCACGTCGACGATGGCGACGACCACGGCGCCGGCCTTCTTCAGCGCAAGCGCGGAGCGATAGGCGCTGTCATTGTTGGTGAACAGGCCGATCCTGTCGCCGGGCAGCACGCCATATTCATTGGCATAACGCTCGGCAGCATGCGCCAGCATTACGCCTGGCCGATCGTTACCCGGAAAGACCAGCGGACGCTCCAGGGAGCCGGTGGCCAGCACCACGGATTTGGCGCGGATCGTCCAGTAGCGATGGCGCGGTTCGCCCTTGCCGGGCGTTTCCTTGTGGTCGGTGACACGTTCGAGCGCGGCAAGCGTGTTGCCGTCATAATAGCCCCAGACGGTGGTGCGCGGCAGCAGGCGGACATTGTCACGGCCTTCGAGCTGGCCAGCGGCGCGCGCCGCCCAGTCGGCGGCCGGCATACCATCGATCGTCTCGCCCGACCAATTGGCCGAGCCGCCGAAATGCGGCTCGAGCTCGGCCAGGACGACGCGTGCACCCTGATCGGCGGCCGCCCTGGCGGCCATCAGCCCGGCCGGGCCGGAGCCGACCACCAGCACATCGCAAAACGCATTCATACGTTCGTAGCGCGCTGTATCGGGAGCCGTGCCTGCCTTGCCCAGGCCGGCGGCACGGCGGATGAAATGCTCGCAGAACATCCAGAAGCGCGTGCCCTTCAGCGGACCGATCACCGGTCCCATGAAGGTCTTGTAGTAGAAGCCAGCCGACAAAAGCTTGCCGCCGAGCTGGTTCACGGCACTGACGTCCCAGGCAAGCGAGGGGAAGCGGTTCTGGCTGATTGCTGCCAGCCCGTCATAGATCTCGACCATGGTGGCGGGAATGTTCGGCTCGCGAACCTCGCCCCTCAACACGGTCACCAGCGCGTTCGGCTCCTCGACGCCGGCGGTCAGCACGCCGCGCGGGCGGTGATATTTGAACGAACGCCCGAACAGCGAGACGCCGTTGGCCAGCAGCGCCGAAGCCAGCGTGTCGCCGGCGTGGCCGGTATAGGGCGCGCCGTCGAAGGTGAAACGGATGGTCCGCAGCCGGTCGATGCGGCCGCCGGCCTCGGTACGGCGCGGGCTCATGGCTTGTCCTCGGCCCGGTGCCGCGCAACCGACTTGTGGTCGCCGCGCGCGAACGCGGTGCTCGAGATCTCGTGCGTCAGCGTGTTGCGCACGACCCTGAGATGGGCGCGGCAGCCGCCGGAATGCTGCCAGATCTCATTGTGGTCGCCGGCTGGATTAAGCCGGTCGTAGACATAGGCGTTCCAGGCGTCGAGGTTCTGCGAAGCGGGCTGTGGGCGCTGGCGGTTGCTGTCGCCCTGATAGGTGAATTCGATCACGTCGCGCGGGCCGCAATAGGGGCAGGTGATGAGCATGGATCTCTTAAACTTCTCGTTTGACCATGATCTGGTCCGAAAACCGGTTTCCACTTTTCGCTGACGCGGACCTGCGGTTCGGGATCATGGCCTAATGCAGCCTGGGTGTGGCGCCCTGGCCCTTGTCGTCGATCACCAGGCCACGGTAGAAGCGGTCGAGCGTGAAGGCCGCGTTGAGATCGTGCGGCTCATCCTTGGCGATGGTCCAGGCGAAGCACCAGCCGGAAGCCGGCGTCGCCTTGAAGCCGCCATAGCACCAGCCGCAGTTAAGATACATGCCCGGCAGCGGACCGGTGGTGATGATTGGCGAGCCGTCCATCGACATGTCGCAGACGCCGCCCCATGAGCGCAGCATGCGGACACGGGCCAGCCCAGGGAACAGCGCCAGCATCTCGCTCATCACCTCATCGACGATCGGCAGGCTGCCGCGTTGGGCGTAGCTGTTGTAGCCGTCGAGATCGCCGCCATAGACAAGGCCGCCCTTGTCCGATTGCGACATATAGAAATGACCCATGCCGAAGGTCAGGACCGTATCGATGAATGGCTTTAGCGATTCCGTGACGAAGGCCTGCAGCACGTGGCTCTCGATCGGCATTGTCTCGATGCCGGCGAGCCGCATGACCCGCCCGGTGCTGCCGGCCACTGCGACCGCTACCTTCTTGGCGCGGATTTCGCCGCGCGTCGTCGTGACGCCGGTGATGCGGTCGTCGTCGCGCAGGAAGCCGGTGACCTCGCAGTTTTCGATGATGTCGACGCCGCGGCGATCTGCGCCGCGCGCATAGCCCCAGGCGACGGCGTCGTGGCGCGCGGTGCCGGCGCGCCGCTGCATCAGGCCACCGACGATCGGGAAACGCGCGGTGGCCGAGACGTCGAGCGCCGGCACCAGGCGCGCGATTTCGGCGGGGGTCATCAGTTCGGCGTCGACGCCGAGATGGCGCATGGCGTTGCCGCGCCGGGCATAGTCGTCGAGCTGGGCAGGTGTGTGGGCGAGGTTCAGGCAGCCGCGCTGCGAGAACATGACGTTGTAGTTGAGGTCATGGGCAAGGTTCTCCCACAGCTTCATCGAATGCTCGTAAAAGCGCGTGTTGGCCGGCAGGAGATAGTTGGAACGGACCGCCGTGGTGTTGCGGCCGACATTGCCGGAGCCGAGCCAGCCCTTCTCCAGCACCGCGACATTGGTGATGCCGTGCTCCTTGGCGAGATAGTAAGCGGTCGACAGGCCATGGCCGCCGCCGCCGATGACGACCACGTCGTAGGACGCCTTCGGGTCGGGCTTGCGCCAGGCCGGCCTCCAGTCCTTGTTTCCGGTCAGCGCGTTCTTGAGAAGCGAAAAGGCCGAATATTCCGCCATTCTTATTGTCATCCATTTCAGGCTTGGCGGCAGACTATAGAGCAGGCCACCGATGCAAAGCCAAGATTGCGCCATCGCTTTTCGACTCCCCGACTTCGATTGGCCGACTTCGAATTGGATTGGCCGACTTCGATTGGCGGGACTTCGAAAAAACGAGCCGCCTGGGGTGACTTGCCCCGTGATATGAGCCTCTTTATCAAGGACGTGCTTCAAAACTGCCGATGCCGCCCGCGAGTCGCCAGAAAAATCATGTTCTTTCGTTTACTCCGCCTGGTCTTGATTCTTGCGCTTGTTGTCTCGGCGCCGCCGTCGTTCGTTGCTATGGCGCAGGCACTCGGGCAGGGCGCCGCCGGGCTGGTAGCAGACCAGCAGAAGGTCATCCAGAGTCTGACGGCCAAAACCGACGATCTCGAGAAGAAGATAGAGCAGGACGGCCAAGACGATGCCACCCTCGTGGAAATCCGTCTGCAATTGGAGGATCTGTCGCGGGCGGCGCTCACCAGCGCGCTAGCGTTCCGCTCGCGTCTCGGCGATATCAACGATCGGATTGAGATGCTGGGACCTCCGCCGGCCGCGGGCCAGCCGGCCGAGCCAGACATCGTAACCGGTGAACGCCAGGCCTTGGCTTCCGAAAAAGCCGAGATCAACGCCGTTATTGCCAGCGCGCAGAACCTTTCGATCCGCATCAGTGGGCTGATCGAGAAGATCGGCAACATGCGCAGCGAGCTGTTCCGCAATGTACTTACTAAGCGCTACGTGCTGTCCGATGCGCTTAGCCCTGAAGTCTTTTCCGACGCCAACGCTGAGTTTTCCGGCTTCTATAAGGCGGTGTCGTCCTGGCTGAGCTTCGCCTTCAAGTTCAAGTTCCAGGCCATTCTTGCCGCGACTTTGATGGCGCTCGCATTCGCTGCAGTGCTTTTTATCGGCGGCCGACGCCTGTTCGGCCGCGTCTTCGAAGCCGATCCCTCCGTCGAGGATCCCTCCTATCTCAGCCGCCTGTCGGTGGCGTTCTGGTCGACATTGCTGCCGACGCTGGCGGTCGGCGCCTTCCTTGTCTCGACGATCTTCTTCTTCAATTATTACAACGTCTTACGCGGTGACATCGGCGTCTTCCTGAATTCGCTGGTTGCCGTTATCGCGGTGGTGTTCTGCGTCAACCGCCTGACCAACGCAGCGCTCGAGCCCCGACTGCCGAACTGGCGTCTGATCCCGGTTGAAACCGGCCCGGCGCGCTGGCTGGTGCGGCTGACGACCGCGATGGCTGTCGTCATCGGCAGCAACAACTTCCTGTCTGTCGTCAACGACAAGATGGGCTCGCCACTGTCGCTGACCATCGCCAGAAGCTTCATCGCCACCATCATCGTCGGCATCATCCTGATCCTTATGGGCCTGCTGAAGCCATTCAAGGCCCCCGACGGAAGCTGGCGCCCGTGGCCGGCGTGGCTGCGCTACACCGCCGTCGCGCTAGGCCTATTCACCATCGCATCGGCACTGCTTGGCTATATCGGCCTTGCAATTTTCGTCTCGCTGCAGGTCGTGGTCACCGGCACCATCCTGGTCACCGCCTATATCGGCTTCCTGTCGGCGCGGGCGATCGGCGAGGAAGGTGGTTTCGCCAAAACGTCGATCGGGCGCTGGCTAGCGGCCAATTCAAGCTACGAAGAGACCGCCCTCGACCAGCTCGGGCTTGTCGTCAGCGCCGCCATCAACATCATGATCGTGCTGGTGTTCCTGCCGCTCATCCTGTTGATGTGGGGCTTCCAGCCCGGCGACATCCAGGCCTGGGCTTACAAGCTGGCGACCGGCCTCACCATCGGTTCGGTGACGATCTCGGTCACCGGCATTCTCACCGGCGTCGTCGTCTTCATCATCGGCTATTTCCTGACGCGCTGGTTCCAGGGCTGGCTCGACGGCTCGGTGATGGCGCGCGGCCGGGTCGACACCGGCGTGCGCAATTCGATCCGGCTGGCGGTCGGTTATGCCGGCGTCGCGGTCGCGGCACTGGTCGGCATCTCGGCGGCCGGTATCGACCTCTCCAATCTCGCGCTGGTCGCCGGCGCCCTGTCCCTCGGCATCGGTTTCGGCTTGCAGAATGTCGTCTCGAATTTCGTGTCGGGCCTGATCCTTTTGGCCGAGCGGCCGTTCAAGGTCGGCGACTGGATCGTCGCCGGCGACATCAGCGGTACGGTCAAGAAGATTAGCGTGCGGGCCACCGAGATCGAGACGTTCCAACGGCAATCGGTGATCCTGCCCAATTCAAACCTGATCAACAATGCGGTCGGCAACTGGACGCACCGCAACAAGCTCGGCCGCATCGACATCAAGGTCGGCGTTGCCTATGGCAGCGAGGTCAAGCACGTGCATGGCGTCCTGTTGGAGATCGCACGCAGCCATCCGCTGGTGCTGAAGAACCCGGAACCCTTTGTGCTGTTTTCCAATTTCGGCCCGGCCGCACTCGAATTCGAGATCCGCGTATTCCTGGCGGATGTTCTTAATGGCAATATCGTCCAGAACGACATCCGCTTTGCCATCTTCGATGTGTTCGCCGACCAGCATATCGAAATTCCGTCGACGCCGCGCGCCGTCGTCGAGACCAAAAAGCACGTGGCGTGGCCGATCGACGACGACAAGATCGAAGTCGAATTCGCCGAGCGGGAACAAGCAAAAGCCCTAGCCGCGGTCGAGGCGAAACGTCTCGCCAAGTCGGGACGCAAGGTGCGGAAGCCGGACCCCGACTAGCTGTCTGGAGCTTGCCTTCAAGCCTTCGGAAACCAATTGCGGCATGAATGCGGCATTCAGTTGCTGTTCAGCTTGCATCTCATATAAGCTCACCTGCAAACGGCGAGAATGCCTTGCGAAATGCAACAGAGGCGGTGGCAACACCGATACTGCAAAATGTGGAAGTCTCTCGTCGCCGCCATCGCTTTTCTGGCCGTGGGCGGTTCGGCCCATGCCGCCAGTGCGGTCAACAAGGACGCCGAGACCCGCACGCTGATCGTGACGGAAGGCGGCGGCAAGACCGAGCTGGCGCTGGCCGCCGGCGAAACCGTGGAATTTTGCCCGAGCGGCTGTTTCGTTACCTTGCCGAATGGCGACCTCGAGGCACTGACCGGTTCGGAAACGATCGAGATCTCGGGCGGCGTCGCGCGCATCAAGTAACATCGACGCCATGATTTTTGAAGGCCGGGCAAACGCCCGGCCTTTTATTTGCTTCCGGTAATCGGCGATGAAGGTATGCACTTTTCTTCGAAGCTGCGCAGGACTGGCTCTAGCAGCGCCTTCGTACCGAGCAGGGCGAAGGCGTAGGTCCAACTGCATTCGACGAGCTGGTGGCGCGGGCTTTTTTGGCGATGTCGCAAACAGGCTGCAAGCGCGCCGCCGCGCCGCCCTATAGTCTGCCGCAATAGCATCTTGGAGTCGCGGGCAATGGCAGGATTTCCGGAAAAGGCGAAGGTCGTCATCGTCGGGCTTGGCGGCATCGTCGGCGCATCGGTCGCCCATCACCTGATCGAGCGAGGATGGGACGATATTGTCGGCATCGACAAATCGGGCATCCCGACCGATATCGGCTCGACGGCGCACGCTTCCGACTTCTGCTACACGACCAGCCATGACTTCCTGTCGTGCTGGACGACGCTCTATTCAATCGATTTCTACGAAAAGATGGGTCACTACGCGCGCATCGGCGGCCTCGAGGTCGCCCGCGTCGGCGACGACGCCCGCATGGCGGAGATCAAGCGCAAGATCGCCTCGGCAAAGGCCTTCGGCACACGCGCCCGCCTGATCGATCCCGCCGAGATCAAGGAAAAATTCCCGCTGATCGAAGAGCAGATGGTGCAGGGCGGCCTGTGGGATCCCGATGCCGGCCTGGTCATCCCGCGCTCGCAGACAGTCGCCGGCAAGCTGGTCGACCAGGCGGAAGCTTCCGGCAAACTCAGGGCGTTTGCGAATACGTCGGCGAGGTCGCTCGTCATCGAGAACGGCCGCATCAAGGGCGTGGTGACCGACCGCGGCACGATCGAGGCTGACTATGTCGTGGTCTGCACGGGCATCTGGGGACGGCTGATTGCGGAAATGGCGGGCGAGGACCTGCCGGTCATGCCGATCGACCACCCGCTTACCTTCTTCGGGCCGTACACCGAGTTCGCCGGCACCGGCAAGGAGATCGGCTGGCCGCTGCTGCGCGACCAGGGCAATTCGGCCTACATGCGCGATACCGGCGACCCCAAGACCGCTGAAGGCGGGCAGATCGAATGGGGTTATTACGAAGAGACCAATCCGCGCCTTTGCCATCCGCGCGACATTCTCGAGAAAAATGAGGCGCGGCTTTCGCCGTCGCAACGCGATCTCGACATGGAGCAGATCCTGGCGCCGCTCGAGCGCGCCATGGAACTGACGCCGATCCTGGGCGAGCTGGGCTACAATGAGAGCCATTCCTTCAACGGCCTGCTGCAGGTGACGGCGGACGGCGGCCCCTCGATGGGCGAAAGTCAGAAGGTGAGGGGCCTCTGGTATGCCGTTGCCATCTGGGTCAAGGACGGCCCCGGCATGGGCAAGCTCATCGCCGACTGGATGACGGACGGCCGCACGGCGATCGACCACCACGCCATCGACTATTCGCGCTTCTATCCACACCAGACCAAAGAGCAGTTCATCTGGGACCGCTGCACCGAAACCGCGATGAAGGTCTACAACCCGGCGGTGCATCCGCGTGAGCCCTTCTCCAAGGCCCGCAATGTCCGCCGCTCGCCCTTCTGGGAGCGCGAGAAGGAACTCGGCGGCTATTTCATGGAGCTCGGCGGCTGGGAGCGCGCACACGGCTACGCCGCCAACGAGCATTTGCTCGAGAAATACGGCAACCGGGTGCCGGTGCGCCAAAACGAATGGGACAACCGCCATTTCTGGCGCATCTCGAACGCCGAGCATCTCGCGATGAGCGAGGATTGCGGCATCGTCAACCTGTCGCATTTCGCCATGTACGACGTGGAAGGCCCGGACCATGTCGCGCTGATGGAATGGCTGTGCGCGGCAAAGATCGGCGGTGACGGCAATATCGGCAAGGGCATCTATACCCATTTCCTCGACGAGGAAGGCATGGTGCGCGCCGACCTGACCGTCATCCGAATGGCCGACCGCTGCCGCGTCATCGACGGCGCTGATGCCGGGCCGCGCGACTTCCAGTACATGCGCCGGACGGCAGAGGACAAAGGCTTCGACGTTACCGTCACCGATGTGACCGAGAGATATGTGACCGTCGGCATCTGGGGTCCGAACGCGCGGGCAACATTGGGCAAGGTCGTGGAAAACCCCGACGGACTGACGCCTGAGAATTTTCCCTTTGCCGCGATCAAGCCCGTCAGGATCGCCGGCAAGGACGTGACCGCCTTCCGCATCTCCTATGTCGGCGAGCAAGGCTGGGAACTGCATATGCGCTACGAGGACGGCCTGGCCGTCTGGGACGCCCTGCGGTCGACCGGCGTGGTGGCCTTTGGCGTCGAGACCTATGCCAACAGCCGCCGCATGGAGAAGAGCCTGCGCCTGCAGAACGCGGATCTGTTGACCGAATACAATCTGCTGGAAGCCGATCTTGCCCGCCCGAAGGTCAAGGAGGCCGATTTCTGCGGCAAGGCAAAGCATCTGGAATATCGCGCCCGGGCGCATCAGCCGGCCATGCTTTGCACGCTTATCATGACCGACAATACCGATTCCAACGGCGTTCCCCGCTATCCGGTCGGCACGATGCCGGTGATGGATCCGCAGACCGGTGAGACGCTCGTCGACGAACTCGGCCGCCGGTCCTTCACGACCTCGGTGGCCTACGGTCCGACCATCGGCAAGAATATCGCGCTCGCCTATCTGCCCTGGGCGTATTGCCAGGAGGGCCGCAAGCTGAATGTCGAATATTTCGGCGAGAAATACCCGGTCGAAGTGGCTGCCGTCGGCTACAGGCCGCTCTACGACCCGGAAAACCTCAATCCGCGCAGCTGAGCCTTGCTTGCTTGCCGATTCTCCACACAGGCAGCCCGAGTAGTGCCAGCAGGACCTGACTGCAGAAGCCCGATTCTTCGTCGGGCTTTTCGCTTTGTGGAGCGATGATTCTCGCTTACCGTCGCGCTGCGATTGGGGGTGCCTTTGCGGCGGATCGGCTGGGACAGAAAAAACGATGCGCTTGTGTTTCAGCTGAACAGGAATATCCCGGTTCGCGTCAGCTGGACCTTCGCAATTCCCATTGTGCTGCCCTTCCTGAACGAGTGGGCGAGCCGACCCAAGGATGCACTGATCCATACCTCTATCTTTGCAGCGCTTCTGTTTGCGTCGATATTTCGGCACGAACTGGCACACGCCTGGATCGGACGCCGACAAGGCGTCGCCACCGACAGGATAGAATTATATCTCTTCGGCGGGCTCACGCGTTTCAAACGCGCCGCAGCGCCATCGCCTGCCTGGGCGCGGATTGCGATAGCAGGTCCCCTGGCGAACGTCGCGCTCGCCGCGTTTTTCGCTGCGGCCTATTATCTGGTTCTTGGAGAACTCATCCCAGTTGCGCCCGAAAGGCCATTCGGGTGGCTGCCGTCAAGGTCGGCCGGTCCTCTGGAATGGACGCTTTGGATCGGCGCATTGTTGAACGTGTCGCTTATCGTTCTCAACATCCTGCCCGCCTACGATCTGGATGGCGGCGTGATTGCAAGACATTTGTTCCTGAGACGCTTCGGCGTCCGCCGGGCCGCGCAGATCGTCGGCATCTGCGGCATCATACTTTCAATTCTACGTTTTGCGATCATCTTGCCTGCCGCGGGTGCAGGTATTCTGTTGTGGCTTCCGCCGTCATTCAAGCCGAACTGGAGGGCAGCGCGCGGGGTCGGTACTAGAAAACCGAAGCCGGACCCATCCTCCGAGACGGATGTCGAGAAGGCCGTGGAGTGGCGGGGACGGGGCGGGCACCGCATCCACAAATGAAATTCATTTTCCGGCGGTTCGCAAAAATGTGACCGGGTGAGCCCGGCTCTCCACCGGGCTTCCTCTTTGTCGATCGGCGATTTTCGCTTACTGTGCGGCATGTCTGGTTTTGCCTGTGCAAGACATCTCGTCTCGGGTGCCGCCGCGCTGGCCTCGGTGCTATGGCCGACGGCGATATCCCGAGCTGCCGAACCCGTTGACATCGAATTGGTACTGGCAGTCGACGTTTCGCTGTCCATGTCGCCCGACGAACTCGAAATCCAGCGTCACGGCTATGCGGCGGCGCTGACGCACGACGATGTCCTGCAGGCAATCGGCGAAGGCGCTCATGGCAAGATTGCCGTCACCTATGTCGAATGGGCTGGCGCGACCTGGCAGCAGGTCGTCGTGCCGTGGACGGTGATCGCCAATCGTGCCGACGCCGAGCGGCTCGCAGCGCAGCTTTCCGCTCATCCGCCGGCCAGTGCCAGGCGCACCTCGATCTCCGGCGCCTTAGAATTCGCCAGCGATCTCTTTGCCGAAAGCGGCTTCCAGGGCGTCAAGCGGGTGATCGACATTTCAGGTGACGGCCCCAACAACCAGGGCGCACCCGTCGATATCACCCGCGACGCCGTGATCAAGCAGGGCATCACCGTCAACGGCCTGCCGCTGATGACCAGGGGCGGGTTCAGCAGCGCTTACGATGTCAACAATCTCGACCGTTACTACAGCGACTGCGTCATCGGCGGGCCGGGCTCCTTCATGATCCCGGTCAATGACTGGACGCAGTTTCCGGAAGCCATCCGCCGCAAGCTGGTGCTGGAGCTTGCCGGTCCGGCCTCGCCGCAGCGAGCGGCGCAAGAGGCCGCCCATCCGCCATTGGTGCTGGCACAGAACATCCCCGACACCGACTGCCTGGTCGGCGAGAAAATGTGGCGCGATCGCAGCTGGATGTACAACACCCGCTAATGGCGAAGTTTACTGCCGGTGGTGAGATACCGCAGTGCAGCAGCTGCTTCATTGACAAGCATGTAGGCGTCTGTGACACAATTCCCCATCCGAACACATAAAAAGGGGAACCGAGATGAAGAGGATCGGAATTCTTGCCGCAGGCTTGACGCTTGCCGTCGGATTGTCCGCGCCGGCCACGGCCGCCACATCGATCAGCATCGGCATCAGTGGATGGACCGGCTTTGCGCCGCTGACCCTCGCCAAGCAGGCCGGCATCTTCGAAAAGCACGGGCTCGACGTCACCTTGAAGAAGGTGCCGCAAGCCAGCCGGCCGCTCGCCATCGCCAGCGGCGACCTGCAATGCGCCGCCACCACGGTCGAGACCTGGCTGGTCTGGAACGCCAATGGTGTGACGACCAAGCAGATATTCCAGCTCGACAAGTCCTACGGCGCCGACGGCATTGTCGCCCGCAACGACATCAAGACCGTCGCCGATCTCAAAGGTAAGTCGGTCGCGTCCTCGGCGCCGGGCACGTCGCCCTATTTCATGCTGGCCTGGGTGCTCAACAAGAACGGCATGTCGACCAAGGACGTGACGGTCGTCAACCTGGAGCCGGACGCGGCGGCGCAGGCCTTTCTCGCCGGCCAGAACGATGCGGCGGTCACCTATGAGCCGTTCATCTCGGCGGTGCGCGAAAAGTCCGACCAGGGCCATATCCTTGTGACCACTCTCGACTATCCGATGGTGCTCGACACGGTCGGCTGCACGCCGGAGTTCCTCAAGGCCAATCCGGATGCGGCCAAGGCGCTTGCCGACAGCTATTTCGAGGCACTCGACCTGATCAAGAGCGATCCGGCGAAATCCTATGAGACGATGGGCGCCGACGTGAAGCAGTCGGCCAAGGAGTTCGAAGAGTCGGCCAAATACTTGAAATGGGCCGACAGGGCCGAGAACAAGCAGTTCTTCACCAAGGAATTTCAGGACTTTTCCAAGACCGCCGGCGAGCTTCTGCTGCAGATGGGCTTGATCAAGGAAGCGCCCGACGTCTCGACATTGGCCGACACCAGCGCCGTCGCCGACTAACCGGCAGGATTGTCGCCCGGCGGTGGCGCGTGCGCCGCCGCTTTTTCATTCAGATCAGAGGACGGTCGAAGATGCCGCGCCCCTTGCATCCGGTCTCGCCGGGCATTCGAACCGTGCTCGGCATCTCGTTCTTCCTGCTGTTCGTGGCGTTCTGGGCGTGGATCACGCTTGGCGGCCACGTCAATCGCATTTTCCTTGCCGATCCGCTGTCGATGGTGAGAGACGGCTGGCGGCTGCTGGTCGAGGATCGCTTCTGGCTCGACATCCTCATCACCATCTGGCGGGTCTTCGGCGGGTTTCTGATGGCGGCCAGCGTTGCCGTTCCGCTCGGCATCGTGATGGGCGCCTGGAAGCCGGTGGAGGCGTTCCTGGAGCCGTTCGTCTCCTTCGCCCGCTATTTGCC
The DNA here is from genome assembly GCF_040322255.1 of Mesorhizobium sp. M0166. Taxonomy (NCBI): domain Bacteria; kingdom Pseudomonadati; phylum Pseudomonadota; class Alphaproteobacteria; order Hyphomicrobiales; family Phyllobacteriaceae; genus Mesorhizobium; species Mesorhizobium sp. M0166. The sequence goes on along the minus strand of NZ_JAMYTD010000034.1, from coordinate 41,363 downwards.
GGCATCGGCCTTCATCCCGCTGCTCATCCTGTGGGCGGGCGTTGGCGAGCTCGAAAAACTGCTGGTGATCTTCGTCGGCTCGGTGTTCCAGATCATCCTGATCATCGCGGTCAAGGTCGGCGGCACACGGCGCGACCTGGTCGAGGCGGCCTACACGCTTGGCTCGTCCGACAACGGCATCGTACGGCGCGTGATCATGCCGGCGAATGCGCCGGAGATTGCAGAGACGCTGCGGCTGGTGCTCGGCTGGGCCTGGACTTACGTCATCGTCGCCGAGCTGATCGGCTCGTCGTCGGGCATCGGCTACATGATCATCAACAGCCAGTCGCGGCTGGCGACGGGGCAGATCATCTTCGGCATCATCGTCATCGGTCTGATCGGGCTGCTGTCCGATTTCGCCTTCAAGGCGCTCAACCGCTGGCTGTTTCCGTGGAGCCTGGCGTGAGTAAGCTTCTCATCGAAGCCGTCTCGCGCACCTTCGCCGGTGTCGGCGGCGGGCAGCCGGTCCGGGCACTTATGCCGGTCGATCTGGCGGTTGCCGCCAACGACTTCATCACCATCCTGGGACCATCCGGCTGTGGAAAGTCGACGCTGCTCAGGATCGTCGCCGGCCTCGAAGCGCCGAGTGGGGGACGTGTTCTGCTCGATGGCAGGGTGGTGGACCGGCCGGGCCCGGACCGTGGCATGGTTTTCCAGTCGTACACGCTGTTCCCGTGGCTGACGGTCGCCGACAACATCGCCTTCGGCCTGCGCGAGCGCGGAATGGCAGAGCGCGAGCGCAGCGACATCGTCGCGTCCTACGTCGATCTCGTCGGTCTGAGAGGTTTTGAAAACCATTGGCCGAAGCAGCTTTCCGGCGGCATGCAGCAGCGCACCGCGATTGCCCGGGCACTGGCCAACGATCCGGAGATCCTGCTGCTCGACGAGCCGTTCGGCGCACTCGACAACCAGACCCGCGGACTGATGCAGGAACTGCTCCTCGGCATCTGGGAGCGCCGGCAAAAAACGGTGCTGTTCGTCACCCACGACATAGAGGAGGCGATCTTCATGGCGTCGCGCGTGGTCGTGATGACGGCACGGCCGGGCCGCATCAAATCGGACGTTGCCGTCGACCTGCCGCATCCGCGCCACTATACGCTGAAGACCAGCCCGGAGTTTTCGGCCCTGAAGGCGCGGCTGACGGAAGACATCCGCGTCGAGGCGATGCGCACGGCCGAAGTGCATTGACTCGGCGGGCTTCGTTCAGCCGATGGTCCGATCAAGCCGCCAGAAGCTGTTTGCGGTCGACGCGTTCTTGTTGCGGCGAGCGGGCGTACAACTCGCGATAGCATTTGGAGAAATGCGAGGCGGAAACAAAGCCGCAGGCGACCGCCACTTCGACCACCGGCAACGACGACTGGATCAGCAGGTGCCGGGCGCGGTCGAGGCGGATCTCCAGATAGTAACGGGCAGGGGAGCGCCCCATCTCGGTGCGGAACAGGCGCTCGATCTGCCGGCGCGACAGGTCGACATGGTCAGCGATCTCGATCAGCGAGAGCGGCTCGGAGAGATTGGCCTCCATCAGTTCGATAATGGTCAGAACCTTGGAATTCTGCACGCCAAGGCGGGCGCGCAGCGGCAGGCGCTGGCGGTCGGTTGGGCTGCGCACGCGATCGGTCAGCACCTGCTCGCAGACGCGGTTGACGAGGCTCTCGTCGAAATCGTCGCCGATCAGCTTCAGCATCATGTCGAGCGCCGCGGTGCCGCCGGCGCAGGTGTAGATGTTCTGGTCGATCTCGAAGAGGTCGGCGAAGACATTGGCCTTGGGGAACGCCTCGGAAAAGCCCGGCAGGTTCTCCCAATGGATGGCGCAGCGCTTGTTGGACAGCAGGCCGGCGGCGGCCAGGATATGCGCGCCGGTGCACAGGCCGCCGACGGCAACGCCGCGATTGTACTCCTCGCGCAACCAGGCAAAGGCCGATTTGTTCTGGTAGCGCTCGACATTGATGCCGCTGCAGACGATAGCCATGTTCGGCCGGTCCGGTCCGGACATTTTCTTGCGCTCTTCCTCCAGCGAGGTGTTGACGGCGCATTCGACGCCGTTTGAGGCGCGCACCGGCTTGCCGTCGATGCTGGCGAGCCGCCAGCGATAGGCTTCATAGCCGAGCATGCGGTTGGCCGAACGCAACGGATCGAGCGCCGTCGCGAAGGCGATCATGGTGAAATCGGGGACTAGGAAGAATACGAACGATCGCCGGATCGGGTGCTTTACGACGTTCACGGGTAGATCCTCACGCTGCAATGGCGCGAACAGGATGTCGCGATTAGCATAGCGACATCAGGAAAGACGTTTCATGTCAATTGGCTAGATGGCAATGGAGAGACTTTATTTGCGACACGGGTCGCAAATGCGCAATCGCTATGCGGCGAAGGACACGACATGCTACCGGCTTGACCAAACGAGCCGACGCAGGCTGCACACGAAAACGCCGCCTCGGCAAAACCGAAGCGGCGCTGGATCGACCTCGAAGCAGCCCTGGGCTGCTTCTACCAGGATCGCTGTCTCAGGCGACAAAGCCGAGGCGCGCGGCAGCCATGGCGCCGGTCTGACCAGGCATGGTGTTGGCCAGACGCTGGCGCTCGAGCGCGGTCGTCAGGTTCATTTCGCGGCGGGCAAAAAGGCGGGCAAAAAGCTTCATGATCATCTCCATTCGGTTGCTCAGACGGGTCGCCTTCGCTTGATGGAGTGGGGCAGCTCGTTGTAGATGATGATATAGGCTTACGTGAGGGGAATCTAAATCGCAAAAGCGAAGCACTTGATATGAAAAGCGACACGGAATGCGACAAATTTGGGCATTCTGCCCAGGATTTTCGATTATTTACAATGTGTTGATTGCCTGTGCGGGCTGCTATGCGACTTGCTCATATGCGGCATGCGACGGCGACATGGCTCGGGAAAATCATTTGAATGCAAATAAAAAGACCTGCCGGGCTGATCTGCGCGGCAGGCCTTCAGCTGTTGATACACACGGTTTACTTTGCTCCAGCCCAAGATCCCACACCATGGCGAGTGCCGGTCTTGGCATCGGCAGCATCGGGCCAGCCGATGTCCTTCTGCAGTTCAATCGGCAGCGCGCGGATAGCGCGTTCCGTCTGGTAGCGGGCGCGGGCCTCGCTGAACTCGGTCGCGATCCGACCGATAGATGACAGGATAGACATCTCATTCTCCTTCGCGTTGGGCCGGGTTGTCCCGGCGCTTGCAGCGTCAGGCGGTACACCGGGTTTGTTTCAGCTTCATTTCGTGTCGATTGCAGGTCCGTGTCATGGTTGTTTCAGGACCACTTCCACGCGTCTTGCCTTCGATGGAGTTGACTATCCTCCCAAACTGATGTTCAATCAAACGAAATGGAATGATGGTTTGCATCAGAAAAATTGAAGGTCGCTTCCCATGAACGCCCCACTCAATCATCCGCTGCCACTGCTCGATCTCGACGTTCTGCGCACTTTCGTTGCAATCGCCGAGACCGGCAGTTTCACCACTGCGGCCAATGCGGTCTTCCGCACGCCGTCGGCCGTCTCCATGCAGATCAAGAAGCTGGAGGATATTCTCGGCCGCTCGGTGTTCGCGCGCGATGCCCGTTCGGTGACGCTGACCACCGATGGCGAGATGCTGCTCGGCTATGCGCGCCGGCTGCTGTCGATCAATCGCGAGGTGGTGTCGAAGTTCATCATCCCAGACATTGTCGGGGTGGTGCGGCTCGGCTCGCCGGATGATTATGGCGAACGTGTGCTGCCGCATGTGCTGAAGCGGTTCGCACAATCGCATCCATCGATCGCGGTCGACGTCACCATCGACCAGAGCGTCAATCTGCGCCGGCGCATGGACGACCGGGCACTCGACATAACGCTGCTCACCAACTCCTACAAGACCAGCGCGGTCGGCGCCGAAGTGCTGCTCACAGAGCCGATCGTCTGGGCCGGTGCCAAGGGCGGTTGCGCGCATCTACGCGAGCCGCTGCCGGTCTCCTTGTGGGAAGAGGGCTGTGCCTGGCGGGCAGGGGCATTGGAGGCGCTTGGCCGCGAGGGCCGCAACTACCGTATCGCCTATATGAGCGCACACACGGCCGGCCAGCGCGCCGCGATCATGGCGGATCTTGCAGTCGCGCCGCTGCCGAAATCATTCCTTGGCAGCGACATGGTCGAGTTGTGCCCGAAGGACGGCATGCCTGACATCGGCACCTACAATCTCGCCATGGTGGTGACGCCGGACGCCAGCGCGCCGGTGAAGGCAGTCGCCGATCATATCCGCGCGACGTTTGAGATGTTCAGGGAAACTGGGAAGTTCTGAACTGAGAGCTATGACCTGAGCGGCGCAACCAGATCGCGAGGGGTTCCGTCGCGATCTGTCCTCTGCAGCGACAACTCTCCTGCCTTGGCGTGGTAACGCTCAGTCTCGTTGGTCAAGAAGGCCACTATACTGTCCCGCGCGCGTCGCGCCTCCGGCATGTCGATCAACGGCCAGACATGGAACATGCCTTGCTCGTGGACGACCTCAATTTCCACGCCGGCCGCGCGCGCCTTTTCCGCGAAGATCAGATTGTCGGGGGTGAGCAGATCGCGTGAACCGGTCAGCAGCAGCGTTTTGGGCAGCACCGACAGGTCGCCGTAAACCGGGCTGATGCGCCAGTCGGTGGGATCTATGCCGGCGCTGTAAAGCCGGATCGCCTCGCGGCCGCCGGCAATGCCCAGCCATGGATCGTTGCGTTCAGCCTCATACGTTTCTGGGTTGGCGAGCGACACGTCGAGGCCGGGCGAAATCAGTACGTGGCGCGATGGCAAGGGCAGGCCGTCTTGCGCAGCCATCATGGTCAGCACGACGGCCATATTTCCGCCGGCGGAATCGCCCATGAAAATGATGTCATTCGCCCTGGTTTCGCCGAACATCTGGCGGTAGACGGCGCTGACCATGCCGAACATGACGTGAAAATCGTGTTCGGGAGCAATGGGATAGATCGGCACGGTGATACCGAACCCGAGACGGTCGGCCATGTCGGCGATCAGCCGCCAATGATAGGGTGTGATTTCAAAGACATAAGCGCCGCCGTGCAGGTAGAGAATCCGCCTCCGCTCACCAGCCTGGGGAGCGATCTCGTAGACGGGAAAGCCGTTGATCGTGCGGGTCGTGATCTCCAGGCGTGACTGCAGCGACGCAGGCGGCTGATGGTTTTCCGTCTTGCGCGCATAGGCGATCCAGCGCTGTAGGTTCTCGGGGCTGGAAAACGCCTTCTTGCGGCTGTACCTGAGGACGAACGACACGACGTGGCTTTTGAGACTGGGCATGCAGATACACGGACTTCGGCTGAGCCGACTAAGAGAACCCCCGACTATTTCGAAGATTGTGTCGCCACCAAAAAAGTCAAGATTTATGCAATCTCAACACGGTGGTTTGATCCCGGCCGGCGACAAAGCGTCCGGCCCATGAAGTCGCTGGCCCACCGGCGCAGCTCAACGCCGGGACAGTAATGCGGCGCGCAGCCAATTACTGATGGCAGCCGGAGCCGCATTGCGGCTCCGGCGAATACCAAGCAGCTTGCATTTGTCGATGAATTTCATCCGCGCTGCACGCCCCATCCGACCGAAAGCGGCGACACCGGCCAGCCAATGTCCTTCTGGATCTCAGGCGGCAAGCTGTTGAGGATGCGCAACGACTTGCGCGCTTCGCGTGTTTTCTTGAAGGCCGCACCATAGCGGCCGAGGCTTTCGAACATCGACATCTTGATCTCCTTGGAGCGTTGCGGTGGCCGAAAATTGTTTCCGCCTGCCGTTCGATACCGGTTAAATGCTCCGCCTATGTATCTGGCGGATTTCACGAAAACGCGATTTCGTTTCCAGATCAGTGCGATCTGGAAACATTTGCATACAAATGAAAATGGAAGGTCTGACAGCCTAGCGGAGGCGAGTCATCCCCGCCCGCGCCGCGCGGCGTGGCCTTCGCGCGAACGCCGCCGCGGGGCAGCGTCGCCGGCAATGCCGTCCTCGCTGACGGTCTTGCGGGGTGGCAGTTTCACCGCCGCTGACAGCTTGGGGAACGGGTCGATCTTGTTCGGGAGCGCCATGGCATAAACGAAATGTTCCTGGAATTTCGGCTCCAGCGCCGTCTCGATCTTCTCGATCCTGCTAACGGTTTCCTCGATCTCGCGGCGATAGCCACGGTTCAAGAGCGCCATGCGGGCGCCGGCGCCGGCCGCATTGCCAACGGCCGAGACCTTGTCGAGGTCGCAATCCGGAATCAGGCCCAGCACCATTGCGTATTTCGGGTCGATGAACGAGCCGAAGGCGCCGGCGAAGTGGATGCGGTCGACGTGATCGGTGTGCTGCTTTTCCATCAAAAGCTTGGTGCCGGCATAAAGGGCGGCCTTGGCAAGCTGGATAGCGCGCACATCAGTCTGGGTGATGGTGATCTTGGGCTCGCCTTCCTTCAGCACATAGGAGAAGGTGCGGCCGTTGGCGACGACGCGAGACGAGTTGGCGCTCAGCGATCCATCGACGACGCCGTCCTCGGAGATGATGCCGGCGAGATACATCTCGGCGACCACCTCGATGATGCCCGAGCCGCAAATGCCGGTGACGCCGGTCGCCTGAACGCTGTCGAGGAAGCCCGGCTCGTCGGACCAGAGTTCCGAGCCGATGACGCGGTATTTCGGCTCAAGCGTTTCAGGATCGATGCGGACGCGCTCGATGGCACCCGGTGCGGCGCGCTGGCCACCGGAGATTTCCGCACCCTCGAAGGCTGGGCCGGTTGGCGAGGAGGCCGCCACGACCCGCTGGCGATTGCCGAGCACGATCTCGGCATTGGTGCCGACATCGACGATCAGCATCATCTCGTCCTGGCGGTGCGGGCCTTCCGACAGCGTCACCGCGGCAGCGTCCGCGCCGACATGGCCGGCAATGCAAGGCAGCATATAAAGCCTGGCGCCCTGGTTGAGCTTCAAGCCGATATCCGATGCTTTGATGTGCACCGCGCCGGAGATGGCTAGCGCGAAGGGGGCGCCGCCGAGCTCGGTCGGATCGATGCCGAGGAACAGATGATGCATGATCGGATTACCGACGAAGACGGAATCCAGGATGTCATTGCGCTGGACGTTGCCTTCGGTGCAGACCTTGTCCACAAGCCCCGAAATGGCCTCGCGCACGGCGACCGTCATGCCTTCGCGGCCGTCCGGGTTCATCATTACGTACGAGACACGGCTCATCAGGTCCTCGCCGAAGCGGATCTGCGGATTGGATGTGCCCGACGAGGCGGCGACGCGGCCCGACAGCAACGACACCAGATGCATGGCGATGGTGGTCGAGCCGATATCGCAGGCAAGCCCGTACGCCTCGTTCTTGAGGCCGGGCCACAAAGCGATGACCCGCGCGGTCTCGCTGTCGGTGTCCTTGTGGATGGCGGCGGTCGCGGTCCAGTTGCCCTTGCGCAAAATGCCTTGCACCTGCGGCAACAGATGGAAATCGAAATCGAGGCTCTTGAGGCCCCAGTCCTTCATCAGCGCGATCTTCAGGCGGTCGAGGTCGCCGAGCGGCTTGTGCATGTCGGGTTCTTCGATCTCGACATAGCACATGCGGATTGCCGCATCGCGGGCGATGACCCTGGTGTCGGCGTCCTTGCGGATGGTCTGCGCGTTGATGACGGTGTCCTGCGGCACGTCGACGACGAGATCGCCGAGGATCTGCGCCGAGCAGGACAGGCGGCGCCGCTCGGGCAGCCCACGCACGCGCTCGTAGCGCTCTTCCTTCGCGCCCTTGGGCGAGATGTGGTCGTTGGAGGAAACGATCTTGTGCTTGGCGAAATTGCCTTCCTGCACCTCGATCTGGCAACGCCCGCAAGTGGCACGCCCGCCGCACACGCTCTCGACATAGACACCGAGCTGGCGCGCGGCATCCAGCACCGGTGTGCCGACCGGAAACCGGCCGCGCTTGCCGGACGGCATGAACAGCACGAGCGGATCGGTGATGTTGACGGGAGAGTTCATACGTTCCAGACTTTACTTTCTACGCTGCTCGGGTCTTGGCCACGGCAGCTATGCCGCTGTGTTTCGGTTCCTCCCCAGTCCTAAGCCCATATCGTGTCGGCCAAGCCATGGCTCAACCCCGGGCCATCCGCGCTTCGCGGCCGCCGCGCCTGCGTCCGCCATTGCCATTGCCGTCACCCGGCGCGTTGACCTGTGTCCGCGCGGCAACGGCCTGGCCGCCTTCAGCAGGCTTGTAGTCCTTGTAGGTCCTGATCCAGTTGGTGCAGTTCTCGTCGGTGCCGTTCAGCACGTTGGCGCCGCGCACCGCTTCCATTTCCTGCGGCCGCACCGGGTTCATGATCGCCGAGGTCATGCCGGCGCCGATCACCATCGGGATGAAGGCGGCGTTGATGCCGTGACGGTGCGGCAGGCCGAACGAGATGTTGGACAGGCCGCAGGTGGTGTTGACCTTGAGTTCCTCGCGCAGCCGGCGTAGCAGGGCAAATACCTGGCGCCCGGCATCGCCCAGCGCGCCGATCGGCATGACCAGCGGGTCGACGACCACATCATGCGCCGGAATGCCGAAGTCGGCACAGCGCTGAACGATCTTCTTGGCGACGGCGAAGCGCACATCGGGGTCCATCGAAATACCGGTCTCGTCGTTGGAAATGGCGACGACCGGGACGTTGTATTTCTTGATCAGCGGCAGGATGGCTTCGAGCTTTTCCTCCTCGCCGGTGACAGAATTGACCAGCGGCCGGCCCTTGGCAACCTTCAGCGCCGCTTCGATCGCGGCAGTCACCGAGGAGTCGATCGACAACGGCAGGTCGACCAGGCCTTGCACGATCTCCAGCGTCTGCACCAGCAGCGCTGGCTCGGTGGCGTTGGGATCGACTGCGGTGACGCCGGCATTGACGTCGAGCATGGTCGCCCCACAGGCGGCCTGCTCCAGCGCATCCTTGATGACAGTCTCAAAATTGCCGGCGATCATTTCGGCGGCCAGTTTCTTACGGCCGGTCGGGTTGATGCGCTCGCCGATCACGCAGAAGGGCTGATCGAAGCCGATGATGATTTCTCGTGTCGCCGAGGCGACGATGGTCCGGGTCATGAAATCTCTCCATCGTGATATAAAGAGTTCTTTATATCGTTATCTGTTTCTGATCAAGCGAATGCTGACGATTCGCGCTGTCAATGCGCGGTCTTGACCATATCGACCTGGGTTTCGGTGAGGTCGTCATGCAGTATGTGGTCGAGCCGGTCGGCAACGAGCTGGTCGTCGCGGCGGATTTCGCGCTTCCACGGCCGGCGGCCCTTCAGCACGCCGGATTCATCGACGATCTCGGCGACATACTCTTCCTGGCGGTAGGCCATCACATGGACACCGGACACACCGGGAATTTCCTTCACCTCATTGATGATGTCGATGCAGAGCTGCTTGCCTTCCTTCTTCTGATCCAGAGCGCCTTCCAGGCGCTTGACGATCTGATCGGGAATGTGAATGCCCGGCACATTGGAGCGGATCCATTTGGCCGTCTTGGCCGAGGCCAGCGGCCCGACGCCGCACAGGATGAAGCATTTCTCGGTATAGCCGAGATCGCGGACCTTCTGCATGTAGGCGCGGAACATCGGCACGTCGAAGCAGTACTGGCTCTGCACGAACTGCGCGCCGGCGGTGATCTTCTTGCCCAGCCGATAGGGACGGAAATCGATCGGCGGCGCGAACGGGTTGATGGCGGCGCCAAGGAAAAGCTGCGGCGGCGTCGTGAGTTTGCGGCCGGACAGGAATTTTCCGTTGTCGCGCATAATGCGGCAGGTTTCGAGCAGCGACATGCAGTCGAGATCGAACACCGGTTTGGCGCCGGGCTGGTCGCCGGCCTGCACGCCGTCGCCGGTCAGGCACAGCATGTTGGCGACACCCATCGCTGCACCCCCAAGCACGTCGCCCTGGATGGCGATGCGGTTCCGGTCGCGGCAGGCGATCTGCATGATCGGGGCATAGCCCATGCGGGTCAGCAACGCGCAGATGCCGACCGACGACATGTGGCAGTTGGCGCCGGAAGCGTCGACGGCATTGATCGCGTCGACCCAGCCGTCGAAAATCCTGGCGCGGTTGTAGACGTCTTCCGGATCGGCGCTGTCGGGCGGATTGAGCTCGGTCGTCACTGCGAACTCGCCGCGTCGCAGAACCCGCTCAAGCCGGCCGCGGGAGGTGTGGCCGGGCAGGGGATCGAGCGGCAAATGGATGCCGGCCGGATTCTCGTCTGGCTGGCGGCCGATCATGCCGACGCTCCGGTGTTGGTAGTGTTGTGGGCCGCATTGCGGGCGGCCGCGGCCTGCGCGGTCACCCGCAGCCAGGCGGAAGTTTCGCGCAAGGACTGATCCACCGGCTTCTGCACGTCCAAAATCTTGTCGCCATGCACCATGTTCCGCGAGCCTTCCCAGGCCTTGACCCAGACGCAAGGCATGTCTGGCTCGACCTCGCAATTGCCGTTGGCGCGGACACCGCCGCAAGGGCCGTTGCGCAATTGCTTGGGGCAGTTCATCGGGCACGACATGCCGGTCGAGGATAGGATGCACTGGCCGCACATGCGGCAGTCGAACATGAATCCCTTGACGCGCTTCTCGACGAATTTCACCGGCCCTTCGACACGGCTGTAGCCGATGCCCTTCCATAGCGGGTGGAGAGTCAGGAACATGTCGGCAAACCTGGCGTAGAACCATTCGAGCAGCCGCGAATGCCGCACCGACCAAAGCCGCACAGCAAACGAGCGCTGCACGCGCCGCTGCGGCGACACGTCGGCCGGCTTGTAGTCGGATTTCGGCGCCGCGTTCTTGACGATGGTCGCCTGGGTCACGCCGGCTTGAGCCGTCGTCGCCGGCATTGATTGGGGATCAGACATTTTCTTTGCCGCCCGCCTTGACCAGAGCGACCAGCCGCTCACGGTCGTATTTCGCGTCAAGTTCCTGAAGGGCTTTCTCGGCCTCGGCTTCAAGATCGTCACCGACCGGGATGGGCTCTGCCTTGCGCCATTCGGCAAGATAGTCGTCGGTGCCGCCGGCGCCGGTGCGCATGGCGCACATGTCGATCGCCTCGGTGAAGCGCAATGGCAGTTCGCGCTTGGCGTTCTGCCGGCCCTTCTTGACGATGACCTGGGCGGGGATGTCGCGCCAGTAGACGACGATCAGATCGGCCATGAATTCCTGCTCCTGGAGAGCGCCGCGCGTCCAATCGGACGCACAAACGATGCTCTACCACCTAACTCTGCTGCGTCGTACTTTCGAGGATCGATTCCGATCTTTTGGGCCGATGCAGTGGTTTCGAGCATTGCCGGAAGCGCTGTTGGGCTGCTTGTTATGGGACGACGCGGGGGCCTTCAAAAACGACGCAATCGACGGCGGCGGCTGAAAGCGGAGTCTTTCAGCACAGGTCAGCCGGCGCGGCCATCGAAGCTGCGGACCAGCTTCCCGTGGAAGCGCACGTAACCTCGTTCGGTCGTGCGTAGATGCCCCGCGACGATCTCATGGAAGCGCGGCAGGCTGTGGAAGGGAACGGCCGGATAGGAATGGTGCTCCGAATGGTACGGCATGTTCCAAGCCACGAAGCGCACCAGCCTTGTGGTGAAGGTAGTGCGGGTGTTCTCGAGCATGTTGGCGACGTGCGGGCACAACGCGTGCTCGGCCAGCAGGTAGGCCCGCAAAAACGGCTGTCCGATCAGCACCGGCACGATCCAGACCCACAACAGCAGCGCCGCCTGCGCGGCGAGCGATGCGGCCAGCACCACCGCATAGCCGATCAGGAACAGCCGTGCTTCGGCAACCACCTTGCCGCTGCCCTTTTCCGGTACAAAGCCGTCGCGGTTGCGGCCAGCCGCGTTGGTAGCGACCACGCGGCCCATGGCGATCCAATAGGGGCCGCCGGACAGATAGCGCAGATACTGGCTGACGGTCTCCGGCTTCGGCGCCATCAGTTCGGGGTCGTTTTCCGGGTCGTGCGTATGGCGGTGATGGGCGAAATGGAAATAGCGGAACCATGCCGGCGGCAGCAGGATCAGGAAGCCAGCCACGGCGGCAACAGCGCGATTGAGCCACGCCGTCCTGAACGCCGTTTCATGGATGGTCTCGTGCAACGGCGTGAAGAAGAAGACGATCAGGATTCCCTGCGGCAAGACGAGAAGCGGCCAGAACGGGATGCGGGCGGCGATCAGCGCGCCCAGCAGGATAACCAGCCCGCCATGGACGGCCAGCCGGACGATGCCTGGCCGGTCAAGCCTGGCGGTGAGGTCGCGACGATCCTCGACTGAAAGGCCGGCAATGATGGTGCGGTGGTCGATGTCGCTCATGATGCAATGTTAGTGGCGGGTGGCTGTCCGGTAAATCGGCGCGTCACCAGACGCCGTTCCTTATCCCGGTCCAGAAATAAAACCAGACCGTCGGATGATACCATTGTTTCGAAGGCAGGCCGGGATCCACCGTGCCGAGCTTGCCGGCCAGCGCATCCCTGACCGCCTCGACGCAGATATCGCGCGAGAACGCCGCCTGCCGCAACGCGTAGCTTGAAATCGTGTCGCCCGGCTGCGGTTTGCCACGCGCCTGCCGCAGCACGCCGCCAGTGTCGACGCCGGCGTCGACGAGATGCACGGTGGTGCCGAAGTTTTCCGCATCGCCTGAAGCCAGCGCCCAGTAGCCGCCGTTCATGCCGCGGTATTTCGGGGCGATGCCGGCATGGTAGTTGAGGACCGGGCAAGGGATTTTTGCCAGCGTCTGCCGCGACAGCAAGCGGCAGCCGGCGAGCAGCACCGCACCCGGCTGGATTTCCGCGATCGCCTGCAGGCATTCCGGCGCGTTGGCCGACGGGACGTGGATGATCTTTTGCCCATGCTTCGGTTCGGTTTGTAGCTTCTGCTCGGCGGCAAGCCGTGCTGCGTGGCCGGCGAAGAAGCGCTTGCCGAGGCGCGTCAGCATCATCGTGCCGAGTTGACCGATGGCCGAGGCCCAGCCTTGCCGCCGCGCCCGCCCGAGAAGCAATTGCTTTTTGGATTCAGGAGCTTCGAGGATGACGCTGACCGGGCCAAGTTGATCGGCGACGGCGTTGACGATCGCCCAGATATGCGGGCCCCCTTCGGTGACAACGACGATCGGCTGATGGTTTGTTTTCGACCGTGCCATGCTGCGCGACCCCCGCAAAGACCTGTTCTTTTGCGCGCGAATGCTAGGTCGACCGGGTTAACCCTTGGTGATCGGAGGGCTCAGCGCTTGAATTCGAGGATGTCGAGCTTCGATTCGTAGTAGGGCGCCGGGAACTCGATGCGCCATTCGCCGGCGCTGTTGCGGAAGGCATAGCCGACCTGATCGCTTTCCGGGCCGCTGCCGTAGGGCTTTGCCGGATCGTCGTTGACGTAGAAGGAACCGAGATAGATCGCGCGTTTCTCGCTATCGTCGAAGAAGCGGCCCTTGGTGCGCTGCGAGCCGGTGATCTTTTCCAGTCTCCAGCCGGAACCGTCGTCGCTCACCTTGCATTTGAACCAGCCATAGATGACGAGCGGGCTCAACCCACCGGCCTTGATGGTGCGGCATTGCCAATTGCCGGTCAGGTCCTTGTCGGAGAAGGGAACCAGCGGCTTTGCCAGCAAGGCGTCGAGTTGCTTGACCTCGGCGGGATCGCCGGCCTTCGCCTCGTCAAGCGCTGCCTTGCGCGTCTCGCCATATTTGTCGAGCCGCGCCTTGTCGGCAGCGGTTATCAGCTTCTGCACCTCGCCATCGGCGAGCGCGGGCAGGGCAAAGCAGAAGACAACTGCTGCGGCAGTGATGAGGCGAACGATCATCGGTGGCGTTTCCCTTTTGACGGCTGGAGCAGCCTGTTTTCTTGTCTGGCGCATACCTTAATGTTTCGCCACGCTCTGTCATCCGTGCCTGAGCATCGACAGCAGAAACGAGGTGGAAAAGAATGCGGATCTTGCTGACGGGATCGTCCGGTTGGCTGGGCAGCGCCTTGGCGCCGCGCCTGCGGGCCCTCGACCATGACGTCATCGGCCTCGATCTCGTTCCGTCTTCGGAAACGCCAATCGTCGGCTCAGTCGCCGATCGCGACCTGGTCATGCGGACGGTCGAGGAGAACCGCGTCGGGGCCATCATCCATAGCGGCGCGCTGCACAAGCCTGACATCGAACGTCATCGCAACGAGGATTTCGTCGAGACGAATGTGCGCGGCACGCTCAACCTGCTCGATGCGGCAGCAGCTTTTGGCGTTCAGCGCTTCATCTTCACCTCGACGACATCGCTGATGATTTCCCAAACCATCCGCACCGGCTTCACCGGCGGGGCGCGCAGGGCGGCATGGCTGACGGAAGACATGTCGCCTGAACCGCGCAACATCTACGGCGTCACCAAGCTTTCAGCCGAACACCTCTGCCGGCTCTATCATTTGCAGTTCGGCCTGCCGGTGATCGTGTTGCGCACCGCCCGGTTTTTTCCCGAGGCGGACGACATGGCTCATGTGATCGAACAGTCGGACGCCAACACCAAGGCCAATGAGCTGTTGTTCCGCCGGCTGACGGTGGAGGACGCAGCCGACGCCCACATTGCTGCTCTGGAGAAAGCGCCGCAATTGGGCTTCGACATCTTCATCATTTCGGCGCCAACACCGTTCCAGCCCGACGATTGCGCGGCATTGATCGCCGACGCACCGTCGGTTGTCGCACGCTATTTTCCGGATTATCCGGTGCTCTACGCGAAGAAAGGCTGGACGATGTTTTCGTCGATCGACCGGGTCTATGATGCTTCGCGAGCGAGGGACCGGCTGGGTTTCGTCTGCAAGACGAGCTTTGCCGATGTGCTGGCGGCGCTGGCCACCGAATAGAAGCGCAGCTATTGTCCCGAGTGTTCTGCGGAGACGTGTGCGTGGGTATTACGATCCATTTTGAGGGGCAACTGCGCGGCGCGGAGCAGTACGCTGCGCTGTTGCAGGAAGTCGAAGCGTTTGCCATCGCTCGAGACTGGCGATTTCGGCCGATAGACGAGTCCGAAATGGTTCTCAACCGGGTCATCGACGAACGCAGCGTGGACTATATCGGCCCGGTCATGGGGATAGAATGCCTGCCGCATCCCAAGTCGGATCGCCTACGGTTCGAGTTCGACAGGGACCTCTTCATGCAGCAATTTTGCAAGACCCAGTTTGCCGGATCGGACGCGCACATCGAGATCATTGAGTTGCTTCGCAAAATTGCTCCTCTTTTCCACAAGTTCGACGTCTTTGATGAAGGCGAGTACTGGGAACTGGGCAACCGCTCAATTCTGCAGGCCCACCTCGACACTATCGAAGCCTTGATTGCAGAGGCGTTGCGCAAGGACCCGACAGCAAGGGGGCCGATCCGGTTTGACAACGGCCGCGTTGTCGATTTCGTGTCGGATCCGCAATCCGAGAGCAAATAATCCGAAGTCGGGCGCTTAACGGACTTCTTCTGGATACGAGGCCACCCGCGCGAGTTCGCCAGTCAGGTCACCATAGCCGGTCGAGCGCCGCTCATAGGCGAGGCCGAGCATTTTCGCCGCTTTTTCGGCGACCTTGTCGAGTTCCGGGTCGTTGGTCTGAGCGATATAGATCAGCTTCTCGTAGTTGCCGAAATAGTCCTTGATCAGCTCCGGGTGCTTGTCGAGGCCGAGCGGCTTCATGAAGAATGCATCGAATTGCCGGCAGAGGAAATCGGTCATATAGAACGACATCATGTCGTCATCGGCGACCTTCGCATAGGCATCCATGCCCTGGTAGAAGGCAAAGCAATGCGGCCCGGCCATGCGCTCAACGCCATGCTTCTCGCAGACCCGATCGAGCAAGCCACCCGTGCCGCAATCGGCATAGCCGACGAAGATGTGTTTGTAGCCGTCCGCCCTGGCCTTGGCGATTGCCTTGTCCATGGCCGGCGCGATGCGGTCCGGATAGAAATGAAACTCCGCCGGCAGGCAGGTCAGGTCGAGATGGTCGAGCCCGAGCTGTTCCTTGACCGCCAAAATTTCGCGCGCAATCATCCCGCAGGCGATGACGAGCAGCCTGTCGCCTTGATCGGATTGTTGTTTTCGCGCGGTAGTCATGGAACGAGTCTAATCCATCTTCGTTGCTGTCCAGCGAATTTATATCCTGAGGGAGACACCATTCATGAAACTGTTCCGCGTTGCGCCAATCGCTATTCTCGCCTGCGTCCTGGCTGTTTCGGCCTGCGCCAACACGGTGCGCGGCGTCGGTAAGGATATCAAATCCACTGCGAAGGCGGTTGACGATACCGTCAAGAAACCCTGATCTGCACGATTTCAAACATTTGGGAATAAAAAAGCCGCACTGCAAGGCGCGGCTTTTCTCGTCGGTGCCGAATTTATTGACTCAGGCCGAAGCGCGGACGTTGTGCTTGCGCTTCATGAAGTCCTTGGCGGTCTCGACCGCCACCGCGGCGTCGCGGCAATAGGCGTCGGCGCCGACGGCTTTGCCGAATTCCTCGTTGAGCGGCGCGCCCCCGACCAGCACGACATAGTCGTCGCGAATGCCCTTTTCCTTCATCGTATCGATGACGACCTTCATGTAAGGCATGGTCGTCGTCAGCAGCGCCGACATGCCGATGATGTCGGGCTGGTGCTTTTCGATGGCATCGAGATATTTTTCGACCGCATTGTTGATGCCGAGGTCGATGACATCGAAGCCGGCGCCTTCCATCATCATGCCGACCAGGTTCTTGCCGATGTCATGGATGTCGCCCTTGACGGTGCCGATCACCATCTTGCCCTGCTTCGGCGCGCCGGTGGCGACAAGCAGCGGACGCAGGATGAACATGCCGGCCTTCATCGCGTTGGCCGACAGCAGCACTTCGGGAACGAACAGGATGCCGTCGCGGAAATCCTCGCCGACGATGCGCATGCCTTCGACCAGAGCCTCGGTCAACACCTTGTAAGGCGCCCAGCCGCGCTCGAGAAGGATATTGGTGCCTTCCTCGATTTCTTCCTTCAACCCGTCATAAAGATCGTCGTGCATCTGCTGCACCAACTCGTCGTCGGAGAGTTCCGAAAGGATGATCTCGTCGTCGGCCATTTTTTCTCAGGCTCCTTGCCGGCTACAACTATCGCGGCAGCTTAAAAATATCGCGTCAATACCTAACCCGCACGGGCCGGTTGTCCATAGCTGATTTGCGACTTCCCGCAAAACGAAAGCGACCGTAAATCTCTTGGAATTCTTGTCGATTTTGCGACAGGCGTTGGCGCTGGCGGGCCGTTTCGAATAGGGTGCATGGCTACGATCCGGCCAGAGACCGCAATATGCGGCCGCAAACGGATTTCAGGCCGGTACAAGAGCCCGGCCGGAGTAAATCAGGCCAGAACGAAAGCCAGGGAAGAACGATTATGAGTGAGAACGCGCCGGTCGATCAGGAAGCGTCAAACGCACGGCGCGGGCGCGCTGCCAGCGGTGGCGCCGCCGCCCGACGGGCTGCGCGTTCGGGCGGCGGCCCCGGCACCCAGCTCACCTATATCAAGCGCAAGATCAACGTCTATGAGGTGCTGGACGAGGAAGGGCTGGCGCTGATCGAAAAGAACACCGACACGGTGCTGGAAGAGATCGGCATCATCTTCCGCGACGACGCCGAGGCGCTGCAGCTTTGGAAAGAGGCGGGCGCCGACGTCAAGGGCGAGCGGGTGCATTTCCCCAAGGGCCTCTGCCGCTCGCTGTTGAAGACCGCTCCGTCCGTCTATACCCAACACGCCCGCAATGGCGAGCGCTCGGTGCAGATCGGCGGCAACGCGACAGTGTTCGCGCCGGTCTATGGACCGCCCTTCGTGCGCGATCTCGACGGCGTCAGGCGCTATGCGACGATCGAGGATTTCCGGAATTTCGTGAAACTCGCCTATATGGCGCCGTCGATCCACCATTCGGGCGGCACGGTTTGCGAGCCGGTCGACGTGCCGGTCAACAAACGCCATCTCGACATGGTCTACAGCCACATCAAATATTCGGATAAACCGTTCATGGGCTCGGTAACCGCGCCCGAGCGCGCCGAAGACACGGTGGCGATGGCCAAGATCGTATTCGGCGACGATTTCGTCGAGAACAACACGGTGCTGACCAGCCTGATCAACGCCAACTCGCCGATGGTCTTCGACGAGACCATGCTGGGGGCGCTGAAGGTTTATTCGCGCCATAACCAGGCCTGCATCGTCACGCCGTTCATCCTTGCCGGTGCGATGAGCCCGGTGACGGTCGCCGGCACGCTGACCCAGGTTTTGGCCGAGGTTCTGGCGGGAGCGTCGTTCACACAGCTGATCCGGCCCGGTGCGCCGGTGCTGTTCGGCACCTTCGCCTCGTCGATCTCGATGCAGTCGGGCGCGCCGACCTTCGGCACGCCGGAGCCGTCGCTGGTCTCCTATGGCGCCGCACAGCTTGCCCGCAGGCTCGGCCTGCCATTCCGCACCGGCGGTTCGCTCTGTGCTTCAAAAATCCCTGACGCGCAGGCGGCCTATGAGAGCGCCAACACGCTGAACTCGACGATCCTCGCCGGCACCAACTTTGTGCTGCATTCGGCCGGCTGGCTCGAGGGCGGTCTCGCCTCCTGCTACGAAAAGTTCATGATGGACATCGACCAGCTCGGCATGACGCAGAAGTTCTCCGAGGGCGTCGATCTGTCGGAAAACGGCCAGGCGATGGACGCCATCCGCCAGGTCGGCCCGGGCAGCCACTATCTCGGCTGCGATCACACCCAGGCCAATTTCCAGACCGCGTTCTATCGTTCCAACATCGCCGACAACAATTCCTACGAGCAATGGCTGGCCGAAGGCGAAAAAACCGCGCCGCAGCGCGCCAACGAACTCGCCCGCCGCTGGCTGGAGAGCTACGAGGCGCCGTATCTCGATCCGGGCATCGACGATGGGCTGAAGGACTTCATCGCCAGGAAGAAGGCGTCGATGGCCGACGCCTTCACCTGAAAGGAGCCCGAATCAGGCGGGGCTAAAGTCGCCAACATCATCCACAAGGAAGTCTGGCGGAGTGCCTTCTCCGATCCGGACAAGAAGGGATGATCCCGAGCGCGGCATGACTGAAACAATCGCGGCTGCGCTTTCCGCCCACGGCCTTATGCTTCGCGGCGGCTTCAATTTTGCAGGCGCTGAGGAAACGCCTTCCGGTTTCTCCGGCGCTGCCGCCAGATCCGTTCTGCTGGTGGGGCAGGCGGGTGCCGCACCTTGGCCGCACTTCCTGCGCTGGCTGGAGAAACAGTCACAGCCGATCGCCGATCCGCTCGACAGATGGTCGCGCGAAGTGATCGGCGCCGTGGCCGAAAGATTCGGGGCACGCGCGGTGTCGCCGTCCGACAGGCCTTATCTGCCGTTCCAGCAATGGGCGATGCGTGCGGAGGGGCTGAAGCCGTCACCGCTCGGCATTCTCATGCATCCGCAATACGGGCTCTGGCATGCCTATCGCGGCGCGCTGCTGTTCGAAGACGAAATCGCGCTCCAAGAACCCCGCGACGTGATCCACCTTTGCGACACATGTGTCGCAAAACCTTGCCTGAAATCCTGTCCGGTCGAGGCCTATTCTGCGGATGGTTTTGCACATGAGACCTGTCTGGCCCATGTGCGCGGGCAAAACGGCATGCCTTGCCGCACCGGCGGCTGCCTCGATCGCAACGCCTGTCCTTACGGTACCGATTATCGCTATCCGGCCGAGGTTCAGGCCTTTCACATGGCAGCATTCGCGCGTCTGTAGCGTCGCCGAATGCCGCACGAAATCTTGAAGCAGATCGCCTCATTACAGCTTGCCGCGACGGTCACCGCGGGTATCTATCGCACGTCAGATCAACGGAGCGGATGATGGCCACGCAAGCGATGCAGATCAAGACAAGCGACGGCATTGCCAAGGCCCGGCTGTTCCGTTCGGCGGCCCCAGCCAGGGCAGCGATCATCCTCTACATGGACGTTTTCGGTCCGCGACCGGCGCTTGATCAGATGGCGGAGCGGCTTACGGGCGAGGGCTATGCGGTGCTTGTGCCGGACCTCTTTTACCGCAATGCGCCCTACGGTCCGTTCGACCCCAAGACTGCGTTCGGCGACGAGAGGAGCAAGGCCGCCATCACAGGTCTCCTGGGCGGCACGACCCAGGAGATGACGATCCGCGACAGCGGCGCGTTCCTCGATGCACTTGCTGCGCAAGGCCTGGCCGGGCCGGTTGGCATTGTCGGCTACTGCATGGGCGGGGCGCGGGCGCTGAACGCGGCGGCCAGCTATCCCGACCGCATCGCCGCCGCGGCCAGTTTTCACGGCAGCAATCTGGCCGGTGACGCAGCCGACAGTCCGCACCGGAAGGCCGCCTCGCTCAAGGCAAGGATCTATATCGGCACTGCCGGTGTGGACCGCAGCTTTCCGCCGGAGCAATCGGCGCGGCTGGCCGAAGCACTGCGCGCCGCCGAGGTTGATCATGTCATAGAGAACTATGCCGGCATGGCGCATGGCTGGTGCATGCCGGACCATAGTGCCTTCGATGCAGCCGGCGCCGAACGCCATTGGAAGCGGCTGACGATGCTGTTTGCGGAGACGCTCGGCCAAGGCATGCCAACCATTACGACGTGATTGCCCGCCAAAAAATTCTTTCCATCGCCCCAAGGAACCGCCATTAGCCTTCGTCCAACAGGCAAATGATGGCGATGATGCTGGACGAAAGCGAAGCCTCCGACGCCGAACTGATCGGGCGGGCGAAGGGCGGAGACAGGGGTGCTTTCGGCAAGTTGCTCGAAAGGCACTATGGTTTCGTCTATCGCGCCGCCTATCGTTGGTGCGGGAAAAAGGCCGACGCCGAAGATATCGCCCAGGAAGTCTGCGTCCGGCTCGGCCGCGCGATCCGCGACTATCACGGCAGTGGTGCCTTCACAACGTGGCTCTACACCATGACGCTGAATGCGGCGCGCGACATGATGCGCAAGACCGCCCGCGACACTGCCAAGACCGAGGCGTATGGCGCCTATGCGCTGATTTCGGGAGAAATCTCGGTAGAGCCGGAAGACCCAGCCGAGGCGCTCTGGTCAGCGGTGCGCAAGCTGCCGGACAAGCAGCGCGATGCGGTGCTGCTGGTTTATGGCGAGGGGCTGAGCCACGCCGCCGCCGCCGAGGCGATGGCAATCTCGGAGGCAACGGTTTCCTGGCACATCCATGAAGCGAAGAAACGGTTGAAGACGCTAATGCGTTCAGCCGGGGAAGTGTGACCATGGTCGACGACAATCAACTGAACAGGCTGCGCGATATCGCAGCACCGGCGCCCGACGCCGATGCAAAGGCGCGTGCCCTCGAGGCCGCGCTGCGCGCCTATGACATGGAAGAAAAAACTTTGCCGGCCGCCCAAGGATCGGTGAGCGGGTTTCGTCTCACAGAGCGAGCACAAAGGCTCTGGAGCGAAATCATGCAAAAGAAACTCTTCGCCACGCCGGCTATTGCCGGGCTCGTTGCCCTGCCGATCGCCGGATATGCCACCATCTACATGTTGGGGGAATCCAAATTCGGCGGGCCCAAATTCGGCGGGGACGATAAGATCACCGAAACGCTGGCTGACAAGCCGGCGACCGTCAAACCGCCGGTCGTTGCCGAAGCGGACAAGCAGAAGAAGGCGGACGCCGACAGTGAAAGCCGCGACACCGGCGAGGCGCTTGTGGCGCCGACATCGCCGCCGAAAGCGAAATCGACCGCAGTCGGCGGGTTGACGCAGCAGGACGTGCTCAGCCGCAATGCTCCCGAACCGGCGCAGAGTGGCGGCGCAAGCTCCGCGGCTCCGGCAGTCGATGGTGGCGCGCGGGTCGGACGCATGCCTGGCACAGTTGCCGAGTCCAAGCTGATGGCACAGCAGCCCGCCGCTGCGCCGGCCGACCAGATGCTGCCGCAAGAGGAAAACCACGACCGCATCGAGGATTTCAAGACCAATCCGGTGCACGCCGCACTCGAAGATCCGGTCTCGACGTTCTCTATCGACGTCGACACCGCTTCCTATTCCTTCGTGCGGCGCTCGCTGAAGGAAGGTTTTATCCCGCAGGCCGATACGGTGCGCGTCGAGGAGATGGTCAACTACTTCCCCTATGACTGGAAAGGCCCGGACTCCGCCTCGACGCCGTTCAACTCGACCGTCAGCGTCATGCCGACGCCGTGGAACGAGCACACCAAGCTGATGCATGTCGCCATCAAGGGTTTCGACGTGAAGCCGGCCGAGCAACCCAAGGCCAATCTGGTCTTCCTGATCGATGTGTCGGGCTCGATGAACGAGCAGGACAAGCTGCCGCTCCTGCAGTCGGCCTTCCGGCTGCTGGTCAACAAGCTGAGACCTGACGACACCGTCTCGATCGTCACTTATGCGGGCGATGCCGGTACCGTGCTGGAGCCCACCAAGGCTTCGGAAAAGGACAAGATCCTCGCTGCCATCGACAATCTGACATCCGGCGGCTCGACGGCAGGCGAGGCCGGCATCAAGGAAGCCTACAGGCTGGCGCAGAAATCCTTCGTCAAGGACGGCATCAATCGGGTGATGCTCGCCACCGATGGCGACTTCAATGTCGGCCAGACCGACGACGACGACCTGAAGCGGCTGATCGAAAAGGAGCGCAAGACAGGCGTATTCCTGTCGGTGTTCGGCTTCGGCCGCGACAATCTGAACGACCAGATGATGCAGACCATCGCCCAGAACGGCAATGGCACCGCTGCCTACATCGATACGTTGGCGGAGGCCGAGAAGGTGCTGGTCGAGGATGCCTCCTCGACGCTGTTCACCATTGCCAACGACATGAAGATCCAGGTCGAGTTCAACCCGAGCAAGGTCTCGGAGTATCGGCTGATCGGCTACGAGACCCGTGCGTTGAACCGCGAGGATTTCAACAACGACCGGGTCGATGCCGGCGAGATCGGCTCAGGTCATTCAGTCACCGCGATCTACGAGATCACGCCTAAGGGCAGCGGCGGCGAACAGATCGATCAGCTCCGCTACGGCCAGGCCTCGGTGAACAATGGCGGTGTTGCCAATGCCGACGAATATGCCTTCGTCAAGATCCGCTACAAGCTGCCGAACGAGGACACTTCGAAGCTGATCACCACGCCGGTGACGTCAGCCAACGAGGTGGCGTCGTTCGACCAGGCCAGCACCGACCAGCGTTTCTCCGTTGCGGTCGCTGCCTTCGGCCAGAAGCTGCGCGACGAGGATGCGACCGCGAAGTTCGGCTACGACAAGATCATGGAGATTGCCACCGCCGCCAGAGGAGCCGACCCGTTTGGATACCGGTCCGAGTTCCTCTCGCTTGTGCGCCTTGCCTCGGCGCTCGGCGGTAACCGGTAGTGGCAATGACGGCCGGTTTCTTTCAGATGGGATCGTTCTGATAGGGGGTGCCGGCCAACGGGCGGGTGAGGCAGGCCGGCGAGGGAAACCTTGCCGGCCTTTTTCGCGCTGCACCGCCTCGCGCGGACCGCGTCGCAGACGAAAGTGTCAGGCCCGTCCGCGGCGCCGTTCGCGGCGGGCTTCGCTGGTCTCGGCGACGTTGACCGTCGCCTGCTTATTGCGCATCGGGCCAATGCGTTCGACGATCTGCTCGACGGTCGGGCGATCCGACTTGGTGTGCGCATCGAGCGCCTTGCGCATGGCGGCAAGGTGCTGGAACGAGGTGCCGCAGCAGCCGCCGACGATTTTGGCGCCGGCATCGACGGCTAGGCGCACATAGTCGGCCATCAGCTCCGGTGTGCCGGAATAGTAGATCTCGGCGCCGCGAAATTCGGGAATGCCGCAATTACCCTTGACGATCACCGTTGCTTCCGGCTTCGCCTCGGTCATGTCGAGCAGGGAGGCGAGAATGTCGGAGGCGCCGACACCGCAATTGGCGCCGACCCCGAGCGGTGTCTGAGACAGGCCATCGACGACGCCGTGGATGTCCTTCGGCAGCAGTCCCATCATGGTGCGGCCGGCGGTGTCGAAGGAGCCGGTATAGGTATACGGCAGGCCGACGCGGATGGCAGCTTCGGCGGCGGCGCGGATTTCGTCTGGCGCCGACATGGTTTCGATCCAGGCGACTTCGGCGCCGCCGGCCTTCAGCCCCTCGATCTGCTCGGCAAAGGCCTCGACCGCCTCGTCATAGGTCATGGCGCCGAGCGGCACCAGCAGTTCGCCCGTCGGGCCGACGGAGCCGGCAACGATCACCTTGCGGCCAGCGTTTTTTGCAACGGCGCTTGCGATCTCGGCGGCGCGCTTGTTCAGCGCGTAGACCCGGTCCTGCGCATGGTGCAGCTTCAACCGGTGACGAGTGCCGCCAAAAGAGTTGGTCAGGATGATGTCGGCGCCGGCATCGACAAAGTTCTGGTGCAGGCTGGTGATGGTGTCGGGCGCGGTCTCGTTCAAGAGCTCGGGAGCCTCGCCGGCCTCAAGGCCCATTGCGAACAGATTGGTGCCGGTGGCGCCGTCGGCGAGCAGGACGCCCTTTTCGGCAAGCAGAGCGTCGATCGGATTGGTCATGTGAAATACGCCTTCCCGGAAGAATACTGAGATAAGGATATAAAGAATTCTTTATGTGCCGTCAATGTCGGCACGGAGAGCAACCGGTCAAAATCGCATCTCCGCCAGCTTTCGTGTGAAGCTGGCCGCCTCATGCGCGTTGACCCCCGCGGCGCGGATCAGATTGTCGAAATGGCTGGTCAGGATGCGGATCGGCTGGGTGGCGTTCAGCACCAGATACATGTCGCCGACGTAAATGGCTGCGCGATAGGGCCCGAAGATGGTGTAGGGGATCGAATAGCGCATCCGCCCATCATAGAGAAACAGGCGGAAGGTTGGATAGAGGTCGTCGAGCAGCGTCGCCATGTGCAGGAGTTGCTGGTGGCGGTCGGCCTCCGGAAAGCGGTCCCACACGCCCAGCCCGCGCGCGAAGATCTCCAGCGTGTGGCGCGGCATACAGACTTCCATGTCGGTTTCGGGCCGTCGGTTGTAGTCGATGCGGTATTGCGTTTCGCCGGCCTGTGCCTCGCGGCTCTTGTTGGCGATGACGGCTTCATAGTCGACAAGCGCCTCGGTGCGCAGAAGATCGGGAATGCCGGCCGGGACGTAGCGGATTTTCGTTCCCGCCGCCTCGGCATGCCAGCGAGCCAGCAGCGTGCGGTCGAAGCCGTCCGGCGCCTCCTCGATCTCAAGGCTCTCGCGGATTTCACCGGTGACGCCCTCGTCCTGGCTGAGGCCGAGCAGCCAGTCGAGCGAGACTTTGAATTCGGCGGCGATGTTGAGCAGCGTTTCGGCGCGGGGAAGGCGGGTCGAGGCGCCGGAGAGCAGCTGTGACAACGCCGAACGGTCGATGCCAACCGCGGCGGCGAAGGCCGACTGATTCAAATCGGACCTTGTCAAGAGCATTTTCAGGCGCTCGCGAAAGATCGTCGACAGGTCGCGCTTGTCCAAATCGCCATCCCATTCGATGGGAGGAAAAATTTGCGCTGAAGCCGCGAACGCGGAGCTTCAGGCGTAAATGAATCCTGTGCGTTGTTTACAATGCATAACATATGCAGCTGAAAATGCGCAATCGCAACAGTTTGTGCGCTTTATCGCGTTGCAGCAATGCAACGCTCCTGACACAATGTTGTCAGGAATCAAACGGGTTCCGGCGACTGGAAGGCAGTGGTCGATAGCATGACGAGCACGGGCAATAGGCGACACGGCGCAGCGGCCATCGAATGGCCGACCGTGTTTCTCGCATTTTTCTGCTACGGCGGCTGGCTCGCTACCGGCTTTCTGCTCTGGCCCTGTTACCCGCTATTGGCGCTCGCCCTTCTGGCCCTGATTGCGGCGCTGCAATCCTCGCTGATGCACGAGGCCCTGCATGGCCACCCAACCCGGAACGCGCGCCTCAACGAAGCCTTTGTGTTCCTGCCGATTGGGCTTGTCTGGCCGTTTCGCCGGTTCAAGACCATTCACCTGCGCCACCACGCAGACGAGCGCCTGACCGATCCGCTCGACGATCCCGAAAGCTATTACAAGGCGCTCTGGCAGCACGAGGAGCTGCCGTCGGCTATGAAATTCCTGCTGAAGGTCAATAACACGATGATCGGGCGTTTGGTGCTCGGTCCGTGGCTTTCCTGCATCGGCTTTTTCATTGACGACGCCAGGCAGGTTGCCGCGGGCGACAATTCCATCCGTAAGGCATGGCTGCTGCACGCGATCGGCCTCGCCGTAGTGTTGCCTGTCGTGCAGTTCGGCTTCGGCATGCCGTTATGGCTCTACATACTGGTGCCGGTGTGGCTTGGGCAGTCGCTGATTTCGATCCGCACCTACGCCGAGCACCAATGGTCGGAACATCCGGAAGGCCGCACGATCATCGTCGAGCGCTCGCCGCTGTCCTTCCTGTTCCTCAACAACAATCTGCATTTCGTCCATCACAAGACCCCGACGGTGGCCTGGTACAGGCTGCCGAAACTGTTTCGCGACCGCCGCGACGAGTGGCTGCGGATGAACAATGGCTACGCCTATCCGAACTATTTCGCGCTGCTCAGGGCCTATGCCTTCAAGGCGAAGGAGCCGGTCGTCCATCCCGTACTGCGGCGCATGCCGGAACCGGGCCGTGCATTCAAGCCGCGCGTCAGGGCACGCAGCCTCAATGGACTTGGCAGCGCACCGGTACCCGCCGAGCCGCCGAAAGAATGATTCTTGCGTTGTTGCAGGCGGTTCCGCGCGGACGACGCTTTCCTGAACTTGTCAATTTCCCGCATAACGGTCAAATCCCCGGCATGAGCGAATTCATTGCGGCTTTGCCGATGTACGACTGGCCGGAAGCGCGGGACGAGGTCGACGCGCAATGGGCGCGGCTGCGCGATCTTTTCAGACAAAAAGGCATCGATGCGCCGGAGACGATCATCCGCCGCAATGGCGATTTGCCTCCAGTGCCTGGCGGTATCCGCGACGATCAGGGGAAACTCATTGCGTCCGATCCGGCGACATTGCCGCCGGACGAGCTGGATTTTCACCGGCTCTGGCTGCACCCGGCGCTGCTCTTTGCGCAAACCTGCTGGGGACCGATGGAACTCGGCCTGTCGCAGCGTGTCCAGCTCGTCGGCCAGCCGCGTTACGACGCTTTCGAAGGCGGACAGGGCGAACTCTATTCGAGCGCCATCGTCATGAGGGCGGGCGAGGCACACCCGGCAAGGTCGCCGGCCGACGGCGGCGCCGTCATTCCGCTCGATCTGCTGCGCAGCAAGCGTTTCACCTTCAACAGCCTCGATTCCATGTCGGGCATCATCGCGCCAGCACGCGACCTGCAAGCATTGGGCGAGAGTTTGGATATCTTTTCCGGGCTGAGCGAGAGCTGCGGGCACCGCGCTTCGGTCGTTGCTGTTGCCGAGGGCAGGGCAGATGTGGCGGCGATCGATTGCGAGAGCTGGGCGCTGGCGCAACGTTTCGAGCCTGCGGCGCAGAAGGTGACGGTCGTCGGCTGGACAAGGCGGCGCAAAGGCTTGCCGTTCATCACGGCCAGGACGACGCCGGAAACGATCGTCGCCGCGATGCGCGAAGCGATCGCCGCGTTCACGTAAAGCGCGTCGCGTTCGGTCGGCCTCATGCGACGCGCTTAGATTCCTGTTTATGCATGTCGTTATCGCAAAACCGTGGCACACCCTCGGGTCAAGCCCGAGGGCATGCTTTTGCGCGACATGCATTAGCTTCGCTCAGCCGCCAAGCAGCCGATTGTCGAGCGGGTAGGTCGAAAGCTTCTCGCTGCCGGTCTCGGTGATCAGGATCTGTTCTTCGATCTTGACGCCTTCGTAGCCGCCAAGCCGGCCGATATAGCTCTCGACGCACAGCACCATGCCAGGTTCGAGCATTCCGTCGGGCGTGTCGTCGGTCCAGTCGCTAGCATGCGGCAAAGTCGGGTATTCGTCGGCAAGGCCGACGCCGTGATAGAGCACCCCGTAACGGGCCGGGAAGCAATCTCCCGGCGGCACTGACGAGCGCTCGACGAGGCCGCGAAACGATACGCCCGGCCGCATCAGCTCTGTGTTGTAGGCGATCTGGTCGGCGGCGATGCGGAACAGGTCGCGCTGCTCCTGCGACGGCGGCGCGTCACCGCAAAGCCAGGTGCGCGAAAGGTCGGCGCAGAAGCCGTAAGGACCGATCAGGTCGGTGTCGAAAGCGACGAGCTCGCCGGCCTCGATCATCCGCGACGAGCACTCCTGGAACCATGGATTGGTGCGCGGACCTGACGACAGGAGCCGGGTTTCGATCCATTCGCCGCCGCGTGCGATGTTGCCGCGATGGAGTTCGGCCCATAATTCGTTCTCGGAGATGCCAGGCCTCAGCGCCTGCTCCATCGCGCCCATCGCCGCCTCGCAAGCGACGATCGCCCGGCGCATGGCGAGGATCTCGTCGGATGATTTTATCAGCCGCGCATTTTCCATCACCGCATCGCCATTGCCGGTCGAGATGCCGAGACGAGCGAGCTCTTCGATGCCCTCGGGATTGATGTGATCGACTGCGATACGGCGATTGCCGCCGCCGTGTTCCAATACCAGCTCGGCGATGCCGGCTGCCCAGCGGCGGACTTTCTGACCGGTCAGCTCGCCGCTGTAGAGGTAAGCCCACGACACCGCCGGCCGAACCTCGTCGACGACGCCGGAATGGTCGGAAAGGTGCTCGCAGGAGAAATAGTCGAACAGCACCACCGGGCCATCGGTGGCGACGAAACAATGTCTGGTCCGATTGTGTGCCACCCAGAGCTGCATGTTGGTCGCATCCGTGGCGTAGCGGATGTTGACCGGATCGTAGAGCAAGGCTCCTGCATAGTCGCGGCGCTTCAGCTCGGCGCGGATGCGCTCGAGCCGGTATCGGCGCATAGCGGGCAGGTCAGGAGCAGCAATGCCCGCCGCCTGCCATTCGGCTTCCGCCAGCGCTCCATAGCCCAGCGCATGCTGGTTGAGTTCAGCGGCCTTCAGCCGCGATTTCTTGCGCAGCACATCTTTCGAGCCGTCCGGCTCGAACGGCATGATCTTGCGGTGATGACGGGGCCGGTCAGTCGGGTTCCTGTCCACCCTCGGCTCCTCCGCTAACGCCTTCTTTGGGCGCCGTGGCTCCTCCCACCGCCATTCTCTTCAATTTTACATAGGCGCCGGGCCGGACGGACTTGTCGGTGCCACGCAACAGCGGAACCATCATTTGCCGCGGCTGGCCGTCCGGTTCATAGCCGGCCGCTTTGAGCTGCTCCAAAATGACCGGCCGCGGATCGTCGCGGTCAAGCCAGACGAGTACGGCCGGCTCCTGCATCAGCATTTCGAAATTAGGCACTTCCTGGTCAAGTGCGACCAGTTTTTCGTCGACCAACCGCAGGTTTCCGACCCATGCACCATCAGATATTGCGGTTTTGACCGGTCCGTCCGCAGTCAGTTGGCGATAGAGGGCGGGGTAATCCACGCGGATCATCCGCGACAGGCCACTGGTCCCGTTTATCTGGACGTACCAGGTGGCGGGCGCCAGCAGCACGGCGATGATCGCTCCAGCTGAGATCACCAGGAGCTGCGCATTCCTGCCACGCGGCGCCAGCCGTTCCATAGTGGCGACGATGGCCAGCGGCAGCAGGAACAGGACGGGCAGCAGCCAGCGGTCCTTTACCACCGTCACACCGGTGGCCAGTACAAGTATTGCCAGCATGGCCAAGCCGAGCGCCAAGGTACGCCACAACAGAATTTCCCGGGCCGGACCTTTCGGATGCAGCTCGGAGAAATTCGCCAGGCCGAAAGCCAGGGCGGAAACGAGCACCGGCAAGATCGCGAAATTGAAGGTGCCCATGATAAACTTGCCGGCGCCGACAAAGGCCGCCGCCACGCGCCCTTGTTGGGTGTCTATTCCGAACTTCTCGCCTCTCGACAATAAATCGGCGGGATGCATAAGGCTCCAATAGGTGGTTGGCGCCAGCACCAATATCGCGACCGCTATGCTGATGGCGAACTTCGGATCAAGGATCGCGCTGCGCCATTCGCGCAGCGACAGCGCCGCCGCAACAAGGGCGACCACGAGGAAGACATCATTATATTTGGCAAGAATTGCCGCCGCGGTGGCCAGGCCAAACGCCGCATAGGCGATCACGCTTCGGCGCTCGAGAAGACAGGCCATTGCGAGCAGGAGCAGCGAGCAAAAGCCGACGACGGCGACGGAATGCGACAAGGCGCGCTGCGATTCCCAGACGATCT
This sequence comes from Mesorhizobium sp. M0166, assembly GCF_040322255.1. Lineage (NCBI taxonomy): Bacteria > Pseudomonadati > Pseudomonadota > Alphaproteobacteria > Hyphomicrobiales > Phyllobacteriaceae > Mesorhizobium > Mesorhizobium sp. M0166. The sequence continues at coordinate 11,187 of NZ_JAMYTD010000034.1, read as the reverse complement.
GCGGGATCGTAAACAGGCCGAACATGGCCGCCGCCGCTGTCGCTTTGGTGTAGCCGAACCGTCGCATGGCGGCGAACGCGCTGCAGGCGGCGAGGAACAGCACGGAGTATTTGACGAGCTTCAGCGTGAAGATACCGGTGCCGAAAACATGCGCGGCCAGCCAGTTGATCCAGGTGTAGAGGGGTGGTTGCGAGCCGCCATATCCAGGCCAGAGATATGGAACATAGATCAGCTGCTCCGCATCATCGATGCCGACACCGGTTCCCGCCCAAGAGCTCAACAGGGACAGTATGATGGTCTGCAAGGCGAAGTAAGCCGCGACCATGACGATCGCCGCCGGGAACGGGCCGATCCGTCCCTCGGCCAGCCACTCGGCCCATCTCAGATTGTACTTCAATGAAATCTCATCGCCCTTGCCAGCAGATTGTTGCCGGCTGCGCTAGCATGAAGAGCATCCTCCGCACAATGCGACCGCCTGGCTGCACCTATGTCCTCATCTTTTCGCCGCTCGGGTCGAAGGGCGGCTCGACGTTGATGCGTGCCGGCCGCCGGTGCCCGAGGATTTCGATCTCGAACAGTCCGGCGCTCTCGTTTTCGGCAAGCGCTGCCGGTACGTAGCCTTGCGCCATCGACTTCTCGACATAATGCGCATAGCCGCCGGAGGTGACCCAGCCGACCACGCGCCAGTCGCCGTCGACAATGCCGCGCACGGCAGTTGCGCCTTCGGCGGCGTTCGAGCCGCGCACTTCCTTGCCGCTCGCGTCGAAGCGCGGCGCGCCATAGCCATGCGGCTTTTCCACGGTGCCGTAATCCTTGCCGCCAACCTTGGCCCAGATCGGCTCGTCGCCCATGACGTCGGCATCCGCTGCATCGACGACAAAGGAAACGCGGCGCAGCTTCGGCCCCGCCGCCTGTACCCTGGCCGCTGCCTCCCGGCCGATGAAATCGTTCTTCTCCAGCTTGATGAAGCGGTCCATCGAGCCTTCGAACGGTCCGTAGATCGGACGTAACTCGCGGAACCAGGTCGGGAAGTTCTTCTCAAGGCGCATCGAGAGCAAAGCCCGCATGCCGAAATCGACAAGCCCAAACTCTTCGCCAGCCTCCTTGATCGCCTTGTAGACCAGGCGCTGGTAGGCAGGCGCCATCCATATCTCATAGCCGAGGTCGCCGGTGTAGGTGATGCGGTTGACCATGCAAGGCGCGCCGCCGACCGCCATCTCGCGGAAATCCATGAAGCGGAAGGCCTTGGTCGAGATGTCGACATCGACCAGTTTCTGCAGCAGGTCGCGCGATTTCGGCCCGGCGATCGAGAGACCGACCAGCGTCTGGTCGAAGCGGTGGATGCGGATGCTTCCATCCTTTGGCAGATGCTTCTCGAACCAGCGCATGTGGTATTTTTGCGCTGCCGAAGAACCCCAGATCATGAAGCGTTCTTCCCCAGCCCTTGGGTCCGCGTTGGCGATGGTGAAGTCGCCGATCAGTCTGCCGAACTCGTTCAGCATCGGCGTCAGCACGATGCGGCCGGTCTTTGGCATGCGATTGGTCATCAGCCGGTTGAGAAAGGCCTCGGCCCCTGGTCCGGAGACTTCGTATTTGGCGAAGTTGGCGATCTCGGTGACGCCGACACTCTCCCGGGTGGCTCGCACTTCCTCGCCGATCGGGCCAAAATCGTTGGAACGGTGGAAGGACACGATGTCCTTCGGCTCCGAACCTTTCGGCGCGAACCAGAGCGGGGTTTCGAGACCCCAGCTATCGCCCATGACGGCGTTGTTGGCGATCATCGTGTCGTAAAGCGGGGTCGTCTGCGCTGGTCTTGCCGCCGGCAATTCCTCGTTGGGAAAGCGGATGGAGAAACGGCGCGAATAATTTTCGCGCACCTTTGCGTTGGTATAACGCAGCGTTGCCCATTCGCCGAAGCGCGCAACGTCCATGCCCCAGACGTCGAAGCCGGGGTCGCCATGGACCATCCAGTTGGACAGCGCGAGGCCGACGCCGCCGCCCTGGCTGAAGCCGGCCATGACGGCACAGGCGCACCAGAAATTGGTCAGGCCCTGCACCAGGCCGACCAGCGGGTTGCCGTCGAGCGCAAAGGTGAAGGGGCCGTTGATGATCTGCTTGATGCCGGCCTTTTCGATGCCGGGGAAATGCTTGAAGCCGATCTCGAGCGACGGTGCAATGCGGTCGATGTCGGGCTGCAGCAGTTCGTGACCGAAATCCCACGGCGTGTTGACCGGCGACCACGGCTTGCAGGCCTTCTCGTAGGTGCCGAGCAGGATGCCGTTGCGTTCCTGGCGGGTATAGATCTCGCCCTTGAAGTCGAGGACGCCGATCATTTCGCGGCCGGTCGACTTGTTGAATTCCTCGACCTCCGGCATCGGCTCGGTCAGGAGATACATGTGCTCCATGGCCAGCACCGGCAGCTCGACGCCGACCATGCGGCCGATCTCGCGCGCCCACAGGCCACCGCAGTTGACGACATGCTCGGCTTTGACCGTGCCTTGCTCGGTGACGACGTTCCAGGTGCCGTCGACCTCCTGCGTCAGTTCGACGACGCGGTTGCGCAGCACGATCTCGGCGCCCAGTTTCCTGGCGGCCTTGGCATAGGCGTGGGTGGTGCCGGAAGGGTCGAGATGGCCCTCGACTGGATCCCACATCGCGCCGACGAAATTCGTCTCGTCCATCAGCGGGAACATCGCCTTGGCTTCGGACGGCGTGATCAGTTCGGTGTCCATGCCGAGATAGCGGCCCTTGGCGTGGGCGAGCCGCAAGAAGTCCATGCGCTCGGGCGTGTCGGCCATCATCACGCCGCCGGTCAGGTGCAGCGAGCAGGATTGGCCGGAAATCTCCTCGATCTCCTTGTAAAGCTGCACCGTATAGGCCTGCAGCTTGGCGACGTTGGGATCGCCGTTCAGCGTATGGAAGCCGCCCGCCGCATGCCAGGACGAGCCGGAGGTGAGCTCCGAACGCTCGATCAGCATGATGTCGGTCCAGCCAGCCTTGGCCAGATGATAGAGCACCGAGCAGCCAACGACCCCGCCGCCGATGACAACCGCTTTTGCATGAGATTTCATGAAGATAGTTCCGTTTTTAAAGAGATTGAATCGAGCGGGCGGGGCGCGAAAACAAAGCGGAGATCGGACACGGCGATGTTTTCGGCCAGCCTGCCATCAAGCGCGGCAAGAATGGTTTCACAGACGGAAGTACGATGTTTCAGGACGTCATGGTTCCAAAGACGCAGGATCGAATAGCCTTGCGCGCGCATGAAATCGTCGCGGCGGCGGTCATATGAACTGCCGGCGTGCTGTTGTCCGTCGATTTCAACAACAAGCCATTTTTCGCGGCAGACGAAGTCTGCAAAAAAGGCGCCGATGGAGAACTGACGCGTAAAGCGATAGCCGCCAAGCTTGCGCGCCTTTAGTTCAAGCCAGAGCAGTGCTTCCGCCTGATTGCCTGCTTGCCTGAGTTTTCGTGCTCGCTGGGTTGTACCTATTTTACGGCGACTGCGCGTTTCATGAACGGCTTCCCCCACTCCGTCGCTGCTTCGCAGCGCCACCTCTCCCCCCTCCGGAGGGAGAGGAAGGGGGCTGGCTGGAATAAGGTCGCGCCCTTCCTCTCCCCCGTCGATCGGGGGAGAGGTGTCGAGCGAAGCTCGACGGAGTGGGGGTCGACTGTTCATCAAACCAATGATCAAAAATCGGTCGGCGCGCCGCCTTCGGCCCGGCGCTTGTCTACGAAGGCGTTGAGCTCCTCGCGGATCGCCGGATCCATGTAAGGCTCTTCATAGGAGGCCAGCCGTTCCTTCCAGACGCGATTGGCCTTTTCGAGCGCCGTCGGCGATCCCGCCTCCGCCCAACTCTCGAAATTGCGCCAGTCGGAAATGATTGGCGCGTAAAACGCGGTTTTGTAGCGGTCCTGCGTGTGCTGGGTGCCGAAGAAATGGCCGCCGGGGCCGACGGACTGGATGGCGTCGAAACCGAGCGCTTCCTCGGAAAGATCGAGCGGCGTCAGGAACTCGGCGACCATCTGCAACAGGTCTATATCGAGGATGGTCTTTTCGTAGGAGCAGCGCAGGCCGCCTTCGAGCCAGCCGGCCGCATGCATCATCAGATTGCCGCCACCCTGGATGGCGCCCCACAGCGAAAACACGCTTTCATAGGCGGCTTGCGCGTCGACCGTGTTAGCGGCGCAGGTGTTGGAGGTGCGGTAGGGGATGTTGTAGCGGCGGGCGAGCTGGCCGCCGACCAGCTGCGCCTTCATATATTCCGGCGTGCCGAAGGCCGGCGCGCCGGACTTCATGTCGACATTCGAGGTGAAGCCGCCGTAGCCGACAGGCGCGCCCTTGCGCACCATCTGTGCAAAGGCGATGCCGGACAGCGCCTCGGCATTCTGTTGCACCAGCGCGCCGGCAATCGTCACCGGCGCCATGGCGCCGGACAGGGTGAAGGGCGTCACGATGACCACCTGGCCCTTGCTCGACATCTGGATGATGCCTTCCATCATCGGCACGTCGAGCTTGAGCGGCGAATTGGTGTTGATGATGGTGAATACCGACGGCTCTGCGAGCAACTGCTCATGGCTGATGCCGCGCGCGATCCTGGTGATCTCGATACCGTCGACGTTGCGCTCCTTGCCGAGCGAATAGATGTGGAACATCTTGTCGGTCAGCGTGGCGAGGTCACGGATGCATTCGAGGTGGCGCACGGACGGATGGATGTCGATCGGCTCGACCGGATAGCCGCCAGTACAGTTCAATATGTTGTGCATCTGCGCAAGCTTGAGGAAGTTGCGGTAGTCCTGCTGGTTGCCTGGCCGGCGGCCGCGGTCGACGTCTGAGCAATTGGGTGCCGACGCCATCATCGAGATGATCAGATTATCGCCACCAAAGCGCACATTGTGCGCCGGGTTGCGGGCGTGGATGGTGAATTCCGGCGGGCAGTGCGCAACCAGTTCCAGGATCATGTCGCTGTCGAAGCGCACCCGCTCGCTGCCTTCGCGGACATCGGCGCCATGCGCCTTCATAATGCGCCGGGCTTCGTCATGCAGCACGTCGACGCCGATTTCCCTGAGCACGCGCAGAGAGGCGAGGTGGATGGATTCCAGCTCGTCGTCGGAAACCAGCCGGGTCGGTGCCAGCGGGTTCTTCAACTGCCGAAACGGCGGCTGCTCGAACGCCGTCGATCCGCCGGCACGCTTCCCCGCGCGGCCGCCGCGACGGGCGCGGTCGTTTGCCAGTGCCGGTTCGGCGGGCTGAAGGGCGGCGGTCATGATAGTCCTCGTACGCTGCGGCAATGCGGCGGCATAATGGACTGCCGGCCGTCCGGCCATTGCGGAGGCGGCGACCACTAGGACGAGGGAAGCGACATGCCCTGGGGGCAGCCGGCGGGATCGTCAGCCTCTTGATCGCGTTCCGGCTGGCGCAAGCGGTTTTCGTTGCCGGTGCTTACTGCGATGAAAGCGAAACGCTAATCCTCCATCATGGACCGGGCGGAACAGAACAGCGGCGAGGCAGTGCAATGGGCGGCGATCACCGGCGTGATCGCGACCGTCTCAGTGTTCGCCATCGCGCAAGGGCTGAGCTATCCGCTGTTGAGCTTCATCCTGCAGCGCCAGGGCGTCTCGCCCGCCATGATCGGCCTGTCGGCGGCAATGACGCCGATCGGCTTCATCGTCTCTTCGCCGCTGGTTCCGGCGCTGGCGCGCCGTTTCGGGGCAGGGCGCACCGCGCTTACTTGCGCGGCACTTTCGGCGCTGGTGCTGGCACTGATCGGCTGGACGCAAAATGTCTATCTGTGGTTTCCGCTGCGCTTTTTGATCGGCGCCGTCACCAACCCGCTCTACGTGCTGAGCGAAGTCTGGGTGATCGCACTGGCGCCGCCGGCACGCCGCGGCCGCGTCATGGGCATCTATTCGACGATCATTTCGGCGGGCTTTGCGGCGGGGCCGCTGTGCCTGCTTGCCGTCGGCACCGAGGGATGGCCGCCGTTTCTGGTCGGCATTGGCGCATTCCTGTTTTGCGGCGCCTGCCTCGCCTCAGTGCTGGCACGGCTGCCCAAGGTCGACGAGAGCGGGCACCGGGTTTCGGTGCTGGGGTTCGTGCCGCAGGCTTGGCTGCTGTTGTCGGCGGTCGTCGTGGCCGCCGGTTTTGAACAGGCGGTGCTCGCCTTGCTGCCGGTCTACGGAACGCACTACGGCATCGCCGAAGCGCGCATGTCGGCGCTGCTGTCAGTGATGATCGCCGGCAATATCGCTATGCAAGTGCCGCTCGGCCTATTGGCGGAACGGCTGACGGCGCGGCTGGTGCGGTTCATCTGTGTTTCGGTGACGGTGCTCGGATGCGTGCTGCTGCCGGTTCTCATCGAGACGCCGCTGATCTGGCCGTGCGTCTTCATCTGGGGCGCGGTTTCCTACGGCATTTACACGATGTCGATCATTGAGCTCGGCGAGCGGTTCACCGGCTCGGCACTGGTCGCCGGCAACGCCGCCTTCTCGCTGATGTGGGGCGTCGGCGGCATCGCCGTGCCGCCGCTGGCGGGCAGCGCCATGGATGTTGTTGGCGCCGGCGGCCTGCCAATGACGCTCGGTGCCATTTGCCTGGTGCTGGCGACTACAACCGTCATGCGGCGGCGGATGGTGTGAATGCCTGAAGTCGCCGTTCTGACGCAATGACTTGAATATAAGCGGCCCCATGTCGATCTGGGCGGTACCGACGCCCGACTCAACCGGAGACCTCATGACCAAATTGAACAGCCCGACGCAGCCGGATCCGGCGGCCGAAGATCCGTTTCTATGGCTGGAGGACAGACGAGGCAAGCAGGCGCTCGACTGGGTGCATCGCCAAAATGCGGTTACGGTCGGGGAGCTGCAGGGTGATCCGTCCTATCAGACGTCGTTCGAGACGGCGCTCGACCTGATGACGGCCGAGGATAACATCGCCGTTGGGACCGCTATCAACGGCTATGTCTATAATTTCTGGCAGGACCGGACGAACGTGCTCGGGCTCTGGCGGCGCACCACCGTCGCCTCCTACAAGACCGACAAGCCGGAATGGCAGACGATCATCGACTTCGACAGTCTGGCGGCGAAAGAGGGGGTGAAATGGGTGTTCAGCGGCGCCAGCCGGCTCTACCCCGACTTCAGCCGCTGCCTGCTCAACCTGTCGCCGGATGGCGGCGATGCCAGCGAGATGCGCGAATTCGATATCGAAAGCAGATCGTTCGTCGATAGCGGCTTTCGCGCTCCTGCCTCGAAATCGAGCTTTAGCTGGCTGGACGAGGACACGGTTATCGTTTCCGCCGCCCTCGAGGAGGACGACAAGACCCAGTCCGGTTATCCGCGCGTGGTCAAGCTTTGGCGGCGCGGCACGCCACTGGACGAGGCGACGCCGATCTTCGAGGCGCTGAAGCAGGATCTTGCCGCCGGCGGGTCCGTCGAATTCGACGGCGACAAACGCCATGTCTTCCTCGCCCGGACCATCGACTTCTTCGCCTCGCACAATTTCCTGCGGCTGCCTTCCGGCGAAAACAGGCGTATCCCGCTGCCGGACGACGTCACCGATACGGCGCTATTCCAAGGCCAGTTTCTCTTCGGCGTGCGCACCCCATGGACGGCGCCGGACGGCACGCAGTGCAAGCCCGACGGGCTCTATTCACTCGATTTCGAGCGCTGGATCGAAACCGGGCTATTCGGATCCCTCGATACCGTGCTCGAGCCGGCGCACCGTGTCTCGATCGCCGGTATTGCCCGCACGCAGGACCGGCTATTCATCAATTTGATAGACAATGTGCGCGGCAAGGTCGTCGCCGGCAAGCGCAGCGACAGCGGCTGGGAGTTCAAGCCCGTGGCGTTGCCCGAAAACGGCAATGTCGGCATCAGCCATGCCGAGCATTTCGGTTCCAGCGTCTCCTTTTCCTTCACCGATTTCCTGACGCCGAGCTCGATCATCTGGTCGGACGACAACGCCGCGGGGCTGGCAACGGTGAAGTCGCAGCCGGCGCGCTTCGATGCGTCGTCCCTAGTCTCCGAACAGTTCGAGGCGCGCTCGAAGGATGGCACGATGATTCCATACTTCGTCGTCAGGCGGCGCGACTTGCATGGACCCGTGCCGACATTGCTTTACGGCTATGGCGGCTTTGAAGTGCCGCTGCTGCCCGGCTATGCCGGCGTGCGCGGCAGGCTGTGGCTTGAGAAGGGCAATGCCTATGTCCAGGCCAACATCCGCGGCGGCGGCGAGTTCGGCCCGAACTGGCACCAGGCGGCGCTCAAGGCCAATCGCCAGAATGCCTTCGACGATTTCGCCGCGGTCGCGCAAGATCTGGTCAAACGCGGCATCGCCACACCGGCGACGCTGGGCATCCAGGGCGGATCGAATGGCGGTCTGCTGACCGGCGTCTCGCTGACCCAGCACCCGGAATTGTTCGGTGCGGTGATCATCGACGTGCCGCTGCTCGACATGCTGCGCTACACCGAGCTGCCGCCCGGGGCGTCGTGGATGGCCGAGTATGGCGATCCGGCGAAGCCGGAAGAGGCGGCCTGGCTCGCCGCCTATTCGCCCTACCAGCATGTAGACACGGATGCAGCCTATCCGCCGGTGTTGCTGACGACCTCGACCGCCGACGATCGCGTCCATCCCGGGCATGCGCGCAAGATGGCGGCACGGCTGCAGGCGGCCGGCCATGGCAAGACGCTGTTCTTCGAGGAGACCGAGGGCGGCCATGGTGGACGCGGCGACCGGCGGCCGCAGGCTGCACAGGCGGCGATGAAGTACGTCTTCCTGCAGCGGGCCCTGACCGGCACCAATTGACTGGCATCGCTTAACCGGCACGGCTTGAACTGAGGGCTCGAGGCAGCCTAAGGTACATGCATGGCTCGGCTGGCGAAATCGGGTTGCGCATTTGGGGTCGCGGTGACGCCGTCGTCGCGCACGCTTCGCGCCGAGCTGTTGCGGCTGTGCGCCCGCATCGGCTATTCGCCGCCCGCTGTCCTCTGACGAATCCGCCCCGGCGCAAAAGCTGCCGGATTGGTTCAAGAGGAAAGACCAGACATGACCTACCAGAATTATTCGCTGAAGCAGCTTCAGCAGATCGATGCCGCGCATCACCTTCATCCGTTCACCGACCACAAAGAGATGCGCGAGACCGGCTCGCGCATCATCACCCACGCCAACGGGCCGTTCATCTACGATTCCGAAGGGACGGAAATCCTCGACGGCATGGCCGGGCTGTGGTGCGTCAATGTCGGCTATGGCCGCGACGAGTTGGCCGACGCCGCCTACGCCCAGATGAAGGAATTGCCCTACTACAACTCCTTCTTCAAATGCTCGACGCCGACACCGGTACTGCTCGCCAAGAAACTGGCGGAGATCGCGCCAAAGCACATCAACCAGGTGTTCTACGGCTCGTCCGGTTCGGAGGCCAACGACACGGCGCTGCGCCTGGTCCGTCACTATTGGGTGCTGGAAGGCAGGCCCGAGAAGAACCGCATCATCTCACGCAAGATGGGCTACCACGGCTCGACCATCGCCGGCGCCTCGCTCGGCGGCATGGATTTGATGCACAAGCAGCTCGGCGGCGCCGTGCCCAACATCGTCCATGTAATGATGCCCTATGCCTATGAGCTGGCACTGCCCGGCGAAAGCGACCATGATTTCGGCCTGCGCGCGGCAAAAGCGGTCGAGGACGCGATCCTCGAAGCTGGCGCCAACAAGGTGGCCGCCTTCATCGGCGAGCCGGTGATGGGGGCAGGCGGGGTGAAGATCCCGCCGATGAGCTACTGGCCGGAAGTGCAGCGCATTTGCCGCAAATACGATGTCCTGCTGATGCTGGATGAGGTTATCACCGGCTATGGCCGCACCGGCGAGTGGTTCGCGGCACAAGCCTTCGGCGTCGAGCCCGACACCATCACCACGGCCAAAGCGCTGACCTCCGGCTATCAGCCGCTGTCGGCGTTGCTGGTCGGCGACCGCATCGCGGCGACGTTGGTCGAAAAGGGCGGCGAATTCTATCACGGCTACACCTATGCCGGGCATCCGGTGGCCTGCGCGGTGGCACTGAAGAACCTCGAGATCATCGAGCGCGAAGGCCTGGTGGAGCGCGTCAGGAACGACACCGGGCCTTACTTCGCCAGGGCTTTGCAGGAACGCCTCGGCGGCGACGATCTGGTCGGCGAGGTGCGCTCGTTCGGGCTGATGGGAGCGATCGAGATCGTCAAGGACAAGGCAACCAAGGAGCGCTTCCTGCCGGCCGGCAGCGCCGCCGTGATGGTTCGCGACCACGCAATTGCCCAGGGCATGATGCTGCGCGCCACCGGCGACACGATGATCCTGTCACCGCCGCTGATCTGGACGCGCGAGACGATCGACATGGCCTGCGACCGCATCGCCAGGGCGCTCGACGTGGCGCAAGCGGATTTGTGCAAGCGGTAAGGTGGAACGATCGCCGGGCGTCCGGTAATCGGGCGCCCGGAGTTTGAATGCCGCTTTATGGCAAGAGCTCGCCAGGCGAGGCTGTTGGCGGTATCGACGACCACGCGTGATCACTGGCCCGCCTTGACACCGATGACGTGCCCCTCCGCGTCAGTGACCAACATCCCTTTCGATTGGTCCAAGATCACAACTATGTTGCCGAAAGGATCGCGGACACGGGCGCACCGTCCGACCGCGATCTCGAATGGCGGTTGCACAGCCTCACCGCCGGCCGCCAAGAATTCCTCAAACGCGTCATCCACGTTATCGACCAGAATGTCGGTCTCGGGACCGATATGAAGATGGACAACCAGCTCCGCATCGGTTTCCGGCAGCGCAAAGCCAGCGGCTTCATCGTCCCGCCAAACGAGGGCATGACCGAGCCGATCCCTATAGAACGATACGGCTGCATCGAGATCGCTCACGCGCAATAGATGATTATCGAGCTTGCGGAATAATGGTCTTTTTCGAGGCTCGTGCGCCATTGCGGGACCTCAATATGTGAAGAGATTCGTGCGGCCGTATAGCCTTTAACGAAATAGTCTTCGAGACTATGTCTGCAACCGGGTTGCCTTCAAGCTTCGAGCCCGCCCGGTGGAAATGGTGGCGAGCCGAAATTCATGTGGAGGTCGTGAGCGGAAATTCAAACATGGGGTAATCGCGGAGCGAGTCGCCCTGAAGCCGGAAGCGGTCACATATTGAAGAGCGGGTGGTTGTTCCCCGATAGG
>NZ_JAMYTD010000033.1:0-58273 GCF_040322255.1 Mesorhizobium sp. M0166 | reverse complement strand
GCGTGCAATAGGTTGCCCTTATTCAACTCCTCTGGATCCAAGAACTGCGATCCATGAGAAATGTTTCACCGGCTCGATAAAAAGAATGGCGCTCCCGCCTCACATATGCCGCGACCGTTGACCAGGATCGGCGACAAGCTCCAACGTGAGAACTTCACGTTTTATGCTCCGATCGGCACCGGGATTCTGATCAGCATCGTTCTCCGGTTTGTTCTGTGGCTACTCGACCGATAGCGAGGACGAAGCCCGCGCCGCCGGAGGATAGGAGCGACGCGGGCCGATCGGAGATATCCGATCTGGCAGCAAAAATATGAGGGAAAGAGTTTGCTGCGTGGGCAGAACTTTCTTTGCGCGCCGGTGTTCCATCGCCTGAGGAAAAAGCCCGCCGCACAGTTTGATGCGGCGGGGTCGATCAAGCGCTGTTGCACCGGGCGGGGGCTCGGGGTCGGGCATGCCCAGTGCGCGCGGATCACGCGAATTTTAGATGCATCAGCTGCAATGCGTCCACCAACCGCCGGTTGGAGGTTCATTCCGAGAGCTTTCTCACAGTGCGTTTACCGGGAACCCAGGCTTGGCACGGCACGTTGCTCAGTCGCCACCTTCGCAAAGGATGCATGCATGGCGAAAGACATATCTCGCGAGGAAGAGCAACGCGGCACCGAAAAAGTTCTCTTCTGGGGCGCTGCAATCGCCCTTGTCCTTTTTGTGTCTCTGCTGACCGTCGCGCTGATCGGGACGTCCTGATCTGTTTCGACAGCAGGATTAGACTGGCGGGCGAGGTCTTGGTGAGCTTAGGCGGATGCCGGGCTGCTGCACCCTAAAAGCCGCTCCCATCCGGCGTTCGTGGTCTCGATCGCTGAATTCAGAAAATTAATTGCGCGGGTCACAACTGCAGCAAAACTCTCCCAATTCGACCCTCGCTGGATACGAAACGCCACGAGCGGACGCTACAGGCCTAACTTCTCCCGGAGTGCATCAATGCGTTTAGAAGCTTCCGCCTTGCTGAGGCCGTCAGCATAGGCGTCAGGGTCGTCGGCCTGTTCGGCCAGAGTTTTCAAATACGAGGCTTGTGCGGGAGTCATTGGGTCATCTCCGCTGATCCAATCTTCCGGGTCCTTTTCGACATTTGCCGGAGTCTCGATTTTTGGGTTGTGCCGGTCGCCCATGCTCAATCTCCCTTGATGATTACCACAATGAGAAATGATCATGATTTGTTCCGCCACATTGGTGGGCCTTCTCAGACCGTTTGCACCGATTGGTCTGCGGATCGAATACCAGAGAAGGCCGCGTTCGAGCGGCGCTTTTGCTTCAATTGCGCTGAGGTAGACAAGCTGCTTCGTCGTCATATTGTTTAATTAATGCAGCTACTTCAACAGTCACAATGGAACGAAGATGGAGCGCTCATCAACCTTTTGCGCAAGGTCGATCGATCTTTCGAGCGTTCGTCCGCCACGTTCCCCGCGGTGAACCGCGACGGATACCTCGTCGATCCGATCAGACCGCACGCAAACCCGGCGTGGAAGCCGAGCCGGGAAAGTATCGGGAAGGCAAACGACGAATTGGTTGCCGCCGAGATCGCCGACTTGGCATGGTTGGAAAATGCCCCTGCTTTCGAAGCAATCGCCATCGATGAAAAAGGCGGACCGTTACGGCTCGTGGTTCCCGATCCGCGTATTTTTGCCGTTCACCAATTCTGGGTCTCAAAACGAGCTGATCGCGAGCCAATCTAGCGCCGTCGCGACCTAGCCCAAGCGCAAGTGGTTGCCCGACTGACGACGCAGTATCTCGAGCATCTCGCCTACGAAGCAAGCGAGCTTCGGGTCCTACCAAGGGCCGTTTTCGACGAGGCCCATCATTTGTTCGCGCAACCAGCGTCGCGGCGGTGAATGTCCGAGCTACATGTTGGCCCGGCTGGATTGGCCCTCAACCTCCAACCGATCGAAGAGGCGGCCCAGCAGCGCCAGACCGGAGGGACGAGAGACGCCAGCTTGTTCTTCTTTGGGACCAATTGGCGTGACACCCGTTGATGCAGGCCTAGCTGCCAGAATCGAAACTAATTGAACGCTGTTACAGGGCCCAAGCTGGAGCTCCGAAGGATCGCTACAACAGCTGAGGTATCGATCACCATCAGTTGGGGATTCCATGCTCGTCATACCCGATGATCTCCTCGTCGCTGCGACTATCCAGTTCAGGCAATCGTGCCACTCTTTCTCGGATGGCGCGCAATTCTGCCAGCAGACGCTCCTGAGCGGTCCCTCCAAAGCCCAAGCGATGCAGGCGCTCGCTAAGGGCCTGATGGATGGCTGCTGTCTTGCTGATACCCTGGCGGCGCGCGAGTTCATCAGCGAGAGCCACCGTAGCCGGATTTTCGATGTTCAGGGACATGAGAAACTCCAAAAATCTTCCTTTCTGGCAATTTCCACCATAGTTCTCTAGGCTCTTCAACATACCTGCAAGCCTCGCCTACCCATGCGCCGGATTGACCACGACAATCGCCAGGCAGGCGCCTGCCAAGGTGGCGACCGCCAGTCTCTCGAAGCTGCCTGTCGACTCCAATCGGACAACGGGCGATGAAAGGGCTGCCACCCGCCAAACCTCCACCCCGGCGTGGTCATTCTCCACCGAGAACGTCTCACCGGACGGCAAAACATGCACGCCGAGCCGATCCTTGGAAACCTCGATGCCAAAATGATTTCCTAAGCGGGTTCCGCTTGCGGACTAGATATAGCCGGCTGTTCTGCTGGAGCGGCGATGGCCAGTCGGGCACCGGGTTGCTGAGCTATCGCGGTCGCGGCACCGCATTTCGCAAGTCTCTGCACGTCACGCCACGATCGCCGTTTTTGCTTGTTGCAAGGCCGGCGTTCCTGCCTTTTCTAATGATCCCCGACCGCGCCACGAACCAGTTCGTGGTGAGAAACGGGGACCGGCATGGCGACCAACCATCATACCAACAAGGGAGCGGCATCGCGCGGCGCCCGCATGCTGCGCACCGCCCTCGGCCCGGCCATCGCACGCTTCCTTGATGATCCAGCCATTGTCGAGGTGATGCTCAATCCCGACGGTCGCCTGTGGGTTGATCGTCTCAGGGAAGGGCTCGTTGCAAGCAATGAAATACTGATCGCGGCCGACGGCGAACGGATCGTCAGGCTGGTCGCGCACCATGTCGGTGCCGAGGTGCATTCGGGCTCGCCGCGTGTTTCGGCTGAACTGCCCGGGACCGGCGAACGGTTCGAGGGCCTGTTGCCGCCTGTTGTCACGGCGCCAACCTTCGCCATCCGCAAGCCGGCAGTCGCGGTGTTTACGCTTCAGGACTATGTCGCTGCCGGCATCATGACCGAAGGCCAGGCTGACTTCCTGCAGCTTGCCGTGGAGACACGGAAGAACGTGCTGGTGGCCGGCGGCACATCGACGGGCAAGACCACGCTGGTCAACGCGCTTTTGGCGGAGGTGGCTAAAACCGCCGAGCGCGTCGTGCTGATCGAGGATACGCGTGAGCTGCAGTGTGCTGCGCCCAATCTTGTAGCGCTGCGCACCAAGGACGGTGTCGCCTCGCTGTCCGATCTAGTGAAGTCATCATTGCGGCTTCGGCCCGACCGCATCCCGATCGGCGAGGTACGGGGCGCCGAAGCGCTCGATTTGCTGAAGGCCTGGGGCACCGGCCATCCCGGTGGCATCGGCACCATCCACGCCAATTCTGCCCTAGGCGCACTGCGGCGACTGGAGCAGCTGGTGCAGGAGGCCGTCGTTACGGTTCCGCGCGCACTTATTGGCGAAACCATAGATCTCATCGCAGTTCTCGCTGGCCGCGGCTCAGCGCGCCGGCTCGTCGAGATCGCCCTGGTCGACGGGCTCGATCCGACCACCGGCGACTACCGCACCCTGGAAGCAAATCTCGAGACCACACTGACCGTGAATCACTACCCGCCCTTTGGAGCTTCAGAATGACCCCGATCCGCTTCAATTCATTGGCTATCCGCAAACTTGCCGTCGAGCTTTCGTATGCGGCGACCGCCGCGATCATGACGATTGCGCCCGCCCATGCTGCCGGTTCCTCCATGCCCTGGGAGGAGCCCCTTCAGCAAATTCTCGAATCGATTGAGGGGCCAGTTGCCAAGATTGTGGCGGTAATCATCATCATCATCACCGGCTTGTCGCTCGCCTTCGGTGACACGTCAGGCGGATTTCGCCGGCTGATCCAGATCGTCTTCGGGCTGTCGATCGCTTTCGCGGCAAGTTCGTTCTTCCTGTCGTTTTTCTCCTTCGGCGGCGGAGCGCTGATCTGATGGAGGAGGAGGTTCGTGGTTTTTTCGCGCCGGTTCATCGCGCACTCACCGAACCGATCCTGCTCGGCGGCGCGCCGCGTGCAGTCGCGATTGCCAACGGCACGCTCGCCGGCGCGGTCGGATTGGGACTTCGTTTGTGGGTCGCCGGGCTTGTCATCTGGGGGGTCGGGCATCTCATGGCCGTCTGGGCGGCGAAGCGCGATGCGCAATTCGTCGATGTGGTTCGCCGGCACCTGCGCTACCCCGCGCATTTCGGATGTTGAGGTTTTCGCCATGATGAACCTCGCGGAATACCGAAAGAAGAGTGCCAGCCTCCCCGACCATCTGCCTTGGGCCGCCCTGGTGGCGCCGGGCGTGGTGCTTAACAAGGACGGCAGTTTTCAAAGAACGGCGCGTTTTCGCGGGCCGGATCTGGACTCCGCGACGCCGGCGGAGCTCGTCGGCACAACCGCGCGGCTCAACGGCGCGCTGCGCCGGCTCGGCTCCGGCTGGGCAATTTTTGTCGAAGCGCAGCGCAATCCCGCCAGCGGCTACCCGGAGAGCCGGTTCCCGGATTGCGCATCCGCACTTTTCGACATCGAGCGTCGCGAACAGTTCGAAGACTCCGGTGTGCTGTTTGAAAGCAGCTACTTCCTCACCTTCGTGTGGCTGCCTCCGGCCGAGGAAGCGTCGCGAATGGAGAGCTGGCTCTACGAAGGCCGGGAAAAGACCGGTGTCGATCCGTGGGAGCTCCTGAAAAGTTTTGTCGATCGCACCGACCGCGTGCTCAACCTCCTCGAGGGCTTCGTTCCCGAAGCTGACTGGCTCGACGATGAAGAGACGCTGAGTTACCTGCACTCAACCATTTCGACCAAGCGGCATCGCGTTCGTGTGCCAGAAACGCCGATGCATCTCGATAGCCTGCTTGTCAATCAGCCGTTGGCCGGCGGGTTAGAGCCGAGGCTTGCCGATGCGCATTTGCGCACACTCACCATCACCGGGTTCCCGACGATGACCTTCCCGGGGATTCTCGACGACCTTAATCGCCTTGCCTTCCCCTACCGCTGGTCGACGCGGGCGATCATGCTCGACAAGACCGACGCGACCAAGTTGGTGACGAAGATACGCCGTCAGTGGTTCGCGAAACGGAAATCCGTCGCCGCGATCCTCAAGGAGGTGATGACCAACGAGGCGTCCGTCCTCGTCGATACGGATGCCGCCAACAAGGCGGCCGACGCCGACGCGGCGCTCCAGGATCTGGGCTCAGATCAGATCGGCGAAGCCTATGTCACCGCCACCGTGACTGTCTGGGATGCCGACCCCTCGATTGCCGACGAAAAGCTGCGTCAGGTTGAAAAGATCGTTCAGGGCAGGGACTTCACCTGCATCGCCGAAGGCGTCAACGCTGTCGAAGCTTGGCTGGGCGGCATCCCTGGCCACGTCTATGCCAATATTCGCCAGCCCCCGCTTTCGACGCTCAACCTCGCGCACATGATTCCACTGTCCGCGGTCTGGGCAGGTCCGATCGAGGACGACCATTTTGGCGCTCCGCCGCTGTTCTTCGCCAGAACGGAAGGTGCCACGCCGTTCCGGTTCAGCCTGCATGTTGGAGACGTCGGCCACACCCTCGTGGTCGGCCCAACGGGCGCCGGCAAGTCGGTCCTGTTGGCGATGATCGCGCTTCAGTTCCGGCGTTACAAAAACAACCAGGTCTTTGCCTTCGATTTCGGTGGCTCAATCCGCGCGGCCATGCTCGCCATGAATGGTGACTGGCACAATCTCGGAAGCAATACCGCAAGCGGGCAGGGGTCTGACGATCCATTGCCCTTGCTCACTTTGACCGATCTGTCGAACGACGTTGACACCGTGTCGCTACAGCCGCTTGCCCGCATCCATCATACGCCAGAGCGGGCCTGGGCGGCCGACTGGCTTGTCGACATTCTGCTGCGCGAGGGCGTGACCATCACGCCGCAGGTCAAGGAACATCTGTGGTCGGCACTCACATCGCTGGCTTCTGCGCCAGTCCAGGAGAGGACGCTGACTGGCCTGTCCGTGCTGCTGCAGTCCTCGCCGCTGAAACAGGCGCTTGGTCCCTACTGTATCGGTGGTGCCTATGGCCGGCTGCTTGATGCCGAGCATGAGCGTCTCGGCGAGGCCTCCGTCCAGGCGTTCGAAACCGAGGGCCTGATCGGCACCGGTGCTGCTGCCGCGGCGCTTGCCTATCTGTTCCACCGCATCGAGCAGAGGATGGACGGCCGGCCAACACTGCTGCTCATCGACGAGGGCTGGCTGGCGCTCGACGATGGCGGTTTCGCCGACCAGCTGCGCGAATGGCTGAAGACGCTGAGAAAGAAGAACGCCAGCGTGGTCTTCGCCACGCAGTCGCTTTCCGACATCGACGGATCGCCAATCGCGCCGGCAATAGTCGAAAGCTGCCCGACGCGGCTGTTCTTGCCAAACGAACGCGCCATCGAGCCGCAGATCACCGAGATCTATCGACGCTTTGGGCTCAACGATCGCCAGATCGAGATCATCGCCCGAGCGATACCGAAGCGCGACTATTTCTGTCAAAGCCGCCGCGGCAATCGCCTGTTCGAACTGGGTCTCGGTCCGGTCGCGCTGGCGCTCTGCGCCACATCGTCCAAATCGGACCAGGCCGCGATCGATCGGATAATCGCCGAGGCCGGCCGAGACCATTTCCTCGAGGCCTGGCTAGCGGATCGCGGCCTCTCCTGGGCGGCCGACCTCATCCCAAGTCTCACCAACATGATCGAGCAGTCCACCGAGGAGATTTCGTCATGAATTCCATTCTTGCACGCAGCCGTATTGGTCGCATGGCGGCAGCCGGCGCCATCGCGGTCGCCACGGCTCTGTCATCGGTACCAGCATCGGCGCTGATCGTGTTCGATCCCAGGAACTACGCCGAGAACCTGCTTTCGGCATCGCGTGCCCTGGAGCAGATCCATAACCAGATCACCTCCCTGCAAAACGAAGCGCAGATGCTGATCAACCAGGCGAAGAATCTCACTTCCCTGCCGACCTCGCTGCTTGGCCAGATCGAGGGCAATTTTTCCCAGATGAAGAGCTTGCTCGGCGAGGCCGAGAAGCTGGCCTATAGCGTCCAGGATATCGAGAGCCAGTTTGCCTCCACTTACGCGAATTTCGGTTCGGATCTCTCCAGCAAGCAGCTCGTCGAGGGTGCGCATCAACGCTGGCAGACCTCGGTGTCTGCCTTTGAGCATTCACTGAAAACGGGCGCCGTCGCAGTCGACAACATCGCAGGGACACAGGAGCAGACGGGTGCTCTGGTCAGCGCCAGCCAGTCGGCTGTCGGCGTGCTGCAGGCGACGCAGGCCGGCAACCAGCTCCTCGCCGTCCAGGCCAAGCAAGTTGCCGATCTCACCGCGATGCTGGCGGCACAAGGAAGGGCCGAGGCCCTTGAGCAGGCGAGGAGGGCTGCCGCGCAGGAGCAGGCGCGGGAACAGTTCAGCCGTTTCATGACGGGCAGCAGCTACAGCGCCTCATCCGTAAAAATGTTCCACGACTGAGGCGAAGAGGCATGGATCTCAAGATCGCCGCCCGGATGACAGCCGTTCTCGCCCTTGGCGCCGCCATGACCGCCGCCTTCATCGCGCTGCGCGGCGACGGCTCGCAGGACGCGTCCTCCCCGCGTTCGGCACATCCGGGCGGCGAGCCGGCAAGCGTCGAACTTGCCCGATGCCGGGACATCGGCATGGCGGCGATTAGTGACGACGCCTGCAGGAAAGCCTGGGCTGAAGGCCGCCGACGCTTTCTGCGGCCATCTCGTCCCGTAGCGCCAAACGCGGCTCCGACGATCGAAAAGGACCCAGGTCGCCTGCCGCCGCTCCAACCGCCAACACCACCTCGCGCTCAAGACCGGCTCGATCCGGAAATGGTGGTGCCATGAACGACACCGGCGTGATCGATCGCTTCCTCGAGACTTTCACTCGCTACATCGATTCCGGGTTTGGCCTGCTCGGCGGCGAGGTGGCATTCCTGACCTCCACGCTGATCGTCATCGACATCACGTTCGCCGGCCTCTTCTGGGCCTGGGGTGCTGACGAGGACGTGCTGCATCGCCTGGTGAAGAAGACGCTCTATATCGGCTTCTTCGCCTTCATCATCGGCAACTTCAATCGTCTGGCCGGCATCGTCTTCGAGAGCTTTTCCGGGCTCGGCCTGAAGGCTGGAGGTTCGGCACTTTCAGGCTCGGCATTGCTGCAGCCGGGCCGCGTCGCGCAAGTCGGCATCGATGCCGGCAATCCGATCCTCGAGGCCGCCAGCCAGCTGATGGGCTACGTCTCGTTCTTCGAGAATTTCGTCCAGATCGTAGTACTGATGATCGCCTGGGCGATTGTACTGATCGCGTTCTTTCTTCTGGCCGTCCAGATCTTCGTCACGCTGGTCGAATTCAAGCTGACGACGCTGGCCGGGTTTGTGCTGATCCCCTTTGCGCTGTTCAACCGGACCGCCTTCCTTGCCGAAAAAGTGCTTGGCAACATCGTTGCCTCCGGCGTGAAGATACTGGTCCTTGCCGTCATCGTCGGCATCGGCTCGGGCCTTTTCGGCGAGTTCACCCAAGGCTTCGGCGCCGAACAGCCCACAATCACGGATGCGCTGTCGCTTGTGCTCGGCGCTCTGTCGCTGATGGGGCTGTCGATCTTCGGTCCTGGCATTGCGACGGGGCTGGTTTCTGGTGCCCCGCAACTGGGCGCAGGTGCCGCTGTTGGCACGAGCCTCGTCGCTGGCGGCCTTGGCGTGGCTGGCGCTATGGGTGCTCGCGCCGGATTGAGCGACGCAGCAGGCGCACTCAATGCAGGTGCGCGTATGTCGGCAGCAGCCGCACGCGGCGGCGCGCATCTGGCCGGCAGCACTTCGGGCGCCTGGGAGCTTGGCGTAGCGACATCTGGACCAGACGGTGCAGGCTCGGTCGCCGGCGGCATGGCAGGTGTCGCCAGGGCTGGCGCCAGAGCTGCCGTTCGACCGGTGAGGCAGGCCATGTCGCGCGCTGCGTCGGCGCTGTCCGACAGCTATGAGACCGGCCGCTTTGCGGCTTGGACTGCGACGAGTGGAGAGCACTCGTCGGGCACCGCTTCCTCCGGTGACTGGCCGACCACCGAGGCCAGTACCGACTCTCCGCCCGCATGGGCAAAACGCATGAAACGTAGCCAGGCCATGAGCCATGGCGCCAGCATCGCCGCCCATTCGGTCCACTCGAGTGATGATGGCGGCGGCTCGATGAATGTTTCCCTCGATCAGGACGACCGCCGATGACCCCCTTTAGACGCCCTTTCGTTCGTTACGCAAAAACGCCTCAGCCAGAGACGCCATATCAGCGTGCAGCCCAGATTTGGGACGAGCGCATTGGCTCGGCTCGCGTCCAGGCGAAGAATTGGCGGCTGATGGCTTTCGGCTCGCTCGTCCTGGCCGGCGGTTTTGCATCTGCATTGGTCTGGCAATCGACGCGCGGTTCGGTGGTTCCCTGGGTGGTTCAGGTCGACAAGTTTGGCGAGGCGCAGCTTGTCGCCCCGGCTGTTGCCGACTATCGGCCGACC
The DNA here is from genome assembly GCF_040322255.1 of Mesorhizobium sp. M0166. Classification (NCBI taxonomy): domain Bacteria; kingdom Pseudomonadati; phylum Pseudomonadota; class Alphaproteobacteria; order Hyphomicrobiales; family Phyllobacteriaceae; genus Mesorhizobium; species Mesorhizobium sp. M0166. The sequence continues at coordinate 48,435 of NZ_JAMYTD010000033.1, read as the reverse complement.
GACCCCCAGATCGCCTGGCATCTGGCCCGCTTCATCGAACAGGTCAGAAGCATTCCGGCCGACCCCGTTATCGTCCGTCAAAATTGGCTGCGCGCCTACGATTACACCACGGATCGTGGCGCCACTTCTCTCAATGATTACGCTCGCTTGAACGACCCTTTTGCCAAAGTGGGCAAACTCCAGATCGCGATCGAGGTTTCCAGCGTCATCCGTGCTTCGCCCGATTCCTTCCGCGTCGCCTGGATCGAGCGCCGCTACGAGAACGGCAACCTGGCCGGCACCGAGCGCTGGACCGCAATCCTCACGATCGTGATCCAACAACCCCGCAACGCCGACCGGCTGAAAGCCAATCCGCTCGGCGTCTATGTCAACGCCATCAGCTGGTCGAAGGAGCTTTCATGATGCGTGCGGCACGTACAAGAAGATCGGCGAGACCGGACACGCGCAATGCGCCCAAGGCACGTATATTTGCCCTGGCACTCCTGTCGGCAACGGCGCTCGCCGGCTGTGCATCGAAGAAATACATTCCGCCGCAGATCGCCTATGACGATGCGGTGCCGGCCGTGCGCAAGGTCGACCTGCCTGGTCCGGTGAAGGTGGTGGAAGTGCCGAAACCGCTTCCGCTGCCGGGTCAGTTGAAACCGGTCGACGCCGCGAAGGTAGAGCCGGAGCCGACCGATCCGAAGCAGCGGATCAGCCAGGCGAACGAGGCAGCTAGAATGCAGCCGGTTCGCGACGGGTTCGTCAATGCCATCCAGCTCTATCCCTGGAGTGAGGGCGCGCTCTACCAGATCTATGCCGCGCCCGGCCAGGTCACCGACATCGCCTTGCAGCCCGGCGAGCAGCTTGTCGGCTCCGGGCCTGTGGCCGCCGGCGACACGGTGCGCTGGATCATTGGCGACACACAAAGCGGGGCAGGGGAGCGCCAACAGGTCCATATTCTTGTGAAGCCGACACGGCCGGATCTCCAGACCAATCTCGTCATCAACAGCGATCGCCGCACCTATCATCTCGAGCTGCGCTCGACCGAAAAGACCTACATGGCCTCGGTCTCCTGGCAGTATCCGCAGGACCAGCTGATTGCGCTGCGGCGGCAGAACGCGCAGGCTTCCGCCGCACAGCCGGTTGCGTCCGGCGTCGACATCCAGAAGTTGAATTTCCGCTACCGCATCGAAGGCGACGCAGCACCCTGGCGACCGCTTCGCGCCTTCGACGACGGTGCAAAAGTCTATATCGAGTTCCCGTCAGGCATAGGGCAGGGCGAAATGCCGCCGCTCTTCGTCATCGGCCCATCGGGGGGCTCCGAACTGGTCAACTACCGTGCTCGCCAGAATTACTATGTCGTGGATCGGCTGTTTGCCGCCGCTGAACTGAGGCTCGGCGACAAAACAAGTGAAAAGCGCGTCCGCATCGTACGCACGGACGGCAAACAAACCTCGCCCAGCACGAGGCTTTTGCGATGAGCGACCCTGCAAACGCACCCAACCAGGACATTCGAGCGGAACTGCGCCTGCGGCCAGAACCGGCGAGCGTCACGCGACTGTCGCGCAAGGTGCTGATAGGCCTTGGTGGAGTTGCCAGCGCTGCGATCCTCGGCACGTTGATTTGGGCGCTCGACACCAGACAGCGTGGGACCGAACAGCCGCCCGAGCTCTTCACCACCGAAAACCGCTCAACGGCCGACGGGCTACAGAAGCTGCCGAAGGACTATGCCGGTGTTCCGCAACTCGGCCCCGCTCTGCCTGGCGATTTGGGCCGGCCGATCTTGCGTGCTCAGGAACGCGACCAGCCGGATGGGGCATCCAATGTCAGTGGACCGCGCACCGATCCGGAGGAGCAGCGCCGACTTGCCGAGATTGAGGCCGCACGCGTGGCGAAGCTTTTCACCGATACGAGCACGAGAGCTGATCCGGTACGACAGGGTGCTGGCAGCAGAGTCACGGAACCGGACACCCAATCTGGTCTGACTCTGCCTCCCCGGACGCCACCGATCGATCCTGGTGCCGCGCAAAACATGCAGGATGGCAAGCTCGCCTTCGTCAATGCCGAGCCAGACCGTCGCACTGTCAGCCCCGATCGGCTCGCCGAGAAGGCCTCGCCCTATGTGGTGCAAGCCGGCACCGTCATTCCGGCTGCCCTTATCACCGGCATCCGCTCCGACCTGCCTGGCGATATCACCGCTCAGGTTACGGAAAATGTCTACGACAGCCCGACAGGATCCCATCTCCTGATCCCGCAGGGTGCGAGGCTGATCGGCCAGTACGACAGCCACGTCGCCTTCGGCCAGTCGCGCGTGCTGCTGGTCTGGAACCGGCTGATCATGCCTGACGGCACTTCAATCGTTCTGGAGCGCCAGCAGGGCGCAGATGCTGAAGGATTTTCCGGGCTTGAAGACGAGGTTGACCATCATTGGGGCCAGATGTTCCGTGCCGCCGCACTCTCGACATTGCTGGGCATTGGGACATCGCTTGGGTCCAGCGACGATGAAAGCGAAATCGCCAAGGCCATCCGCGAAAGCGCGCAGGGTTCGGCCTCCGATATTGGCCAGCAGCTCGTGCGCAATCAGCTCAACGTCCAGCCGACGCTCACCGTGCGGCCCGGTTTCCCGGTTCGCGTCATCGTCAATCACGACCTGGTGCTGGCGCCGTACGGCGCGAAGGATCCATCATGACCAAGCTGAGACTTTCCTCCATTCCCGATGACCGTCCGGTCAAGATCACGGTCGAACTGCCTGCCGCCGTTCATCGCGACCTTGTCGCTTATGCCGATGTGCTTGGCCGTGAAAGCGGCCAGACAATCGCAGATCCGACAAAGCTGATCGCGCCGATGCTGGCACGCTTCATGGCAACGGACAGGGCATTTGGCCGAATGCGTTCTGACACGAAGTCAGCATAATGAAAGCCAGCGATCGGTCTGATGGTAGTCTGCACAGAGAGCCACCCCGCACCTTCTCCAATCACACGCGATCATCGTCTGCTCCCCGTCCGCATGGAGCGGGTCTATCGCGGGGTTGTGTGCCGCGGCTAGTCTAGTGGACGCAGATGAGCGAGACGTCTATGCCGGTCGCCGTCTGCGGGGGGCACACCTTCGCGATCTGGCGCGAATCGTGATCGCAGCGACAAACACAAGGCCGACACTTTTAAGCGGACGTTGAAGAGAGCCCCCCTTGAGCGGGCGGTTTTGCCGGGCCCTGGTTCAAGCGGCGGCGGAGGCGTGCCGCCTGGCCGCCGAGCTGTCCCACCGTGCGCGAGCTCACCGGCCGCGCCTCGTTCCGACTGTTTGGGCTCTAGCGATGGCCGAAGCCTCCGCCCGCCTCAAGGCAAGCGATCAGCCGGCATTGGTGGACATTGAACTGGAGCACCTGCCGGCCGATGTGCGCTGGCGCGAATGGACGCTCTGCGTCGAAGCGGTCGTTTTCGCCGCCAGCGAACACGTGACACGAAAGGTGCTGGCACGCGTCGTCGGCAAAAGCTGCGATCTCGACCTGGTCACCGACGAGATCCGCGCCGAGCTCGCCAAGCGCCGCTACGAACTGGTCGCAGTCGCCGGCCGGCAGCACCGCGCCAAGAAGGTCTTTGGAGATATCACCCACGCTGCCTTTGGCGGCACTGCGAGAGAGGGGTCAAAAGAACTGTCGCAGGCGGAGGCTCTTGTGCTGATGTGCATTGCCTATTTCCAGCCGACCACCCGGGGTGAGTTGTCGAGCTTTTTTCGGCAAGGAGGTGTCGCGCGACCTGATCGGCGTGTGCGCGCGCAGGACCTTATCGCCTCGGGATCGCGCGACCCGCAGCCAGGCGCGCCACAGACCTAGGTGACGACGAAGACTTTCCTGTCGCAGTTCGGGCTCGACACGCTGCGCCAGCTACCGGCTCTCGAGTACGCAGGGCTGCTGTCGAAGGAGAAGCTGCTGGCCGAGGATATACCGATCGGTCTTAGCCGGGGGAAGCGACGGCGAAGAGGGCGAGCCAACGACAGGCGTCGTTGAGGATGAGGCGCTCTGTACTGATCGAAAAACGGGTTGCTTACGACAGCTAGCAACTCAGGGCCACGATGACTGATCGTGCGGCAGCCGGTGATCGGGATCATGGACCGCGACCTTGTCGCCTTCGACCAGGTTGGCTGAAAAGATCACCAAGTTGGTGCCGCCGGCATGGCGCAGCGACGGAAACAGGATACCGCGAAGCCCGGTTGTAATGACCAGGTCCCCAAGCTTCCAGGATGAAGGTATCTTTCTGTCAATGCGAGCGATCTGGCGCCAGCCACAATCCCATTCCTTCCAGTCACTATCCCAGGCATTTGGATCGAACCCCTGCGAAAGATCGGCGACCTCGGAAAGCGTGATTTTGTAGGCGGCAAGAGTGGCCGGCGGGGTGATGCTGGCGCCCTGCTTGTATTCCTCCAACGCTGTCTGAGGGGCGAGGGATAAGTAAAGCGCTTCGACGCCTGGCCGGTTGAAACGACCGCCGTCGATCGCTGCGCCTGCACCGCTGGTGGGCAGGAAGGCCCATTTGGGTGTCAGATAGCGATGGAAGATCTCGTCCGGCCCGACGCGGGTGACCTTCACCCGCGCGCCCCGTTCTCGAGATCTCGGATAAAGGCCAGAACCGCCTCGACCTGGCCGTCCGCGACGAGTTCGGCAGCCGTGCGATGGCCATAGTCGGCAATCGGTTCATTGCGGTACCAAAAGATCGCCTTCTTGATGTCGCCGGTGAGTTCCGTTGCGGCCGAAATCACCTTCACCATCTCGCGCATCCGACCCTGCAGTCGCTCCGATGACGGGTTACGGAGCGTGTTGCGGTGGACGCCGGTTAATTGCGCCAGGTTGGCCACCTTGACGCCCAGCGCCTGCGACAGGCGCTTCGGCGAGATATAAGGCGTTCGCGGCTCCTGCAGACTGTCGACAAAACCTGAGACCACTTTCGATCGTGCGAGCTGTGCCTGGGTCATAACAAATCTCCGACCTCTCTCATACGCACAATATATGCACATTTCTAGGCATAGCAAGTGAACAGAGCTTGGCGCTGTTCCAGCGCACTGCTCGTCCTTCCCCATCCTCGTAGCGGATGCTAGCTAGCGGCAGCAATGCGCCCATCTCGGTCATTAAAGCAGCATTGCACTGCCCTAATGCCGAGCCCGCGCCGGAGGTCGCAGGTGCGCGTGGAGCGGTCGACCCGAACTATGCGCGAGACAGGCTTGATTGTATCTAACCTGAAACAGACCAAGGCCGGCCCAACCTAGACCTAAAACCAAAAGGCACCAAACCTCCAACAGCTACGCTCCCACGGGTTCAAGCGCCTGCACACATTGACCACGCCACTTTCGCAATGGCCGCTTGGATGACGACCGCATCAAATTCATGGGGCAAGGGCTCCCGCCAATGGGTTCGGCCGCGACCAGGCCTCCAAGATCCCTCGATCAGCATCACCAAACCCTGCGAGAGGCGGAAGAGGCAAGCCGGTTCATGAACCGGCCGGAAGTCGCCAAGACCCAAAGCCGCTGATCGATGCGAGCCGCAGTAACGAAGTGTAACCGGGTTCTCGCTACAAGAGCTCAATCCGCGCAAGGCCGCTGATCGAGGATCAACAGTCTACCCAATGGAAGTCGCCGCTATGGAAATCGCCACGAACGGCCATACAAACAGTCATCTGATGACGTCACGGCGGTTTGCGCCTCTCTTCTGGACGCAGTTCCTGTCCGCCTTCAACGACAATTTCCTCAAGAACACGCTGGTGTTCCTTATTCTGTTCACCCTGGCCGCGGACACGGCAGCATCACTGGTCACTCTGGCAGGTGCCGTCTTCATGGCTCCCTTCCTGCTCCTGTCTGCCCTTGGTGGCGAGATCGCCGACCGGTTCGACAAGGCGCTTATCGCCCGTCGGCTGAAATTCACCGAGATTGCCGCAGCTGCTGTCGCAGTCGTCGGGATCGCGCTGTCGTCTATTCCGGTGCTGATGGCGGCGTTGCTGATGTTCGGCATCATCTCGGCACTGTTCGGACCAATCAAGTACGGCATCCTGCCGGACCATCTCGAGCGCAAGGAATTGCCTCGCGCCAATGCCTGGATCGAATCGGCAACCTTCGCCGCCATCCTCGGCGGCACTATCGCCGGAGGCGTCGTTTCGGCCGATGGCATAGGTGTCTCGGTCTTCGGGCCGATGATGATGATCCTCGCCATCGGTTGCTGGTTTGTCAGCCGATACATTCCGTCAACCGGTTCTGCTGCACCCGAACTGGTTATAGACAGGAACATCTTTCGCTCGACGTGGCGACAGGTTAACGGCCTGCGTGCCGACAAGCGGATCTGGCGCGCCGGACTGATGACGTCGTGGTTCTGGCTGATCGGGGCCATCGTCCTTTCGATCCTGCCTACGTTGGTCAAGGATTCGCTCGGTGGCGGAGAAATCGCTGTCACCGCCTATCTAGCGGTGTTCGCCGTCTCAATCGCCATTGGCTCTGCCATAGCTGCATGGATGTCGCAGGGCCGCATCGTGCTCTTGCCAGCCCCGGTTGGCACGACGTTGATGGCACTATTCGGCTTGGACCTGGCCTGGACCATCTGGAGCATGCAGCCCTCGCCCAGGGCCGAAACGCTCGCAACATTCTTCGCGGGACCAAACACGGTCCATGTTGCGATCGACCTTGCCGGCATGGCTATTGCCAGCGCCTTTCTTGTCGTGCCGACCTTCGCCGCCGTGCAAGCCTGGGCGCCCGAAGCCAGCCGCGCTCGCGTGGTCGCCGCGGTGAGCATCGTGAATGCAGGCTTCATGACGGTGGGCGGCATATTCGTCGCCGCGATTCAAGCAGCGGGCGTCTCCACTGGAGGTATCCTTTTCGGTCTCGCCGCTCTCAACGTGGTCGCGGCCTGGCTGATGCTGAAATACCTGCCGACAAACGCCTTCCGCGATTTCGTTTCCATTCTGTTCCGAGCCTTCCATCGGCTGGAGGTGGAGGGGCTGGAGAACCTCAAGGCGGCCGGCCCGGCACCCATCCTGGCGCTCAACCATGTCAGTTTTCTCGACGGTCCGCTGGCTTTGACGCTGACCGATGAGGAGCCGGTGTTTGCCATAGACTACACTATCGCCCAGGCCTGGTGGATGAAGCCGTTCATGAAACTTGCGCGCGCCCTGCCGCTCAATCCGGCCAAGCCGATGTCGACCCGCACGCTTATCAAGGTCGTGCAAGGCGGCGATCCGCTGGTCATCTTCCCCGAGGGCCGGATCACCGTGACCGGCGGCCTGATGAAGGTCTATGACGGTGCCGCTATGGTGGCCGACAAGACCGGCTCGATGGTCGTGCCCGTGCGCATCGACGGGCTGGAGAAGAGCTATTTTTCGCGGCTGACCTCGCAGCATGTTCGCCGCCGGCTGTTCCCGAAGGTCAAGGTGACCATTCTGGAGCCCGTCAAACTTCGAGTAGCGCAGGATCTGAAGGGTCGGAACCGCCGTGCCGCGGCCCGGGCGCTGCCCTCTACCAGGTCATGTCGGATCTCGTCTTCCGCACCCAGGACATCGACAAGACCGTGCTGGAGAGGATCATCCAGACGGCGAACGAACGCGGCATGAAGCAGCTTGCCGTGCAGGACCCGGTCACCGGTTCGCTGAGCTACGGCAAGCTGCTGACAGCCGCCGCCATACTTGGCGAGAAATTCAAGAATCTGTTTGCCGGCCAGCAGACGCTCGGTATCATGCTACCCAACGCTAACGGCGCCTGCGCGACTCTGCTCGGCGTCATGTCGGCCGGCAAGGTTCCGGCGATGATGAACTTCACTGCCGGTGCAGCCAACATCGTCTCCGCTTGCAAAGCCGCCGAGGTGCGCACGGTGCTGACCTCGCGCGCCTTTGTCGAACAAGCGAAACTCGGCGCCGTGATCGAGGAACTCGGCCGATCGGTCGACATCGTTTGGCTCGATGATCTGCGGGCCACCATTGGTCTCAAGGACAAGCTGCTCGCCCTTTTGCGCAAAAGCGCACCCCGGGTCGCCCGCAAGTCCGAAGATCCAGCGGTGATCCTGTTCACCTCAGGTTCCGAAGGCACGCCGAAGGGCGTGGTGCTCACCCACCGCAACATCCTGGCCAATGCCGCGCAGGCGGCCTCGCGTATCGACTTCCATTCGGGCGACAAGGTCTTCAATGTGCTGCCGATCTTCCATTCCTTCGGCATGACGGCGGGCACAGTGCTGCCGCTGATCTCGGGCGTGCCGGTCTATTTCTACCCCTCGCCGTTGCACTACCGGATCGTGCCGGAGTTGGTTTACGCCTCGAACGCAACGATCATCTTCGGCACCGATACGTTTCTTGCCGGCTATGCCCGCACCGCACACCCTTACGACTTCCGCTCAGTGCGCTATTGCTTTGCCGGAGCGGAACCGGTCAAGCCTTCGACCCGCGCCACCTACATGGAAAAGTTTGGCCTGCGCATCCTCGAAGGCTATGGCGTGACCGAAACCGCGCCCGTGATCTCCATCAACACGCCGATGTACAACCGATCCGGCAGTGTCGGCAAAATCATGCCGGGTATGGAGTATCGCCTGGACCCGGTGCCTGGCGTCGAGGATGGCGGACGGCTGTTCGTGCGGGGGCCCAACGTCATGGCAGGCTATCTGCGCACCGAGAAGCCGGGCGTGCTCGAGCCGCTCGAAGACGGCTGGCATGACACCGGCGACGTCGTCGCCGTCGACGACGTCGGCTTCATCACTATTCGCGGCCGCGCCAAGCGCTTTGCCAAGATCGGTGGCGAGATGATCTCGCTGGCCGCCGTCGAGGCGCTGGCGGGTGAATTGTGGAAAGGCTCGCTCTCGGCGGTCGCCGCCCTGCCAGATGCGCGCAAGGGCGAAAAGCTGGTCCTCATTACCGAGGCGGCCAACGCTACGCGTGCCGAATTCCTGGCCTTCGCCAAGGCGAACGGCGCCATGGACCTGATGGTGCCGGCCGAGGTGCGCGTCGTTGCGAAAGTGCCTGTCCTGGGCTCAGGCAAGCTCGATTTCTCCGCTGTGACAAAAATGGTTAGCGGCGAAGACATGAAAACCCAGGCGGCTTGACAATAGCCGACCGAGGAAGTCGGCCCGTTTGCCCAATCACATGCAACGAAGGTCGTCTTGGCTCGAAGATAGGCCTTGGCCGAGGTCGGTTCTGAATTGAAGCCGGCTTATATCTATTACGAAGGGAACGGCAGTTTTGCGCCTGATTGGAGACCTTCATCTCCCATCCTTCGAATGGCAGCAAAGCGCCGCACAGCGGTCAGACGAGCCTGCACGCAAGGGCCGGCTATCTTGTCCAGTCATCTTGAAAGCTGACAGTCCGGTCCCGGCCCCATAGGTCGTTGAACGGTTCTGCAATTCGCGATCGACTGCGGTTCCTGGAAGCTTTTCGAAGTGCATCGCCCCACCAGCCGAACTGCGGGCTCAGGTGAAGAAGGTCGGGATGCACGAATATGATGTTGGGCAAGCTTGATCGACGCATTCGCGCATCGGAATTCAGATAGGGCGCCTTCGCCTGGTTGCCGGGGTGGCCACCGGCCCGCTTCGTCGCCCCGTACCGAGTTTCTTGTAGGAGGACTAACCTGTGCGGCGCGTGAAAGGCGTGGCGCAATGCGCCTTTCAAGGTTGGCGCTGGACCACCTCAACCTCGTCGGGGTCGCCTTCCAGCGTATCGCTGACCGGCTTTGGCTCACCGCCAATCGGCAGGCCGTCGAAGCCCGTACAACCATGCCTCGGAATGCTCGGCCCACTAGTCATCCGCCATCAAATCGACGGGCAGGCCTTACGATCGAACTTGCATAAGCCACCGATCAACGATTGGTCAGGAAAATCGCTTCCTCATCGTCGCGCTGCCTGCCGCCAAGTGCTGCAGCCGCGCTCGCAATGAAGGCCCCGACGACCAGCGACAGCGCGCCAATCAGTGAGAAGGTGGCGCCTGCCTTTCTGGCGGTGTCGGCCGCCTGCTGGGCCTTAACCTTGGCGTCCTGCGCTTTGGCGATTACTGCATCGACACGAGCGGTGGCATCGGCTTCGGACAGACCTGTGCGGGCGGCCACCAGCCGCGACAGATAGGTCTTGTCGTCGGCCGATATTTCGCCTGCTGCGGCACTCGCGATCAGAATGCGCGATGCCTGCGCCGTTGCCGCAGCGTCGCTCTCCGGACTGGCGGCAGCGAGCCTTGCCGGATCGGCCGGGCGGAACAGCGTATCGACGAAATACGACGTGGCGTTGTCAGTCGAGGCGCCACCGGCGTTTGCAGCAGCCCCCGCAGACGCCCCCATTGCCGCACCGGATGCGACAGTCGAAGCAGCCTGGACTCCGGTGCCGATCGCGGCCGAAAGCGCTGTGCCGAGCACGCCGGCGACGAGCAGCGTCGCCAGCGCCCAGGCCAGGAAGCCGTGAGCGGTATCGCGGAAGAAGACTTCATCGGTGTGGATGCCGACCCATTTTGTACGCAGGCGCCCGGCAAGGTAGCCGCCGAGAGCGGAAGATAGCCATTGCACGATGATGAGCCAAACGGCGGTGGAAACGGCGAAAGTGGTGACTGACGCACCCGAACCTGACCATGGCGACACCATGCTCAGCCCAAGCCCGGAGCCGAGCAGCATCAGAATGAAGGTAAGCGTCGACGCAGCAAAGGCGCCGGCGACGATTGGTCCCCAGCTGACGGCGGGGGAAGAGGATTCCGTCGGTGCGGAAACGTCGACAGTCGTTAGGGTGGACGGCATGGAAGCCCCCTACCTTGCAAACAGCATAATCAGAATAATGATCGGAATCGGGACTCCGAGAAGCCAGAGCAAAATGCCACGTCCCATGGATGCCTCCTGCGGCGATTGTGATTAACTACAATGCCTTGAAAGACTTTCCGTTCCGGGTGTTCCTCGGTCATCTTTGTTGCGATGCAGCAGCCGCCATGATGCGCCAGGATGCACTTCGTGCCTTCCGGTTAGGTATTCTGGATCGCGGCTCAGATATCCAGATTGGCAACCGACAGTGCGTTTTCCTGGATGAATTCGCTCCTTGGCTCGGCCTCGTCGCCCATCAGTCGCGAAAACAATGAGTCCGCATCGGTCGCGTCGTTGACCTTGATCTGTAAGAGCGAGCGGACATTCGAGTAGAGTATCGCTTCCCAGAGCTGCTCGGCGTCCATTTCACCAAGGCCCTTGTAGCGCTGCATGGGTCAGGCAGGGGGTGGCGACTCGGCTGCACATTCTGCGCCGGTGAAACAGCGCCGGAGGCAGACCATGGAATTCTCTTGGAATGGACGTGACTCGGTTTGCAGAATGACGGTTGTCCTCAAATGCGGCTAAAGTGACCGAACACAGATCGACGCCCCTTGCCCCGGCGGCTGGCAAGCGAGATAGGCAGTACTGGATCGCCCAACTATCTAGCGGCTAGCCCAACCTCCACCAGCCGGCGGAACGCCTCCGATCTACTGGGAAGATCGGGCTGCTTTCGACGCCATTCGTCAACGCGAGCAAGCAAGTCGCTCGAGAGTCGCAACTCGAAGCGCTCAGTTTTGGTGTCAACAGGGTCAGGCGTGTTTGACAATCGGTCTGTCCGTAATGTACGGTATGTACGTAAATCGTGGTTGCGCTTCGCAGCCGAACGACGTGCGTCAACACGTCGTTCGGCCTAACCACAACCAAAGCTGTCAGGAGCTCGGATCATGGGTGATTCCGACAATAACACGACTTTGTCTTTCGTCACGCGCAAGAGGGTCGTTGCGCGAACGGCAATTGCAATGGTGGGACCACAGCCAACGGAGCCCGCGCGCGAAGACTTGGAAAAGGACGAGCGCGCCGATCCTGCTTTAACGGCGTGGCGCAAGTGGCGGGATGCCCACAACTTGACCGAACGACTTTGCCGAGAGCAACAGCGGCTGGAGCGGACGCTTGCCGAGACTGTTGGCTTTCCGTGTGCGGTGATCCTGCAGTCGAACGGCGATAGGGTGACGCTACATTCACTTAAGGAACTTAGCGAAGTGGTAGGCGCCGAGCCTATCCACGCGGCGGCCCGCACGAAGGCTGAAGCCGACTTTGCGGCCCATCAGGCGCGCTGGGATGCCGCCGACAAGGAAATTGGGTATTCCGCCGCGATGCTTGCTGAACGCGAGGCGGCCGACCAAGCGGAGGAGTTGCTCAAGGTATTGTCCGAAACGCCTGCCACTACCGTTGCCGGTGTGGCAGCCAAGCTTGATGCAGTGCTCAAGGAAGGTCAGTCGTCTGAGGGCGATGCGGAGTTTCCCTGGCCCCAAATCCGCTCGGCGTTCGAGGATATTGGTCGGATCAGCCGGCAGACAGAGCAGAGTTGAAGGCCCGAACCGTTTCGAGAAGTTAGCAACTCCCCCATCATCCGGAAGTTTGGCGGGTTTCGCACGATCTATCGCGAAAAACTCTCCATCGGAGAGCGACAAACGCAAATTCGAAAGGCATCGGCCGAGCCAAAAGCCACCGAGACAATGCTCGATGCGTTGCCGGCGAAGCTCGAAACGGAATTTGCCTTGAGCGCATTGCTGCCAATTGTGCGGGACGAAGGATCCGTTTATCTCCTTGACCCCAAGTCGGGCCATCACCTTTCCCGGCAAGGGACGAACGGCTTTAGTTGCCTCGTCGATCGCACCGCTTGGGAAATCGCGGACTTTCGCAAAGCCGGATCGACTGCACCGATGCTGAAACGAGAGCGTTCGTTCGCCAGGCCCCAACGCACGCCGAAACCGGTCGACTGTTCGGGTCATGCCGGTCGGATGACCGTCAGCACGAATACCGATCGCGCAGGAATGAGATGAAGGTCGGCAGGGCAGGGTTGGCGTTGTCGGGGCGCCAGCGGGCCAAACTGGATATCTGGATTGGTTTGCCGCCGATCCGCAGCTTGCGACAGACCGCATCCTGAGGAACACTGTCGGCATCTCGATCGTGGATCAGTGCGACTCCAAGCCCGTTTCCGACAAGGCGCAAAAGGATGCCCGCACTGACGTGATGTTCGACGATTGGAGGAAGCTCCACGCCGCGTCCAACAGCGTCGGCGAGCTGAAATGCTTCGCCCCTGCGCACCAGCAACGTCTCCTGGTGCAACTCGTGCCACTCGATCAGGGAACGGCTGGCGAGGGAATGATTTGAGGCAAGAACGACAGCCAGAGTGTCTTTCCACAGCGTCAATTCGAACGCGCCGCCGGTAAACCGGGAGGAGGAGGTCACGACCACGTCGACCTGGGTGGCACCCAGAGCAGCCTCAGGCGAAGGGTAAGGACTCTCCGTCAAGCTGACGGTCACATTGGGATGAGATTGCCCGAACTCGATGATTGCATCCAAGGCTCGCCCGGCGAGGATGATCCCGTTGGAGCCGATGGAAAGTTTTTGTTGGTCATCTTTGGTGCCGGACCTGGCCAGAGTGAGCGTGTTGTCGAGCTCGAGCAGCACGGAGCGCAGACGCTCCAGGAAGCGTTCGCCGGCCGGGGTTGGGCCGACGCCGCGAGCATGGCGATGGAATATCCTCGTACCTACCGCGAATTCCAGGTCGCGGATGCGCCGGCTGAGCGCGGTGTGATCGATCCCTGTGCGTCGGGAGGCGCGAAGAAAGCTGCCCTCCTCCGCGACCACAAGTGCATAATTGAGGGTCGCAAGTTGGATGGAACTCCGCATCACTGCTCAAAGTCAAGTTGGCGACAAGACGCGTTTGAGCGCTTTTGGCCGCTGCGGGCTATCGCCAAATCTCAGTATTGACACAGGGTGAGCAGTCCAACCCTCCTTACAAGAACAATGATGAAGACACGGTCCATGGCGCACTGGTTTCGGAACGGTTGTCCGCATGGCCAACCGCGCTCTGGGAGTGTTGCTGTATCTAGTCCAGTATTTGACGTACCAATTGGACCGCTTATCCCGTTCGCTCAGGTGGCCACAATATATGGTGCGGCATCTGTCCCCTTCTCCCGGTCGATTAGCGTAGACTGGGCCAAGGTGGCACGATTCGGACGTTGCCAGCACCCCGCCAAGCGGGGATCGGTTAGGCCTTGACGCTCGCCAGCACCCGACATACTTGCTATAAGCAACTTGCGTAGAGATCGCGTGTGCAGCCCGATGACATCGAACTCATTCTGGACACTGACATTTCGGAGGACCCATGCCTCCTCTTTGATGTCGTCACGCCCGATGGCGTGCTTCAGCTCTTGGGGGACGTGGACATGGGCAGCAACCATCTGGTGGTCCGTGACCTCCATATTGGGGGCGATGCCCAGGTCCAGTGGGGTTGGTCCAAATTGCGCAAGCTCGGTCGAATGATCGCGGAGAAGCTTAATGTCGACTACATCGAAGTTCATGGAGCGGTTCGGACAACGGGTGCGAACCCGGGACGTCGTCCGGGTGTCGTCAGGCTCTCCCGTCCGGCTGAGCCTCAGCTTTCTACACGGCGCGAATACTCCTGAGGCTGCTCGGGCTCTCGTCAGAAGACAGCTGCCGCTGAGGACGGCCCACGCGGTCCTCACGGCGATGGTTGATCAAGGCAAGGCATTCGTGACGGTTCCTTGCGTCGACGACCTTCGGGCACTGAAGGATGAACTCTCGTCCGCAGGAGTGATCGCGAAGGTTCATGCGCCGCGGCCGATAAGCGTTCGCGAAGTCCGGGATCGCACGAAGCTGTCCCAGGAGGCGTTCTCCGTGAGGTATGGCCTCGATCTGGCAACGCTTCGAAACTGGGAGCAAGGTCGCTCGGAACCGGATGCGGCGGCGAATACGCTCCTATGGACCATTGCCCGGAACCCAAGGGCAGTCGAAGAATCCCTCGACATGGAGGACGAAGTGGCTGCCCCGTCGCCCTAGCCAGGGGCCGTCGGAACAGCCACTCCAGCGCGCGGCTACTCGGCCGCCAACGCGATAGCGGGCCGCCGGACGGGAGGCAACGCCAGTATCCGCTCCGGCCCGCTCTAGCGCCTTCCCGTCAGCCGTTCCTCGCCTGGCCGCCGCAGCGCCAGCACTGGCCCCTCCGCCTTCCGGCGCGTGCAATGGCGCCGCTCATCGAACTCTCGCACGCCGTCGAAATCCCATTGGAAGCCGCCATTCGCGTCAGGATCCTCCTCCTTGAGGCGACCCACCCACCAGGTGAGTTCCTCCAGTACCTTCATCCTGTGGACGCGGTAGTAGCTCGCGAGATCCTCCACGATTATCCGTTTGTTCGGGTGGCACATCTTGAGGATTTCGCCGATGTGCTCTTTCTTCCACTGCGTCGTATCGCCGACGATGCCGCGGTAGGTGACGGGCTCGAGTCGCTGGCCTATCCCGAGCATCGTGTCCATTGCGCTGTGAAAATGGCGCCGCCGGTTCCAGCGGAAAGCGAACTCGCCGAGGTAGGCGTCGAGTTGCTTTTTCCCGGAAGCCATGGAATGTGCCAGCGCCCAGCGCTTCAGGTTCGCAAAAACGACGTGAATCCACTTGAAAACGATGCGGGCAGGCATGGTCCTATTGCTTAGATTGCCCCTCCTGAGACGACGGCCGGGCACCTTGTCGTACGAGGCAAGGGAGTCCGTCTGCAACGCCGCTCCGGGAAGGGTGTTCGCTACCACGAACGGAACGATGCTTTGAGCCGCCCGGCCCGCGATGCGCGCGAGCCTGATGCGTCCGACGCCATGGTTGCCGACTGTCTCGACCGCTCCAGCGATCCATATCTGGTTGGCTGTGCTGCTCCCGCCACCCCTCTCCAGCGCGTCCTCCTTGCGCCGATACGGGATGGCGGACTCGTCCACGTCGACAGCTCCGGAAAGCGGTGTCGGTTGGGGTTCACCATTGCCGCCTGAGCTTGTGGAGCACCAGCCAGGCGGTTTTGTAGGAGAAGCCCAGCTTAGGCTGGAGCTGCAGCGCCGAAATGGAGTTGGAATGCGTCGCCATCAGGTACGCAGCCAGGAACCACTTGCGCAGCGGCAGGTGCGTGCCCTGCATAACCGTCCCGGCGATCACCGAGGTCTGCTTGCGGCATCCAGGCCTCTCCCCTTTGCCCGCGCATTCGAAAAGCCACGGCCGCCCCTCGAGGCATGTTTTCCTGGAACGCAGCGTGGGCATGCGAAGCCGCCCGGCCAGCGCTTTTTGAAGAGGTAATTGGCGCATTCGTAATCGTCGCGGAAAGTCTCCACGAACTTCTCGATCGACGGTGGCTTGTCGTTCTTCCACCGGTCGGAAACAGCGCCTCGCCATGCCGACGCCAATAGGGCAGGCGAGGCGATCCGTCAGCAACAATCGCTAGATTTGGTTAGCACCTGAGCGAACGGGGTAAGCGGTCCAATTGATGGGGCGATCTTGTCGGTATCTTTGCATGATGCGCCGCCAGTGGCGCTACCAAGATTTGGCGAGTGACAGCATGGATCAGTCATACGCATCATCTGCCAAAGTCCAGGTGAGGAGATGACGCGGTGACAAAGATGGGGATGCCGAGATCCGGCCATCGGACAAATTCGAGCAACATCAACAACGAGACTATCAGGCTGCCTCTGGCGGTAGGAGTCGGACGAGCGCACGCCCATCATGGGGAATTCCTCCAAGGCGTCTTTGAGGGGGAAAACGGAAGGCTTTGTCGCGGACTCGTAACCCTGCCGCTCCCTTCGCAAGAGTCGCTAGCGACTTTCTGGCCGCATGAACAAATTGGGATTCGACCGCGGCCTGCAAACCGGACCAAAGCGGCACGCGCCGCGGCCCTCACGCTGCAGCATATCGGAGTAGCTGGAGGAGGTGGAGAACTTACGATCGAAAGCCCTATTATGATCGGGCACGGCTATGGCTCCTCGACCGCAGACGTCATTGCTGCAATTCGTGCGGTGGCAGCTGCAGCAGGCCTCACGCTGCGCCAGTCAACAATTGCGCGACTGGCGGTGGCCGCGGAAGGCGCAAGCGACGCCATTGCCTACGGCGACCAACCTATCCTCTTCGCCCACCGGGAGGGCCGTACGATCGAACACTTCGGTGGCGAGTTCCCGCCCCTTCTCTTGGTGGGTTTCAGGGACGGCAGTGCCCGGCCGATCGATACGCTAAGCATGCCGCGGGCACGCTATGATGGTGAGGAAATCGGGCTGTTCCGTGTTCTGCGGGGACTGGCGCTCCGCTCCATCCGGCAACAAGATCCCCGCCTGCTTGGACGTGTCGCAACCATCAGCGCCAGTATCAGCCAGAGGCACCTGCCGAAGGCATCCTTCAACACCGTTTTGGATATAGCACGGGCGCATGGCGCGTGCGGTGTGCAGGTGGCCCACAGTGGCACGTTGATCGGCATTCTTCTGGATGCCAACGCACCCAGGGCGGCCATGCGTGCTGCTGAGCTCGCTAGGGAGGTGAGCGGCGCAGGCCTCCAGGACGTCCACACGTTTGCCCTTAATGCCGAAACGGGGCTAATCCAGTGAGCGCGGCGCCAGACTATTTACGCGCCTACGAGACGCCGCGTTTTGCCCAACTCGCACCCAACCTCAACGCCGCCTGCTTTTCCCTCATGAAGCTGATCCCCGCCCGGTTCATGGTCGATCAGGCGGAAGCGTCAGGGCGCCTCAGGCGGGAAGGTCACATCATCGAAACGACGTCGGGCACATTCGGCCTCGCCATCGCTATGCTGGCCGCGGTTCGTGGCTATGCGCTGACACTTGTCACGGCCTCCAGCCTCATCGACCTGAAACTCAGGCGGCGTCTGGAACAACTTGGTGCCAAAGTCATGGCCATCGACGATCCTCAGGGAGACGGCAATCAGCGCGGTCGGCTCGAGTATCTTCACCAGACCCTGCAAGATAGTCCGGGCACGTATTGGCCTCGGCAATACGACAGTCCGGAAAACCGCCTTGCCTACGCGCGTCTCGCCGACCTCGTTGTGCGATCATTCGGCCGTATCGATTGCCTCGTCGGCTGCGTGGGCACTGGGGGATCGCTTTGTGGAACCGGAGGCTTTCTTCGTGAGCTCTTTCCTGATCTCAGGATGATTGCTGTCGATACCCACAGAAGCATGCTCTTTGGCCAGCCTGTCGGACGTCGCATGCTGCGCGGGCTCGGCAACAGCGTTTTGCCGGACAATGTTCGTCATGAGATGATCGACGACATTCATTGGGTGGGCGCATTGCCGGCTTACGCTATGGCGCACGGACTGTTTCGCGATCACGGGCTGTTCATGGGTCCGACCAGCGGCGCCGCAGCCTTGGTCGCCGCCTGGTTCGCCAGGCAAAATCCGGAAGCCTCCACCGTCGTGATAATGCCAGATGAAGGGCATCGTCATTCCGATACAGTCTACAACCCCGACTGGCTCGCCGGTTTGAAGGATTGGCCAATCCCCATTCCTCTTGAACCAACTGTTCTCACGCAAATTCGTCCGGCTGAAGAGACGGCATGGACGAGATTCCCTTGGAACCGCAGAACTTTAAACGCCGTCCTCGCGGCGGCGGACGGCCTGCCCCCTACGCTGTGACAGGTCCGAATTCAGGCTAGGCGACAAAGCCAACATCGGCCAGCAGTTACACAGGGTGCATGACCCGGTGAAGAAAATCCCTAGTGCGTTCGTGTTTCGGATGTCGAAGTAGCTCCTTGGCCGGGCCTTGCTCAACGATCCGGCCGCCGTCGAGAAAGAGGACGCTATCGGAGACCTCGCGGGCGAACTGAATTTCGTGCGTAACCACGAGCATGGTCATGTTCTCGTCTGCGAGCGCGCGCATGACCTGCAGGACCTCGCCGACTGTTTCCGGGTCGAGTGCTGAGGTGGGCTCGTCGAAAAGAATGGCCTGTGGGCGCATCGCCAGGGCGCGGGCGATGGCTACGCGCTGCTGTTGGCCGCCCGACAATGACGCGGGATAGGCATTCGTCTTGTCGGTCAGGCCGACGCGATTGAGCAATGCCATGGCGCGCTCGCGAGCCTGGTTCCTGTTTTCCTTCAGCACGTAGAGCGGCCCTTCCATGACGTTTTCCAGCGCTGTGCGATGCGGAAACAGGTTGAAGCGTTGGAAGACCATGGAAACACGGGTGCAGATGGCGTGAACCTGCGGCGAGGCGGCATCCACCACGGTGCCGTCGATGCTGATGCGACCGCGCTGATAGGTCTCAAGTCCGTTCACACATCGTAGAAGCGTCGATTTGCCGGAACCCGAGGGCCCGATCAAACATACGACCTGCCCCTTGGCGATCTCGGCGTTGATTCCCTTGAGGACTTCATGGGCGCCGAAGGACTTGTGCACGTCATCGAAGGTGATCATCCCGTCGCCCCAAGATAGCTCTCGACTCTGCGCATAAGCAGGTTCAGCGGAACCGTCAGGCACAGGTAAAGCAGTGCCACCAAGGTAAAAACTGTCATGTTGTCGAAAGTGGACGACGCAAGCATCTTACCCTGCATGGTCAACTCCTGAACCGAAATCACCGACACAAGCGAGGAGTCCTTCAGCAGCATGATCATGTTGTTGGCGTAAGGCGGCAGGATGATCTTGACCGCCTGCGGCAGCACGACGCGGCGCATCATCATCGGACGCTTCATCCCGATCGATTTTGCCGCTTCGACCTGACCCTTGTGGACCGCCTCGATGCCCGCGCGGAAGGTTTCCCCGAGATAGCAGGAGTGAGCCAGGCCCAGCCCGATCGTGCCGGCCTGGAGCGCGGTCAGGTTGATGCCGATCTCGGGCGCGACAAAGTAGATATAAAAGAGAACCACCAGCAGTGGTATGCCGCGCACGAAGTCGACAAGCAGCTGCGTCGGCACGGCGAGACAGCGTATCCCCGATGTCCTGAACAGCGCCCATACAAGGCCGAGCGCCGTCGCCAGACACAGCGCAAGAACGGTTATCATGACGGTCAGCCAAACGCCTTGAAGAAGAAGCGGTAGATATTCCCTTGCGTGCGCGATGAAATTGGTCATGGCCGGCTTCCTCTTGGCACGTTCCCGGCCGTCAGGGCCGGTCATTGCGATGCGATCCTATGGTCCTGCCAGCCGGTGCTTGTTTCGAGCTCGAGGGGATGGCTTCAGAGGCCATATTTGGAAAAAATTCGGCTGAATTCGCCGCTTTCCTTCAGCTTGGCGATGGAGGCATTCACCTTTTCGAGAAGCAGTGGATTTTCCTTGGCAACCGCCAACGCGACTTCGCCTTTTTTCATCGGCCGATAGCCGTCGACGAGGCGAACACCCAGGTCGGGGTTTTTTGAAAGCTGATAAGCGACGATCGGGGCGTCACCAAAGCCGGCCTTGATGCGGCCCAGGACTACATCACGCATCATGTCAGCGATTGAGTCGTAGAGCTTGACTTGACCGAAGACGCCAAGCGCTTCCAGAGCATCGGCGTAGGTCGAGCCGATCTGCGCCCCGACGGTCTCACCTCTCAGCTCTTCGATCGTGTAGTTCTTGCTGTCGCCGGCAGCAACAAACATCGCCTCGCCATAGGCGTAAATCGGCGTGCTGAAATTGATCACCTGCTTGCGCTTGTCGGTTATGAACATGCTGGCGGAAATCAGATTGATCTTGTCGGTCGTCAATGCCGGGATCAGGGCTGGAAAAGCGTTTACCTGGAAGTCGGCCGTCGTGCCAAGGTTTGCGGCAATCGCGCTTGCCAGATCGACCATCGCGCCAGTCGGCTTTCGGGTTGCGGTATCGACAAACGTGAACGGCACCCCGGTTGGCGTGACGCCGACCCTGAGGGTTTCCTCAGCCATCGCCTGAGTTGCGATTGCGACGCCGAGGGCTGCGAGCCAGCCGATGAGAGTTTTGCCAAGCATGAAAATTCCCCTTTCATTATTGAATCGAGGTTCCGCTCGCCAAGCGAGTTGAATTTGCCTCTCGTGGATAGCTTTTGGAAGTCGCAATACCGTCCGGTGGCGGACGGGATCATCAGTCGATCAGAAGTCGCATCCGTCCATGATCGCCTCTATCTCCTCTTCAGGACATCCTGGTCGCGCGTTGTTCATGAGAGGACGTGAAATAGTCACGGTCCCCGGCAAGGTGTTCCCAGGCTTCTGCAACTGACCGAAACGATTGTTGTGCGTGGGCCGGGCCGGTCGAACGATCCAAGTCCTTGAGGCCGCTCGCTGTCACAATGGCAACGACTCTGTCCGACTGCGCGATCGTGCCCTCCCGTCTCAGGGATTCAATAGCCGCAAATGGCGTCACCGAGGCAAGCTCGGCAAAAACCCCCTCGGTGCCCGCAAGCTGCCGCTGCATGGCTATCAGGCCGAAATTGCCGACCGGCATCGCCATGCCACCAGATTCGCGCAGCGCGTTGAGCGCCTGAAACGTGCTTCGTGTGGTGCCGATCGAGATGGCCAGCGTGTCGAAGCCCGCGGGAACCTCGGCAACCAGATCGGCATTGCCGGCAAGCGCTTTGGCCAAAGATCCGTGCACTTCCGCCGCCACGAGTCTCGGCAACCGATCGATCCTGCCTTGGCTAAGAAGGTCCTTGAATCCCGCCCAGAGCCCGGCTAGCGCGTCGCCATAGCAAACAGGCAAGGCGCACCAGTCCGGCACGGCTCCGTGCATCTGTTCGACGATCTCGTAAGCCAGGGTCTTGTAGCCCTCGATCCCGACAGGATGGCTGCCCACCACGGGGCTGTGAAACGGCGACGTCGCAAACCATCCGAGGCGCTCGGTACCAGCGGCAAGTAATGGCCAGCGATGGGATTTGTCGGCCAGGGATACGACGCTGGCGCCGTATTTGCGGATCTGCGCCAACATTGCGCCGGCGGTGCCTGAGAATGTCACAACGACGCATTTCAGGCCCGCCCGTGCAGCATAGGCGGCAAGTGAGGCCCCGGCGTTGCCCGACGAAGCAGTCGCCACGACGCGTGCACCACTCAAACGTGCCATGGACACCGCCACGGTCGAGAAGCGGTCCTTGTGGGACCACGTGGGGTTCGCGCCCTCGTCCTTGATAAGAAGCTTGGGCACTCCGAGCTGCTTTCCCAGCCTCTCGGCGCTCAGCAGCGGCGTCAGACCCTCGCCCAGCGAGATTGCATCGCTGAGCCCGCAAGGAAGCATGTCGGCATAGCGCCACAGCGAGGGGAGCGCGCCAGCCCCTGCGGAAGCGGCCGATGTCGCTCCGGACGGATCGTAGACGACCTTAAGATTGGCTGGCGCTTCACCACAGCATATCAGGCAGCCGCGTGAGTCGATTTTGGTATCGCTCGGGAACAAGGCGCCGCATCGAATACAGGAAAAACCTGCCGCGCGGCTCATGACGGCACCCGGGTGATTGCATTGTGCGTCTCTGTCAGCCGCTCCACTCCGCCCTGGCGAACAACCACCATGTCCTCCACCTGGAGTCCCCAGCGGCCGATTTCGTAGTAAGGGGTCTCCACGCACAGCACCATTCCTTCTTCCAGGACGTCGGTACTCCCCGCCGAAAGCGTCGGCGCATCGTAACCATCAAGGCCGATGCCGTGGCCGACGTGATCGCGCTCGTAGTGGGCAATTCCTTCGCGCTGAACCACACGCACGACCGCCTCGAAAAGCTGTGCTGCCGGCATGCCGGGCCGGATGATATCGCAGGCATGCTGAACGCCGCGCAGCAGCGCCTGCTGAAGCCGATGCGCCTGCGGCGGCGGCTCGCCCAGCGTGGCGATGCGGGCAATGTCGGCGCGGTAGTGCCGAAACCGGCCACCGACGTCGAAGCGGATGATTTCTCCAGCGCGCAACTTGCGGTCCGACGGCTGGACGTTCATGAGTGCGCTGCGCTCGCCAAAGCCGATGCATCCCAGTACGGGCAGGGCGCCTTCCTCAACCGTCCTGACGTGAAAAGCGCGCGCCAGATCTGCTTCGGTGGCGCCTTCCTGAGCGACTGCGAGTGCTGCTTGAATGGAGCGTTCGGCAATCTGGGCAACTTGGCCGAGCCGTTCGATCTCATCTGCCGTCTTTACGGCACGAACCTCGCGAAGCAACGCGGTGGCTGGTAGGAACGACGCATTGAGAAAATGGGCTCTGAGGGCTTCCAGGTATCCTGGCGCGAGCCCCGCCTCGTCTATGCCGATCCGCCCGCGGCCGAGCTGGGCTTCTTCCAGTGCCGCGATCAGAGCCGTAATGGCATCGCGATGCCTCGGCAGCTCGCGAAGCTGGAGGTGCCGTTCACTGGCGCGGTCCATGGCGGTCGAGGAACCCACATCGGCGTAAAAGTCGCCATAGCGCCGCACCTTGCTTACCCAGACGTCCTGATCGGCAACGAGGTCGAGAGTGCTGGTGCTGGCGATGATTTCAGGCGTGCCCTTGTCAGGAGCCGGCCACACCACATAGGCCTGCGGGCCACGACGGATCCATTGCGGCAGAGCCCAGAAGCCGCTCATATAGGTCACGTTTTCCGGCGTCGTCGCTATAAGGGCATCAAGCCCGGCTGCCGACATGCGTTGTTTCAGGCGGGCCTCGTTAAGCAGCATGGTGGGAATCCCGAGCCTGTTTTGCCTCCGGAAAGCCGAGGCCCGCTGAGATGCGCGCCGCAGCCCCAATTACTGCCTCTCCCACCTCGGCGATCTCCACATGCGGCCCAACAGACCGGGGGTAGGCCACGCTTATCGCCGCGGTGATCATGCCCGATGCATCGCGAAGCGGCGCGCCGACCGCGATCAGCCCGGTAAAGTTCTCGTCCAGGGAGGTTGTGTAACCGATAGACTCGCACGCTCTGATCTGAGCCACGAGCTTGTGCGGATCAGTGACGGTGCGTACGGCAACCCGCTCGAGCGGACCCCGTCCGATAATCTCGATGACCGCTTCGCCGCTCAGCTCCATCAGGAGTGCCTTGCCCAAGGCGGTGGAGTGCAAGGGGAACGTTTCGCCGGGTGACGAGCGAATGACGACCGGACTCTTGCTTTGCACGGTCAGGAGATAAATACCGCGATTGCCTCGCCTGATGCCCAGGAACGCGTTGAAGCAACCCTCGGCGGCCAGCGCCTGCAGTTCGATTTCAGCCAAGCCGACGAGGCGATCTCTGCCCAGGACCTTCCGCGCCAGCGCCAGGACGGAATGCCCGAGCCGGTAGCGCCGCGAGTCTGGCGACTGCTCGACATAGCCCTGCTCTGCCAGGGTGTTGAGAATTCGCTGCACGGCGGGAGCACTCTGCTCAAGCCGGCGGGCGAGCTCGCGCACCCCGACCGCTTCGTCCGCGTCCTTGAGCACGTTGAGAACCGCAAGGCCGCGTTTCAACGAAAGATTTCCTGTCACCGGCGTTCCTTATTTCGGAATGGCGTTCCGCAATATGATGAGAAAAGCAGCAATGGCGGCGCCTGTCAATGAAGAATGTTCACTATAGTGTGTCGTCCTAAAGTGTACGCAGCGACGACCATGCCCTCATGGACCTACGGGTGGTTGTCGGTTTGAACGTACAGAGGATCCGGCGCGCACAAGCCCTCTCTCAAGAGGAACTGTCGTTCCGTTCAGGGTTCACGCGCGCCTATCTGAGTGGTCTCGAAGCCGGCCGGCGCAATCCCACAATTCTGTCGCTTGCAAAGCTTGCCACCGCATTAAGCGTTGACATCGAGGATTTGACCAAACGGCCAGGCAAAGACGCCCCAGCCCTGACGCCGCGTACGCGACGCAGCAGAAAATCCTGACGCTCCCGCCGCCTGCTGGCCGGTGGATCACGGCGCGTTGCGACGGATGAGCTGCTCCACGTCAACTTGCAACGCCAACGCCAGTACCTCCAAGGTATCGACGGTCGGTGAGTTCTCCTCCCGCTCCAGCTTGCCGACATAGTTGCGATCAAGGCCGGCAAGGTCCGCGAGCTGCTCCTGGGACAAGCCGGTACCTTGGCGAAGCAACCTTAGATTGCGAGCAAAAACCGACCTCAGCCTCATGCGGCGA
Source organism: Mesorhizobium sp. M0166 (assembly GCF_040322255.1). NCBI lineage: Bacteria > Pseudomonadati > Pseudomonadota > Alphaproteobacteria > Hyphomicrobiales > Phyllobacteriaceae > Mesorhizobium > Mesorhizobium sp. M0166. The sequence goes on along the minus strand of NZ_JAMYTD010000033.1, from coordinate 23,696 downwards.
GGCAGTCAGAATGCGCCCTTTAGTGCCACCTACTATAGTAGTCAAACGTCATGCCGCAGGTTGCGGTCGGGTCCAACTTATTTATTCTTTCTTTGTCTCAGTACATTGAAGGGGCGTGAAATGTCGGCGGTTCATGGGAGCGTCTTACAGCACCAGCTAACGCAAATCTTTGAAGCAACCGCGCTGATTGATCGTGCAAGCAGCGTCGCCGAAATCATTCGGCAACTGCGCAAGAGCATCGAACGTCACGGCTATGCAGCCTGTCTCGTCACCGAATTGCCACGCCAGGACACCGGATCACTGGATGGACACATCCTTGTTAACGGTTGGCCGGGGGAATGGTACAGCCACTACATGGCTGCCGGACACTATCGCCATGACCCTTGCGTTGCTTTGTGCCGTAGTGCGATTGGGCCGTTCCTTTGGAGGGACGTCCATCAGGGCCTGACGAACGGCAATGCCAGGAAGGTGATGGATGAGGCAAAAGAGTTTGGGCTTTGGGACGGGATCTGCATTCCAATCCAAGCCTCATTCGGCGATCCGGCCTGTGTAACGGTTGCCGGACGCGAAATTGATTTGGCGCCGACGGTGCGCTGCACCGTTCATGCCCTTGCGCGCCATGCCTACTCGGCTGCCGAACGACTCGTTGGCAGCTCGCTCAGGCGGCCGAGACAAAAGCTTTCCCAACGGGAGCGTGAAATCCTGCAGTGGGTCGCTGGCGGGAAGACCGCATGGGAGGTTTCCCGAATACTTGGAATTTCGGAAAACACCGTGACGACCCACCTGCGCAACATCAAGCAGAAGCTCAGCACCGCCAATGTCGTGCACGCCATCGTCGAGGCTTATCGCAGGCGCGAAATCGAACTTTAATCCATCCTCAGATCTAGGTATTTCATGGGCAATCGTCACGTGGTCGGATGGGGTTCCATCTCGAGGAACCGCAATGATTCAGGTCCACGTCGTCGACGCGTCAAACAGCTTTGCCTATCGAGGCGATCTCGACAGTTACTTCCGTCTGCGACACGAAATCTATGTCGATGAACGTGGCTGGCACGAGCTGAGGCGCCCCGACAGTCGCGAGATCGACCCCTTTGATACACCAGAAGCGATTCATCTGCTCGGCATCCAGCCGGGAAGGGGTGTCGTTGCCGGATCCCGGCTGGTGCCCAGCCTAAGACCGCATCTGATGAGCGAAATCTTTCCGCAACTTGCCGAGGGTGGCGTGCCGCGCCGACCCGATATCTTTGAGTGGACCAGGTTTTTCGTGGCCCGGGATTTTCGCGACCCCGGCCGACCCTGTCAGGCCGCCGGCGTGATCTACTGCGGGATTCTGGAATTCTGCATTCAAAGAGGCATAAGCAATCTGACCATTGTCTGCGAGGACTACTGGTTCGACCGCTTGGCATCGATCGGCTGGTGTCCAAGGCAGCTTGGATCTTCATTCAAATGCGATGACATGACCATCATCGGCGTCATGGTCGACGTCGGCCCGTCTGCCTTGGCCGCGACGCGACAATTCTACCGCATAACCGACCCAGTGCTTTGGGCCGAAACGGCACTCAAGCGGCTGGCCTGACCGCGGGCCGTCCGTTTTTGGGCGTCACGCCTCGAACGAACATGCTGCCTCGCAGACAAGTTCGCGCACGCCAGCGATGGCGTATCCGCCCGTCAGCCAAAAAAACCAATCGCAAAACCGGCCGCTGCAGTCACCACCGGGCGAAATCGTGCTGTTCGAACCGGGGAACCTAAGCGATTGACTTGCCAACGTTTAGAAAAAATCATGTCTCGACCGGCAGCCGGTTCGACCGCTTGATCTGCGCAAGCGCGAAGCTGGACTCGATCGAGGAGACGCCATCGAGCCGCGTCAGCTTTTCCTTCAGGAAGCGCTCATAGGCGTGCAAATCGCGCACCACCACACGCAGCAGATAATCGCGCTGGCCAGTCATCAGATAGCAATCGACCACCTCCGGCCAGCGTGCGATCGCCGCATTGAACCGCTTCAGCTCGTTCTCGCGCTGGCGCTCCAGCTTGATCGAGGCGAACACCGAGATCGGCAGGTCGACCATGTCCTGGTCGATCAGGGCGGCATAGCCGGTGATGACCCCCATGTCCTCCATTAGCCGGACCCGGCGGGCGCAGGGCGAGGCCGAAAGACCGACCCGATCGGCAAGCTGCTGAGCCGTCATCCGGCCATCGACCTGCAGCGCGGCAATGATCTTTCGGTCGATATCGTCCAGTCGGCGTTTTGGCATGGATAGTTACTCCATTGGTCGATATTGCCGAAACCAGCTAACGCAAGTGCCAATCTCCTGCAAGTTTAGCGACAATCGGTTTTTGCTCAGCCCTATGATTGCGACGATCGCAACCGGGAGTCTTGCAGCATGGACAAACAAAAACTGGAGGCACTTTCGGCGCTGGAGAAGAAGGTGCTCTGGCTGTCGACTTGGATGATCCATAACGCCAATCACCTGCGCGAAAACACCGACGGCCTGAAGGTTGGCGGACACCAGGCGTCCTCGGCTTCGCTGGTGACGATCATGACCGCGCTGTATTTCTTGGTGCTGAGGCCGGACGACCGAATCGCGGTGAAGCCGCACGCCTCGCCGGTGTTCCACGCCATCCAGTATCTTCTGGGCAATCAGACGAGGGAGAAGCTCGAAGGATTTCGCGCCTTCGGTGGCGCGCAAAGCTATCCGTCGCGGACCAAGGATGTCGATGACGTCGATTTCTCCACCGGCTCGGTAGGTCTCGGCGTCGCGCAGACGCTGTTTGCCTCCCTTGTGCAGGATTATCTCAGCGCTCGCGACGAAAGCATGCCCGAGGGCCGCATGGTGGCGCTGCTCGGCGATGCCGAGATGGACGAAGGCAACATCTTCGAGGCGCTGCTCGAAGGCTGGAAACATGGCCTGCGCAACTGCTGGTGGATCGTTGACTACAATCGCCAGAGCCTCGATGCCGTTGTGCGCGAAGGCCTTTGGGAACGCTTCGAAAACTTCTTCAGGAATTTCGGCTGGGATGTGGTCATCCTGAAATACGGCAAGCTGCTCGAAGCCGCTTTTGCCCAGCCGGGCGGCGAGGCGTTGAAGGCCTGGATCGACGGCTGCCCGAACCAGCTCTATTCGGCGCTGACCTTTCAAGGCGGCGGCGCCTGGCGCAAGCGGCTGTTTGCCGATATCGGCGAAAAGCCGGGCCTGAAATCACTTCTCGACCGGCGATCCGATGCTGAAGTCGCCGCACTGATGACAAATCTCGCTGGCCACGACCTGCAGTGCCTGATCGAAGCTTTCGAGAGGGCGCGCGGCCACGACCGGCCGACCTGCTTCATCGCCTATACGATAAAAGGTTTCGGCCTGCCGCTCGCTGGCCACAAAGACAATCATGCCGGGCTGATGACCAAGGATCAGATGGCCGTCTTTCGCGCCTCGATGTCGATCGGTGAGGGGCGGGAGTGGGATGCCTTCGAAGGCTTGGATATTGGCAAGGTTGATCTTCGACGTTTCCTCGATGCGGTACCTTTTGCCGCGAAAGGCCGACGCCGCCGGCACGCCCAACGCATCCTGGTCCCCGATCGCCTCGGCCCGGAAGCCAAGGGCAGCGTCTCCACCCAGATCGGATTCGGCAGGATCCTGGACGAGATTGCACGGACGGGCGGGCCGCTTGCCGACGCTATCGTCACGACATCGCCCGACGTCACTGTTTCGACCAATCTCGGACCCTGGGTCAACCGGCGCGGCCTGTTCGCGCGAAGCTCGCTTGCCGACACTTTCCGCAGCGAACGCATAGCCTCGGCGCAGAAATGGGAATTCGGCCCATCCGGCCAGCACATCGAACTCGGCATTGCCGAGAACAATCTGTTCATCCTGCTGTCGGCGCTAGGGCTGTCGCATTCGGTTTTCGGCAAACGGCTGTTGCCGATCGGCACGCTCTACGATCCGTTCATCCAGCGCGGTCTCGATGCGCTCAACTATGCCTGCTACCAGGATGCGCGCTTTCTCCTTGCAGCCACCCCGTCGGGCGTCACGCTGGCGCCGGAGGGTGGCGCGCATCAGTCGATCGCCACCCAGTTGATCGGCATGGCGCAGGACGGGCTTGCGGCTTACGAGCCGGCATTCGTCGATGAGTTGAGCGTCATAACGCGTTTTGCACTGGATTACCTGCAGCGCGACGGCGACGTCGTCCAGTCGGAGCGCACCTGGCTGCGCGACGAGACCGGCGGCTCGGTCTATCTGCGGCTCTCGACGCGCCCCATTGATCAGATCATTCGAACCATGACGCAGGACCTTGAGCAGGACATTGTCGACGGCGGCTATTGGCTGCGGCCCCCGGGTCCGAATGCGGAGGTGATCGTCGCCTATACAGGCGCCGTCGCGCCGGAAGCCATCGAGGCGGTCGGCATGATGGCGGAGGATCGTCGCGACGTCGGTCTTTTGGCAGTGACTTCGGCCGATCGGTTGAACGCAGGCTGGACGGCGGCAAGCCGCGCACGCGAACGCGGCCTTGTTCATGCCAGAAGCCATGTCGAACGGCTGTTCGAGGAGCTTCCAGCCCATTGTGCGATCGTCACGGTCGCCGACGGCCATCCGGCCGCGCTCGGCTGGCTGGGCTCGGTATACGGCCATCGCACGCGAAGTCTCGGCGTCGAGCACTTTGGCCAGTCCGGGACAATCGGTGATCTTTACCGGCACTTCGGAATCGACGCCAATTCCATAGCGACAGCCGCCGACCGGATTGCTGGTGGGCGCCCCATCCGCTATCTGCGCGCGCTGGATTGACGGAAGACATTCACGGCTGCTGCAGACCGGAAGGCGAATGTCCGCCGTGTGCATTCCGAGATGTGCCGCGCGGTACCCCAGGACCGTGCCGACTGGAATTTGCTGGCTGCCGGCAAGGAATCGGGCTGGCGGGCCAGCCCGATTGTAGGCATTTCGTCTGACACCTGTTACTTGGCCTGGTGAATACTGGAAACCACTAGTTTGCCGGCCTTGGCCGAATAGGTAACGACGACCTTTTCACCGACCTTGAGTGTCTCGGCCTCAATCCCTTCCGGCAAGATGAACGTCTTGCCGTCGGACAGAGTGATCGAATCGCCACTCTTATCGACACTCGCGATGGTGCCGGTGACCGCCTTGGCGAAGGCACCGCTCGAAGATGCGAGGGCCAGTACCATTGCGGTTGCGATGACTGATTTTTTCATTTGGTTTTCCCGGTTGGTTTCGTTGCGATGCCGAAAGGGCTGTTGGCGCCAGAGCGGCAACGGTGACGATCCGGAGCGGTAGGGCTTGCCGGATCATTTCCCTCAGCGAGAGAAGATGGGATCGAGCCTATGCGGCAGAGTTTTCGGTAAGATGGCCGGGACTTTACAAATGGGTAAGTCCGGCGCGGATTGTCATAGATCCCGCAGGTGCTCAGCGTCCTGTCCGGACGAGGGCCTGGCCGACCGGATCGCGGCGACGACCGAAGCGGCGACAAGGCCGAGCACGACCCCCAGATAAGCCCAGGGAACCGAGAGCCTCTCCGGCGGGGGGTCGAACACGCCGGTCAACAGCTTCACCAGCATCCACCCCGTCAGCAAGCCCGACAGAAGCCCGAATGCGAAACCACCGACGAGGATCAGGAGGCCTTCGCTCCACAGAAAGGTCGCCAATTGCCGAGGCTTGGCGCCGATGGCGCTCAGTATCGCGAAGGGCCGGCGGCGCTCGACGAAGCCCAGCGCCAGCATCAGCCCGCCGGCGGCCGCGGCCATGACGACGGAAAACGCCAGTTCGATCGTCGTCAGTCCGCCAAGATCGACCGCGGTCAGGCTCGAGCCGATGAGATGGGCAGCCTGGCCAATGTCGGCGACCTTCAGCGACGGATCGAAGGTGAGTGCCGAAGAAGCCTGCCGCGCCAGTGCTGCAGGATCGGCCTTGGCCCGCATCAGGACGTACTCGGATGTATCCGACCCGGTCATGCGGGCCACGTAGGCGGCGTTCGCAACGAGGAAGGAGTCCTTCGGTGCTGTCGGAAATTCGCGCGCGACGCCGATGAACTTGAAGGCGACGGGATGGTACTGGTGATCCCTTGCATCGATGAGCCGCAGATTGATCGTATCGCCTTGCTGAAGCTGGAAGTCCTGCACGGTCTCTTCCGAGACCAGGACACCGTCGGGCGTGGCGGCGAGCTGGTCGAGCATGCCGGCCGCGCCGGCGCCGCTGAAATAGGCGTCGGAAAGCTTCGTTGCCCGTTCGATACGCCATGGGTCGATGCCGTAGAGATCCTGCAGGTCGGCGCCGACATAGGCGAAACGATGCTGCATGGGTTCTGCCGCGGCCGCCTCGGGCAGCGCCGCCAGCGCCGCCAGATACGGTCCGGCCGGTCTGTCCGATGTGCCGAAGACGGTGACGTCGGACCCGTTGGTCAGTTCGGCATCGATGCGTGCCTGGGCATTGTAGGTGGTGTTGAAGATCGCGGTCGACGTGGCGAAGGAGATGGCCAGCGCTGTCATCGCGATGCCGATGGTCAGGCGCCCCGATTGCCGCGACAACGCGGCTGACACGACAGCCGCAAGAGGCCCGGCGACCGGCGCAATGATCGCTCGAAGACCCCTGCCGTTGCGCGCGATAATGGCGCCCGACAGCCGCACGGTCAGCAGCGCCATGCCCAGCCAGAACAGCGCCGGCGCGATGAACGCCTTGTAGTCCACGGAGATCGCGGCGACGCCTTCGGGCGCAAGAACGATCTGGTATCCGGTGCTCGCCGACTGCGACAAGAAAAGCCCTGCGGCCGCGAGCAAAATGATGTCGAGCCACAGGCGCCGCCAAAGCGGCGTCCACGCCCTGCTGACGGTACGCCGCGCGGCACTGACAGTCGCCCAGCGCGCGTCACGCCAGGCGGGAAACAGAAAGGCGATGAAACCGACAAGCAACCCGAACAAGGCTACAAGAAGCAATGTCGGACCGCTCATGCTCGCCGTCACGTGCAGGCCTGGAGCGATGCGGCCGAAGAGCAACGCCGCGGCGATGCCGAGCGCGGTTCCGCCGACTGCGGCGATTGCGGCCTCGGCAGCGGACAGGGACAGGATTGTTCTCGTCGTCGCGCCGCGGACGCGAAGCAGCGCCTGCTCCGTGCGCCGGCGCACCGCACCGGACGAAGTGACCGCAAAGGTGAGGGCAATGGCCAGCGCGATGCCGGGCAGGCCGAGAAACAGGAACAGGACGGACGCATAAAGCGCATCCTCCCGAACCGCCCCGAGACGGGAGCCGAGATTGTCGGCGACCAGAGCCTGACCGACGACCCGTTCCTCAAGATTCCTATGCGCGCCGGTGACAAAGGTATAGGCGCTGACCGGGTCCGGCGGCAGCGCCTCATGGGCGAGCCGCACGTGCCATTGCAGCCGGGCGGTGTCGGGCCGCATTTTCTGCTGCGGGTCGAAGAGTTGCTGCCAATCTTGCTGTGGCAGCACGAGCACGTTGTCGGGCGGCGCCTGCGGAGCAGCCTGGGGCGGCAGGCCGACCGCCTGGAACAGCGAATCCGCGTCGGGAAGATCGATCACGCCGGCGACCTTGACCTCTGCCGGCGGCAGGCCGATCCGCTTGATCGAGACTGTATCGCCCGGCCCGACATGAAGATTGGCCGCCGCCTGCTGGGCAATGAGCACGCCGTCGATGGCGCCGGAAAGCGGCCGGACTTCCGCCGGAAAGGTTTTCGAATAGCCATTGTCGAAAGCAATGACCTGGCCCGATCCGGTGGTCTGCGTCGTGCCGCCGGTCTGCGATTCGAACCCGGCAACATCCGCATAGCGGAGCTGATGAACGGCCTTGACCGGCGCGTCGGCCAGCGCCTTGCCGATCAGGTCAGGATCGGCACCGGAAATCACCTGAACCTGCCAGTCGATCGGCACGGCCGATATGGCGCGCTCCGTCATCGAGGTGCTGGCGTTGGCGAGAAAAAGCGCCATCGCCGCGAGAAGCGCCACGGTCAGCGCGACGCCTGCCATGGCACCGGCGACGCGCAGGAAACGGCGGGCGAGAACGCCGCGAACCCACAAGAGGAGCATCATGCCGCCTTGTTTCTCGGCCGACCTGCGATCAGCCGGCCGTGGTCCATCGTCCACCGTGTCGCCATCCGGGCGGCCACGGCTTCGTCATGCGTTGCCACAACCAAGGCTATGTCTGTCCCGTTCAGGCGATCCAGCACTGCGTCGAAGAAGAACTGCGCCGTGATGCTGTCGAGCTGCCCGGTCGGCTCGTCGGCAAGCACGAGTTTTGGCCCTATGGCTAAAGCGCGCGCCATGGCTATTCGTTGCGACTGCCCACCGGACAATTCCTCTGGCAGTTTGTCGCCAAGCTCGCCGAGGCCAAACGATTCCAGCAGTGCTGCCGCGGTTTCGTCCGCGGCGGCGCCTTTGCCGGCCAGGATCATGGGCAAGGCGACATTCTGAGCTGCGGTGAGCGCTGGGAACAGGCTGGGCGACTGGAACACAAATCCGATCAGACGCGGCCGCAGTTCCTCGAACGGACCAAGCCCCGGCCATTCGATGGTGCCGGCCGTCGGTCTGTCCAGCCCGCCAAGAATATGCAGCAGCGTTGTCTTGCCGCTGCCGGAAGGCCCGACCAGGGCAATGCGCGCGCCTGTCGCGATCTCGCAGTCGACGTCGAGCAGCACCGTGATCCGGCCGGCGTTTCCATCATGAAAGTCCCGGCCAAGGCCTTTGCCGACAACGAGCGTCTCACTCACTGTCGATCCTCCCGTCTTTCAACCTGATGATCCGGTCGGCTCTTTGCGCCAGCGCCTTGCTGTGGGTTGCGAGCAGCGTCGCCAGTCCGGCTTCGCGTCTCGCCTCGAACTGCCCGATCAGCCCGGATTCGGTGTCACGGTCGACCTCCGCGGTCGGCTCGTCGGCAACCAGGATCGGCGGGTCCGCGGCCAGCGCCACAGCAAGGCCCGCGCGCGCCGTCTCGCCGCCCGAGAGCTCGGTTGGAAATGCCTGCGCGCGATGCGAGAGGCCGACGCTTTCCAGCAAGGCGCCAATTCGCTTCTGGTCCAGCTTTCCCGCCAGAAGCATCTGCAAACGCAGGTTCTGTTCGACGCTCAGGTGGCCAAACAGGTTGCCGGACTGCAGCAGGATGCCGAAATTGGCGGCGCGAACGCGTGCACGCTCGGCCTCCGGTCGCCGGGTCAGGCGCAGGCCGGCCACCTCGACATGGCCACCATCCGGCTCGTCCAGCCCGGTCACGCAGAACAACAAGGTGGATTTGCCGCTGCCGGACGGTCCCGTCAGGGCGACGATCTCGCCAGCCGACACATGGATGCTGATGCCACGCAATGCGGCTGTCTCGTCGTCGCCGATGTGGAAGAACCGATAGAGTTCATGCGCGTCCAGCGCGTGCATTTCATTTCCACCGGAACGAGTTGGACATCAACTGCCACTGGTCGACATTGTCCGCGCCCTTTGGCGCGTAGAGTTCGAGCGTGATCAGCTTGCCGTCCTTGAAATAGAGGTACCGCTCGTTCTCCAGGCGGACCTGCTTGTTGGTCACCGCATTTGGTTCGGAGTTGGACGTATAGACAATGCGGATTGCCGGGCCCGCCGCCAGCTTGACCTGCTTGACCGCCGTCACCCGGACGGCTCGACCGGTGGATTGGAGCTTCGGAACATAATCCGCCTTGGCGCTTTCGACGGTCGGTGCGGCGTCCGCCTTTGCCGCGGAAACAACGACGCCGTCGAGCTTGTCGACGAAGCTTGCGCCGTCGGCATTGTCCGTGCGCGCCCACCCCTCCGGCACCTTCATGGTGAACCCTTGCGGTGAGGCATAGTCGATGAAGACTTGCGTATCGGGAATATCGCCGGGAGGGTTCTTTTCCGCGGGGACGACTTTCTCGGCCGCCAACGCCGGCAGATTTCCGAAATCTGGAACGAGCGCGCCGGCAGCGCCCAGACATGCCGCAACGGTAAGGATCGGCAGAATCCGGCTGATTTTTCGATGAGCGGACATCATTTGAGCGGCCTTTCGAGCTGAACGGCGAATTCACTCACTATCGCGCGTCAAGCTTACAGGCATGTCGCCTGGTTCATACGGATTGGTAAGCTTGGAGGGCGGTGCCTAGCCAGCCGACGATTTAGCAGCGGGGGAAACTGACCACCACCGCGAGGCCGGGATGGCGGTCTTCGAGGGTAATGGATGCGCCGTGCAGATCGGCAATGGCGCGCACCAGGCTAAGCCCAAGGCCGCTGCCGGGCGTCGTGCGGCTGTTGTCCAGCCGGTAGAGCCGTTGGAACACTTTTTCGCGCTCCTCGGTTGGAATCCCCGGGCCGTCATCGCCGACTTTTACAAGAATGCGGTCATCCCTAGGGATCACTGACAATTCGATCGCCGTGCCTGCCGGGCAATGCCGCAAGGCGTTCTCCACCAGATTGGCGAACATCTGCGTCAACAATTCCCGATCGCCGTGGATCTGGCATTGTGTGCCTTGAAGGATTTTTGCCGTCAGCGACTTTCCGTCATCCTCAGCAACGTCCGCATAGATTTCGGCAATGCTCTCGACTACGCCATTGACGTCCAGATCGATGAAGCGCGCCTTGCGCGCTCCAGCCTCGATCTGGGCGATGCGCAGCAAGGCATCGAACGTCTCATTGATCTGGAGCCCTTCCGCCCGCGCGTCCGCCAAATCATCGGAAACCTCCTCGCCCAGAGCGGTCTTGTCGGCGGCGGCTTCCAAAATCATCTGCAGGCGGTTCAGCGGCGTCTTCAAATCATGCGCGATGTTGGCGCTGACCTGCTTCATGCCTTCGACCAGGGCCGACAGCCGGTCGAGCGCGGCGTTGACCTGGGCGGAAACCCCGTCGATATCGTCGCCGTTGCCAACCAGGGGAATGCGGGCGTCAAGCCGCCCATGCGACACGTCGACCATGGTGGCAGCGATACCGTCGAGGCGGCGCTGGACACGGGATGCCAGCAAGGCGCCGCCGGCCACTGCCAGACCGGTGATGATGAGGGTTCCCCAGCCAAAGCTCATCAGCACGATGGTTTCCAACTCATCGGTCTCGGACAGGTTGAAGGCGACCGTCAGATTGTTTCCGCCAACCGAACCGGACCAGGCCCGGTAGACGGTGCCGGCCGGCACGCCGGGCATAGTGGCGTCAAACATCGAGAAGCCGTCGGGAAGGTCCCCCGCGGTAAAGTTGCCGGCAAGATGATTGCCGGCCGGACCGGTCAGCGAGAACAGCTGCTCTTTCTTGGCTGAGAGCGCGGCATGGCTGTCGACCGTCGCAACCAGATCCTCCAGATCGCTTTCGGCATAAGTCGCCGCCACCACCGAATAGGTCTCCTTGATGGAATCATCGAGCCGCTCGGCAAGGTCGGCGCTCATCAGCTGATAAACGATGGCGCCCGACAGGATAAAGGCAAGCACGAATAAGAAGGCGAAGGTCAGGGCAAGCCGAAAAGGCGTACTGCGTAGCAGATTAAACCGGCGCATGCAGGCTGTAGCCGGTGTTGCGGACAGTATGGATAAGCTGCGTTTCGAACGGCTTGTCGATCTTGGTTCTCAGCCTGCTGATATGGGTCTCGACGACGCTGGTCTTGGGATCGAAATGGAAATCCCAGACGCGCTCCAGCAACATGGTCCGGGTGATGACGCGGCCTTCGCCACGCATCAGCACTTCGAGCAGCCTGAATTCCCGCGGTTGCAGGTCGATCGCCTGACCCTGCCTAGTGACCCGGTGCAAGAGCAGATCCATTTCAAGATCGGCGACGCGCAAGGCGGTCTTCTGTTCGTGTGCCGCCGGCCGGCGGCCAAGGGCGTTGACGCGGGCGAGCAACTCGGAAAAGGCGAATGGCTTGACGAGGTAGTCGTCGCCGCCGGCCTCGAGGCCCTCGACCCGGTCGTCGACGCCACCGACCGAGGTCAAAAAGATCGCCGGCGTTCGAACCCCGGCGGCACGCACCGCCTTGATCATCGACAGGCCGTCCAGACCGGGGATCATCCGATCCGCGATGATCACGTCATAGGCGTCGCGTGTCGCGGCAAACAGCGCGTCATGGCCATTGGGCAGCAGATCGCAAACATGCCCGGCTTCGCTCAGTCCCTTGACTACGTATTCGGCAGTCCGTGGGTCATCCTCAACAAGGAGAAGTCGCATCTCTGTTCCGGTCTGTTGCCGAGGCTTTGTCCGCGGTGCATGCTAGCGCCGGCAGCTGCCCGCTCCTAGAATACCTATTCCTGGAATATAGGATCATCAGCCGAAAAACCCCAGCAGCGAGTTCCTGGCTTCGAAAGTCTGATCCATTTCATAGGTCCTCAGAACCGGAATGGCGATATGGCCGCACCGGATAGAAAGCCGCGCCGCGGATTTTCCTCGCCGGCCGTTGCTATCGCGGCCAAATAGAGCGCCGCCAGTCCGCCTGCTATCGGAGCCGGCCTGGCAATGGATGAGGACAGGTTTCGGGCCGACTTCATCAGTGCAATCAAGGCGAGCGACTGGTGCTGCGCCAGGTCCCTGCGAGCCGACTCGATATGCCTGATGCCGAGATCCTTCGCCGCCGGCACCGCTGCGTCAGATCATGACCGACCAGGCGCTTTACCGCGCAGATTGATGATCGTGGCGATGTGGTACTCGTCGTGGTAGGCCCTCATCTCGTCCACCGACGGCCGGGCCGATCGATGGCTTCACCGGCAACGATTGCGTGAAAATTGTCATTAAGGTGGGACGCCCCCAGGGCGCAATCCAACTGGGAAGGCAATCACGGAAATCGAAGCTGTCACCCAGGCTTTGATTGCGAACTTGTCATTGGCTGCCTTTCCGTCACGGCTTGATGCCTTCGAATTTGGTTCGAAGGTCATCTGGCCGCATCGCGTGCGGGGACAAGCATCTTGCGCAGCACGGCGTCTTTCAGAATAAAATGATGGAAGAGTGCCGCACCGGCATGAATGCAGATGAGGACCATGAACACCGGCTTTGCCCAGGCATGGATATCGCCTATCCAGCCCCAGACATGAAAGGCCAGAAGCCCGGAAACAGGAACAGCGACGAGAAGGCCGTAGAACAGCGCATGCGTTGCGCGTGAGGCGAAAGCGATCCATTTCGGCATTGTCGATTGCGGCTTGGGCGCACCGATGAAGAGGCGCACGGCCAGTCGCACGAACACCAGCAACAGAAGCGCCAGGCCGACCCAGTAATGGGCGGATTCCATGGTCTGCTCGTAGGACGACAGTTGCCGTCCGTCCGCTGCCGCATCGACGTATGTTGTCATGCTTTCCCCGAACAGGAGTTGGAACAGGACAAGCGCCGCTATCGTCCAATGCAGGCTAATCTGAAGGCTGCTGTAGCCGGATCTCTTGGAGTTCATTTTCTGTCCATGAGGTGAGCGCTGTAGCTGCCGATGCGACCCAGGCAGGAATCCGTTGACGTATTGCCGCGTTCTCGCCGCGTGCGACGGGCGTGCAGATGCTCGATTCCTAATCGGATTCGAGCAGGATCTTGTCAGCCTCGTGGGCATGCTTCTTCAGGCTCATATAGAGAACAAGGGTGACGATGCAGCAAAGGAAGAGCATGCTGGTCAAGGTGGTGCCGAAACCTAGGCCGCCATATTCGAAGGGTTGCGAGAGCAGGTCGCCGAACGAGGCGCCAAGCGGTCGCGTCAGGATATACGCGAGCCAGAAGGCGAGGATGCCGCCCAGCTTCAGCACGTAATAGGCAAATGCGATGAGCGCGATGACGCCGGCAAACAACAGGCCCGTGGTGAGGTAGCCCATATCGAAGCTCTCGGCTACCAGGTCGCCCGCCGCAGTGCCTAGCGAGAAGGTGAAGAGGATCGCCAACCAATAGAAGACCTCGCGTTTCGTCGTGACAATCGTATGGATCGACAGTGTCCTTTCGCTGGCAAACCAGACAGCGAAGGTCGCGGCGAGCACGATGGTGAAGCAAATCGTGGTTGTTTCTAGGCGCACGCCGAAATTGTCGACGAGATTGTCGGTGACCAGCGTGCCGACCACGCTTATCAACACTACCGCCAGCCAGTAGGCCCAGGGCACGTAGCGTTTCTGCGCGAATTGCAGGACAAGCGCGACAACTAGGATGGCGGTCATGATCAGCGAGGTGACGGTCAGGCCAAGACCGAGATTGACGGCCAGATAGTCGGCCGCCGTCTCGCCCATGGTCACCGCCAACAGCTTGATCAGCCAGAAATCGACAGTGACATCCGGAACCCGGTTAACAGCAGGCGCGACACGTTGGGCGGCTGGCGAGAACATTGCTGTATCCTGTCGTTTGATGAGACGTAGGGTGGACTACTTGCCCAAGATTTTCATTGCCTGAGCGAAGAAGTCGTCGGCGCGCTTGTCGTCGTCGGCATTGCAGCGCTCGATGCCCTTGGTCTCCAGCTCGGAAACCTTGGTCTTGTCCGTATCGCCAAGTTTCGCTTCAGCCTCTGCGGCGCGCAGGGTCTTGAGCGTTCCTTCGCAAGGCGCTGGTCCTGCGGAGGCTGATGACATCGGACTGGCGATGGCAACTGCACCGAGCGCGAGGGCGAGAACCAGTTTGTTCATATAACATTTTCCTGTGTGGCGCCGGTCTTTCCGGCAATGTCGGTCAAGCTCCGGCAACTCGACCGGGAGCAGGGACCATAGGGAGGCGAGTTCGCCGGCATCTGTCCGGTGGCTTACAATTTTGTAAGAATAAGAGGAAACCCTGTTGATTGCCTCGCCATCAGCCGGCGGAAAGGGTAGTTGGTTACGCGCAACGACATTTCGGCCCATCCATAGACTTGCCAGAGCTGGGGGAAACCAATGACCTACGCCTCTCTCAAGCCGTCACCGAAGGCATTCGACCAGCACAAGCGTCTGATCGTTGTCCAGGTGGTGGCAGTCCTGGCCATAGCGCTGCTGTTGTTTGCCAAGCCGTTCCTGCGCGAAGGGTCGAGCGAGCACGAGTTCATCGAACTGCTCGGCTGCGTACTCATCCTCGTCTGCGTCGGTGGCCGTCTGTGGAGCATTCTCTATGTCGGCGGCAAAAAGAACGAAGAGTTGATTTCCGCGGGGCCGTTTTCCATGACGCAGAACCCGCTGTATTTCTTCTCGACGATCGGCGCGGTGGGCCTCGGGTTGATGTATGGATCCATCGTCGCAGCCTTGGCATTGGGCCTAGCCAGTTTCATCGTTTTCCGGGTGACGGCGCGCAAGGAGGCCGAATTCCTGCTCGGAAAGTTCGGCCCCGCCTACACGGCGTATGCAGAGCGGACGCCGCGCTTCTGGCCGAACCCGCTGCTGTTTGCCGACCAGCCCGAGCGGCAGTTTTCAACAGGTGCGCTGAGGCGGACATTTTATGACGGGCTTTATTTCCTCGCCATCTTCCCCGCGATCGAGACGATCGAGTATTTCAGGGCCGGCGGCTTTCTGCTCACGTTTTTCACGCTCTATTGATCAATGCATAAGTCTGCTGTCATTCGCCCACGCTAACCGCTATCAGCTGGACATAAGAGCACCGACTAAATTTTTGGCACATCGCGCAATGCAGAGCGGAATTTACGACATCGAATGGTCATTTACCGGGAAGGGCACTAAGCGGGACGGCGGTCCGCGGAAAACCCATCTCCCAACATTGGCCAAAGCATTTTTGCCGGACCATGATGTAAGCACTCTTTCGCGATGTGGCTATCGTGCGCTGAGACGGATTAAATGCGTATCTTACTTGCGGAAGACAATCGCGAATTGTCGACATGGCTGGCGCGCCTGCTGCGGCGCGACAATTACGTGATCGATTGCGTCTTTCGCGGCGATGATGCCGATGCCGCCCTAGCAAGCCAGGACTACGCCTTGGTGATCCTCGACCTGGCGTTGCCGCATCTCGACGGCATCGAGGTGCTGCGGCGGCTGCGAGGCCGCGGCACCACGACGCCGGTCATCATTCTCACCATTGTTGGCACATAAGGAGCTAGAGAATTCTTGTCACCAGATTGTCCAGCCGGGAGTTCTCGCGGTAAGCCAATCGCACCACAACGGCACCTAAGACGCCCGTGATGGCGCCCCCGATCACGTCGGTGACATAGTGGGTGCCGATATAAATTCTCGACCAGCAAATCAGGAATGCCATGATCATGAATGCCAGCGCCCGCCGAGGCAGAGCTTGCATCGCAAAGGCCGCAACGATTGCAACGCTCGCAGTCCCGTGATCGGAGGGGAATGACCAATCTGTGCTCGGCGCAATTAACAGATGCGTCACGCCGGCATCGTAGGGCCGTATCCGGTGCACGAACAGAAGAATGAACTGGTTGATCGCTAGACCGAGCAAGAACGCCAGACCGGCCGACAAGGCCGCGTGACGAACATGGTAGCGGTCGGCCTTCGCCCACCATTGCACAACCACAGCCAACACCATGAGCGGAACGCCGATTTGTGAGGCGCCAGTCATTGCTTTATCCAGAACCGGGTGAAGCCCAGCTGCAGCGTTGATCCAGTGAGTGAGACTTGCATCCATTCTTTGTTGCTTCCGTTATTGTCGATCGCGAGGTGAATTGTGAAAGCAGTCGACGAACGCCGGATTCATCAGATTTTTGAAGTCAGCGTCTGGCTCAAGGGTGCGCACGCCCTGATCGAATGCCTTGGCGGTGTCCTGCTTTATCTCGCTACCACAGACACCATTGCCTCGTGGGTCAATGCTTTCACCCAAGAGGAGTTGATCGAAGATCCGAACGATTTCATAGCTGGCTATCTGTCGCAGATGGCAAGCCATTTTTCGATCGCCAGCAAGGAGTTCTACGCCTTCTACCTGCTCAGCCACGGCCTGATAAAGCTGCTCTTGGTTATAGGCCTTTTGCGAGGCAAGCTGTGGGCGTATCCGGCCTCCCTCGTCGCGCTCGGCGCATTCATGGTCTACCAAGTCTACCGCTATTCCTACACCCATTCACCGGGCCTGCTCGTACTGACCGTCTTCGATGCGGTCGTCATGGTGCTGATCTGGCACGAATGGGGCATAATGCGGCGGCACAAGCCAGCATAGCGACGGATTATCAGCCTCGGCCCTGTTCAATGCGCCGGACCGCAGACCAGCACAGAATGGCCCAAGCGGAGCCGACACACCAACCTGCAAGAACGTCGGTGGGGTAGTGGACGCCGAGATAGACCCGGCTCAATCCGACCATAACCGTCAGAAACACCGCAAGCGAAACGAAATACGCTTTGACGCGGGGATCGGGGTTCGCCTTGTGGCCAGCAACGCTCCAAGGGTCAGGAAACTGACGGCGGAAAGCATGGCGTGCCCGCTCGGAAAGCTCGCTGTAAAGACCCTTGTCGTGTGTATGACATCGGGCCTCGGGCGATCGAAGGCGATCTTCAGTAGCGTGCTGATGGCCTCTCCGCCAGCCACGGCGGCCGCGACCAGCACGGCGTAACTCCGCTTTCCCGTAATCACTAGATAGCCCACTGCGGTGACCGACACGAGGAACGCAAAGCTGCCGAGAGACGTAACGTCGCGCCGTCCCATTTCCTCCAGCCAAGGCGGACCAATAGGGTTGGTTGGATCATCGGCGTTGCGAAACGCCATGAGCACGGCCCGATCGAAACCGCTCGTGTCTACCTCAATAACTTCTTCTGCCAGAAGGCCAAAGCCGAGGACAAGGCCACCGGCCACAAGCACAGGGGCGATCAACCACATGGCGAGTACGAGGCGGCCTGTTCCGTGGCCCTCGCCATCGACAAGGTTCTGCTGCTTTCCTGCCGCTCCAGCTACCCGCTGAAAGCAGACAGGGAATTGATCATTGATGCGGATCAAATGCTGACCGGGACGATTGCCTTCCAGCAGGGCAATTGGCATCCAGCATCCAGCTCACGTCCGATCGATGCTTAGGCGCGGCACGTCGTTCAAGAGCAGCTCGGATTAACTCGTTCTGTAACCGAGCCTAATCGCCAATGTTAGATGATGGCAGCCAACCCCACACGCAAATCATGGGCTTGCATGTTTTCCGTAACAACCAAGCGCAAATCGTGTTCCCTCCGCACGGTTGACATTCCTCCGTCAGCCGCCATGCTGCATTGCAACATGGCCATCGAAAAGTTCGGCATGACGGAAGCATCGCGCATCGAGTGCCTTGACGGGCTTCGGGCGCTCGCCGCGATCTGGGTGCTGATCGGGCACTGCCTGCTGTTGACCGGCTGGCAGATTCCCATCCTCGGCGAACCGGATCTCGGCGTCGATCTGTTCATCATGCTGTCCGGCTTCCTAATGGTGTTCCATTACCAGCTGCGCCAGGACAAGGAGCCCTGGCAAAGGCCGGAAACCTGGCTGAAGTTCTGGACCCGCCGCTATTTCAGGATAGCGCCGCTGTTCTACGTCATGCTGTTCGCTGCCCTGGCGCTTGGCCCTTATCTCTACCAATCCAGGATGGTCATCGACGAGTTCCTGCTGCGGTCGCCGCAGGCGCCCGAGCGTTATCTCGACAGCGGCCTGAAGAATATCGGCGCCCATCTGCTGTTCCTGTTCGGCCTGGTGCCGAATTTCGCCTATCGCACACCGCTGCCGGACTGGAGCCTGGGGCTGGAGATGCAGTTCTACGCACTATTCCCGGCGGTCATGCTGCTGGTGCGCAGGCTTGACTGGATATGGAGCGCCATCCTTGTCGCCGCGATCGGCAGCGCGATCGTGTTCTTGATGGGACAATTATCGGTGCATTTTCCGATGCCGTCGTTCCTGCCGCTGAAGATGCAGATTTTCCTGTGCGGGATGCTGCTGGCGGGCGTCGTCCATCAAAGGCACAAGCGGCCTTTCGTGCATCTGGCATTGGCCATGGCTCTGGCCGCGCTGCCCTTCGGCGGCGGCTACGGGCTTGGCAAGTTTTTGATGCGCGAAGCGCTCGTCGTGGGTTTCTTTGCCCTGGTTCTCTACCGGATGCTGCCGGGAATGATGGGCATCGTGGCCAGAAAGATCGCCATGACGCTCGCCAACAGGTTCTTTCATTTGATGGGTGAGCTTTCCTTCAGCATCTATCTGATCCATCTGCTGGTTCTCCAGCCGGTGGCGGCTCTGGTCATCACCCAGTTCGGCAACGAATTGTCGGCGCCGGTGCGCTTTGCGATTGTTGTTGCCGTCGTCTTGCCGGTGGTCTGCCTGCTGTCCTGGATCACCTACACGCTGATCGAAGTGCCCGGCCAGAAGATGGGCCGTTTCGTCGTGCAGCGCTTTGGGCGGAGCCCGGCGCTCGAGGCGGTCAAGCCCGGCCCATGACCAGCCGCCAGACGGGTTCGAGCTGCACCAGCCCCCTGTTATTGGGGCTGCGGGCGACGTCAATCATGCGGGCCTTGTGGGTCAAGGGATGGGCCATCTTGATGGCGAGCGCCGCCACCAGCACTTCGCTGAACCGCGCGTCCCAATCGTTGGGCTCGGCGAATTCGCCACCGATGCCGAACTGGCACTGGCGGCAAAATGAGACCGCACGTGTCGAGCCTCAAGCACATGGCGTTCATCGCGCTGAAGACCACCGGGCATGATCGGGCGAGGGGCGATCGTCGGACGCCGCGCCCTTTCGGGACGCCAGGTCGGCTACTGTGGCGAATCCCAAGTTCACCCGCTGCGCTGCGCCGGAGTGATGTGAATTTTGGCGTTCGCTACGACATTCATGTTGCCCTTTGGCCAATCGACGGCACCAAACAGTTACAGGAAAGGACGATGCTGCCTGCCTCGGCAAGGGAGGTAACTATGAATATGAAGTACAAAACAGTTCAGGAAGTGCTCCGAAAAGCGGGCATCGTCATGAGCAAGAAAGGGGAGGTTCATCGCGTAAACTTCTTCAGCGGTCTGGAAGACACCGCCTACTACACGCCAAGCCTTCGGGATGCCCTGGACAAGGGCTTGGCTATGGCGGGAGGTGCCGGAAAGATGAAACCAACCGCCTTTGCCAAGTCAGCCCAAACAGGGATCTCGACCAGCGCACGCATCGGCTGACCCTATCCAGGCAAGACATCGCCGCGTTGCGCGGCGGTGTTGTGAAACTGCAATAGCCCAAACATTGCCGTCTTCCTTGCTCGAATGGGAAAAAGACGGCTTACGAAGCGTCTGCCGCGCCATTTCCTGACGGGCGGTTGGCGTCGTGACGGCGCATGCACGAGACGTGCAACGTTCCGCCCAGGCCAAAAATCACAAGAAATCCGCAGCCGCCTTGAAGCGGCTTTTTGCCGTGGAGGCACCATGCCCCGTTTTCCCCGACCAACCACACAGCCGGAGGCCTGAGCCATGGCCATCACCCCGCTCGACATCGCCAACATGGCGCTCGCCGTGCTCGACGAGGCGCCGATCGACAGCCTCGACCAGAGAGAGATTTGCCGACAGGCAGGTGAGGGCGGTGCGAGCATTTCAGAACTGCACTGCCCTCACCCCAATGTTGGGGCGTTGTCCCGTAATAGTGACGTGGAGAAGCGTTAACGGTCAATAATCGCCGTTGTAGTACCGGTCGTCGCAGGGGGCGGTGTAGATGCGGCCGCTCGTGCGGTCCTGATAGCGGCAAAGCTGTTCGCTGCGGGGTTGCGGGGTGGTGGCGTTGCCGACGACGGCGCCCAGCAAGGCGCCGGCTCCGGCACCGATGACCGTGCTCTTGGTGTTGCCGCCGATCGCCTGGCCGGCAAGCGCGCCGGCGCCGGCGCCGAGCAGCGCACCGGTGCTGGTTCTCTGCTGTGCTTCGGTCTGCGCGCAGCCCGCCAGCGCGGCGGTTACGAGCATGGCGGCAATCGCTTTGGACATGGTCATCGTCTGGAACTCCCTTGAAGCCTATGAACTAATACGCAGGCCGATTTTGCCAAGTACGGTGGCATTTGCGGCGGAACATAGGCACCGTGCCTCACGAAATGAGACATGGTTGTTTTTGTCTGACAACTCCGGTTTGGAAAGAAACGTAACCGAACAAGACCACAGAGCCTCATCCCAAGTCGACTTTCGCAGCGTTACGCTGCCTCGATCTGCATCACCTTTTTTGCCGCAGCGGTCAGAAATCCCGATCGGCTGTAGCCGTGGCGCACCGCATATTGGTCGATCTGGTCGAGGACATCTTCGGGAATGGTGACATTGACACGCACGACCTTCGCCGCTTCGGCCTTCAAGGGAACTAGAATGGCGACTCCGCTCAGATTGTCCTTGTCCGACATCACGTCCTCGAGGGACGACGGTTCGGGAATGGCCTCGCCGTCCTCGACCAAGCCCTCGACATGAAAGGCCAGTGCTTCCTCGGCCATGGCGCGGGCGTCGTCCAGGCTGAAGCCGGCTGTGACCAGCCCCGGAAAATCAGGAAAGGAGACGCCGAAGTCGCTGTCCGGTTCCTTGTGGATCAGTCCGATGTAATTGCGCATTTCTCTACCTCAGCTTCACGCCGGATTGTTTTTCGATGCTCTTGAGAGTGCCGATCGGGATGTCGCGCTTGGGGTGCGGTACTGTTACTCGGCCCGGCTTGGCATTGTGCTTGAACTGGGCCTGACTTCCTTTTCGAGCCACTTCGTACCAGCCATCCGCCAACAGCCTGTGAATGACATCGGCGCTCTTCATGTTGTGTATAGATACACATAGCCGATCCAAATGTCCATGAGAATTGCCGCAGGTTACATGCCGCAGTCCTCAAGCTGAACCGTTCCTCAAATCCTCAAAAACGGAGAAACCAAAACCAAATGAGCCGAGGCCTTCCCCGGACGCTTTCGCGTGCCGCCGCAGAGAAGCCAGCCTCGCCCCACCCAAGGCAGGGCTGATAGCCGGAACGACCGGACAAGGCGGCGCCTACCGAACCGTCTTCTCCTTCAATGCCATGCCGGTGCCGTTAGTTGTTGGGGAACTGGGGCGACAGTGCTTGAGGCCGCCCAATGGCGTTCCGTCGGACCAGAATGCCATAGGGTTTCGTCCACCAGATAGCCGACGGGGGCCGCAGCCATGGCCTGAAGTCGTCGGGGGTGTGTGCTGCGATGCAGGCTCGCGTTGTGCTTCGAGCGTGCTGGGAATCATCGAGCCGGTGTTCCTGAAATGGGCATACAGACTGCCGGTCGATATGTGGTACCGGCTTTGCGGCATATTGAACCGTTTGTAGAGTTTCTCCACCGGGCCGTTGGCGCCAAAGCCCGTTTATACCGATGAAAGTGCCAGTGGCGCATTCTTGTCGAGCATGACCTTGGCGGTCATCAGACCGTCGCTTCGCTTTTATGAGTTCCGCAGCCTAGCTGAGGGTAGTTACGCGCTCCCGTCCGTCTCGCTTTCCTCATCGATCGTCCGAACCGGCAAATAGGCATTGGTTTCCAGCCATTCTCGCAAAATGATCTGAATAAGGTCTGGCCTGCCGATTTTCATCTCGGCTGCTACGGAATCGAGTGCATCTGCGGTCGCGGGCTCCAGCGGCACACCACCGACGTTTCGAAGCATCAAAGCAGCGCGACGCAGGAGGATCTGCAAATCCGCGCGGGAGATGTCGCCTATGCGCTGAGCTGCGTGTTCGAGATCTTCAGTAACAGACTGGCGTGTCATTGGTGTCACCCGGTGCATGGCATCCGGCCTTCGCTCTGCTGCCCAACTGGACCGTGATTGGCCAAGGGTGCAGTTATCGTGGGTCGAAGGCAGTAAACAATCATTTTCCGTCCTTTTTGCAGAGGACAACTGGCCTTCGGTACGTCGTCCTTCATTTGCTGTTGCCGGGCCGGATGCATTGGGCTCGTCCGATGGCCAGAGCTACAGGGTCGCTTCGACTGAGTGAGCCTATTGCAGCGGTGCCGACTATGGGCACCATCGACGGCTCGTCATCTTGTACTTTCCCGGTTTTTAACTCAGCGATTTCCTCGTCACGCTTGGCAATGCGGCTTTCCAGATTGGCGAGACGCTCGGTCAACAAATAGCGGCCGACCGCAAATCCGCCTCCTCCTAAAAGAACCGCAAAACTGGCAAAGGCGGCCGGGTTGGCCAGCATCAGCGCGGAGTTGGCTTCCAAAAAGCTGATAAGATCCTGCATGGTCAACTTGACCCCGTCATGCCGCAAACAAGCGAGCTGTCGTCACCGGCTGGCCCGGGTTGGCATATTTGTCGCGAATCCTCCGGGCTCGAATATCCTGAGTCACTCGCCGTCATCACCATACCCGTCGTGCGACATGGCGGCCGTTCCGATATCCATGGCTCATCCCAAGATTGGCGGCGTGTCGTCGTAACCCAGCGCTACCAATCCTGGGTGCCGGTGAGCGAGGGCCAGAATTTGAGTCTCAAGCTCGCAGTTATACGCCATGAGCGCCTTTACAGTCTCAAGGGGGCTTTCGTATCGGGCGATGAGCTTGACCGCTTCAGAATGGAGTTCAGCTTTGGCTTCAGCGTCGAGGCGAATAATGCCCATTGTCGTTCCTCCTAATGTTTGCCCGACGCGGAGCCGAGAGTTCATCAAGCCGTTCATGCAAGTGTCCATTCAGCACGATCATCTCCTTCAATGCCTTCACCGCATCGCCCTTGTGCAATGCAATGAACTTGTCGGCGATGGCCTGAAGGGCCGCCTCCTGGCGGCTGTCCAGCGTCACGATGTGGTCCATGGCGATGCCTCCAATCGTTTCTGTTCAATTGAACAAAACGGGAACAAAAATGTCAAGAGCGAATTGACTCGACGAGGAATATGTTCCTATTTTGACGGCGTGTTGGGCGGGTGCTGACGTTGCCCCCAGTTTCTATCCAGTTTTGAGTTCGTTTCCGGCGTGGGTTGTGCCCTGCTGGGCCGGTGAAGCGACGGGCG
>NZ_JAMYTD010000032.1:0-62316 GCF_040322255.1 Mesorhizobium sp. M0166 | reverse complement strand
CGCGTAGGGGCTGCTAGGCAACAAGCTTGATGGGGAAGAAAAAAATCTGCGTCGGCAATCCTTCACACCCCCCTCTGTCCTGCCGACCTCTCGCGAGATTTCGCCGCAGGGATGAGTCAGCCCTGGCTGGCCTGGATCCGGTTGTAGTCGTGGATCGTCCTGCTCAAGCGGCGGCGCAGGAAATTGGAAATGTTGTCGAAGATGAAAACGACGAGCAGGACCAAGAGCACCATGTAGAAGACATTGGCCCAGTTGGAATTGGTGCGCATCGCCTCCCAGAGCTTCAGGCCGATGCCACCGGCTCCGACGGCGCCGATGATCGTCGCGCCCCTGGTGTTGGATTCCCACTGATAGAGTGTCTGGCTGATGAAGACCGGGATCACCTCCGGCAGCACGCCATAGCGCTGCACCAGCAAGCCGCTGGCGCCCGTCGACTGGATGCCCTCGCGTGGCTTGTCGTCGATGTTCTCGAGGCCTTCCGAATAGACTTTGCCGAGCGTGCCGATCTCGGTGAAGAAAATCGCGGCGCTGCCGGCAAGCGGGCCCGGGCCGAAGGCGCGGGTGAAGAACAGCGCCCAGATCAGCATGTCGACCGAACGCATGAAATCGAAGAACCGCTTTAGCACTTGGCTGAGCATGCCGCTTGGGGTGATGTTGCGGGCGGCGAAGAAGGCGAGCGGGAAGGCAACGATGCCGCCGAGCAAGGTGCCGAGAAATGCCATGACGATGGTCTGGAACAGCTTCGTCCAGACGTCGCCATGCTGCCATTGGGCGTTGTTCCAGATATTGTCGGCGGCCAGCGCAATGTTCGATGTGCCCGGCTTGAGCTGGGGCCCGGACATGAGCAACGAGACCACCTCGCCGGGCGACTTGCCGAAAAAGGGCGAGCGTGTGTCGAAGACGAAATTCGCCCAGCCGAGGAAGCGCTTGCGGACCTTGACGCGATCGACGGTTATCCGGACCTCGCCGGCAAAGCCCATTCTGGCGACGATCTCATCGTCGTGCGCGGTGATCCACTCGGGCACAGGGCCGGATATTACGGGTTTGCCGCTGGTCAACGACACCGGCACCGCCTGGCCATTGGCGACCAGCGTCGCCTCGGCCTTGTCGAAGGTGACGGATTTGGCTCGGCCGTCGATCAGGATGGTGTAGGAGCCGTTGGCATTGGTGATGACCCAATCGGGATGCGGGTCTTCGCCGAGCGCCGAAAAACGCGGGTATCTGGGTGTGATCTGAGGCTGGTCGAGGCGGAATTCCGGCTGCAGATCGTAGCTGATCCATTGCGTCAGGAAGAGCGGCAGGCGCTCCCAGTGCGATTCCCTCAGAACTTGCGGCAGGCTGAAGAACCACAAGGCGTAGAGGAGGTAGAGCAGGATGCCGGTGAACAGGACCAGCGGGCCGAAGCGTTTGTACAGGGGCCGCCGGAACACTTGGGGAAAGCGCTCCTCGATCGCCTGAATCTCATCGGCGGTCATCGTGGCCATGGGCAGTCTTCGTGTTGATTTGCCATGATCTTTTCCAAAAACCGGAATCCACCCTCTGGCCAGGCCCGAGGGCATGCTTTTTGGGATCATGGTCAGGCGCCCATCATGAATGCCTGCTCGCCGACGAGCTTGCGGCGTAGCCAGGCAGAGAACTGGTCGACGAGGAAGATCGTCGTGAACAGCAGCAGCACCAGTGCAAGCGTTTTGGCGCCGAAGCCGCGCGAGATGGAGAGCTTCAGTTCCTCGCCGATGCCGCCACCGCCGACCGCGCCGATGATGGTCGAGATGCGGACATTGATCTCGATCCTGAGCAGAGTGTAGGACATGAAATTCGGCAGCACCTGTGGCAGGCCGGCGAAGCGCACGCGCTCGAACCAGTTCGCGCCGACAGCGCGCAGGCCTTCTTCGGCGCGCATGTCGATGTTTTCGTTGATCTCGTAGAAGAGCTTGCCGAGGGCGCCGATCGAATGCAGGCCGATGGCGATGATGGCTGCGACCGGGCCGGTCGAGAGGATGGCTGCGAACAGGCCGGCAATGACGATCTCCGGGAAGGCGCGAAGCAGTTCCATGAAGCGCTTGACGACGAGCCTGAGCACCGGACTGGGGGTCAAATTGCGGGCCGCGATGAAGGAAAAGGGCACCGCAAAGACAAAGCCGATGAAAGTGGAAACCAGCGCCACGTTAAGCGTGGTGAGCATCAGCTCGAAATATTCGGGTAGATAAAAGCCGCCCCAGAGATAGACGCGGCCAAGCGGGAAGTTGAACTCCTGGCTGCCCTTGTCGTGCGGCGATGCGATGTCGAACAGCGCCCGCCAAACGTCGTTCCAGTCCTTGGGAACAAGCCAGCTAAGGAAATCCAGTATGTGCGGCAGCCGATCGAAGAAATGTCCGGCATTGGCCTCGTCGGCGAACCACATGGCTGTGCACATGGCGACAAGCAGCAAGCCGATGCCGAGCGCCGTGTAGAACCGGCGCAAGGACTTCTGGCGTCGCCAGGCGTCTGCTACCTGCCGGACCGCGTCTGAACGAATTGTAGAGGCGAAGGTCATACGGGGTCACGAGCGGACACGCAAAAAGGGCGGCGACCGCATCGGCCCGAAAGTCGAAGTTCGACTTTCGGAAAGCACGATGCGGCATCTAAGTGTTAGAGCGTACTTTGTGCGTCCAAGTGGACGCACGTAGCTCTAATGGACGCCGCCCTTTCCGCAATTGTCGTCAGCCGCCGATCGCGGCTTTGCGGGCTTCGACGATGACGCTGTAGAAGTCCGGCTTCACCGGAACGTAGCCGGTGAAATCGCCGCCTTCGATGGCCTCGAAGCAAGGCTTGTCCTTGGCCGGCAGGCTGGTGAAGAAGTTGGCGAGCTTGGCGCTCATATCGCCGCCGAGCGCGGTGCGCACGACCAGCGGGCCATTCGGGATCAAGCCGGAGCGCCAGACTTCGACAAAATCGTTGGGGTCGACGGCGCCCTTGGCGACTTCCTTGTGGAAGGTGCCGGAGGTGTAGCCGTTCTTGAAGTCGCCGATGCCCGAGGAATCGTCAACCGCAACATCGACCTTGCCGTCGCGGACGGCGAGGAGGTTGTTCTCGTGGCCGCCATTGAACTCGGTCGAGGCGAAGAAGGTCTCGTTCGAAGCGCCCGTGTCCTTCGGGATCTGGGTCAGCGGGATCAGGTAGCCGGAGGTCGAATCCGGGTCGGCATAGCCGAGCTTCTTGCCCTTTGCCGACTTGATGTCGGTGATGCCGGACGACTTCAGCGCCAGGCCGATCGAATAATAGCCGGTCGCGCCGTCGGTCTGCTGGGTGGTGAGGATCGGGGTCACGGCGTTCGGATCCTTGAGGTAGACGCTGGCATAGCCCGACGCGCCAAGCTCGGCGAAATCGAGGGTGCCGCCGAGCAGGCCCTGGATCACGCCATCATAGTCGGCGGCCGGGAACAGCGAGACCTTTTCGAAGCCGAATTCGGACTTCATGTGATCGGCGAGGCACTGAAAGTTGCGCAGCCGGTCCGCTTCGTTTTCACCACCAAGGATGCCGATGCGGAATTCCTTGATATCCTGGGCGTGAGCGGCGCTTGCCGCGATGGCGAGCAATGAAACGGCGCCAAAAACCATCTTCCTGAACATTATCTCTCTCCTGTTGGTCCCGGCCTCGCGCCGGTAGCGTTCGAATTTTTTGACAGGTGCCTTTGACGCGGGCGGGCGATCAGGCCGTTCTCAGTAACCAGGAAACGCTGGCTCGAGCGGTCCGGCGGATGCAGCGATTTTCTGTTTGATGGCGACACTGGTCGAGGTGATGGCCTCGGAGATCTCGCCGCCATTGCCGTCGGCGCCGTAGACCGTGCGCACCGCCTCGCGGTTGAGGGCTTCGGGCGGGCCGTCGAAGACGACCTTGCCGGCGGCCATGCCGATGATGCGGTTGCAATAGGTGCGGGCCGTGTCGAGCGTGTGCAGATTGGTGATGACGGTGATGCCTTCGCGCAAATTGATGTCCTGCAGCGAATCCATCACCACCTTGGCGTTAAGCGGATCGAGTGAAGCGATCGGCTCATCGGCCAGCAGCACCTTCGGCTGCTGCATCATGGCGCGCGCAATCGCAACGCGCTGCTGCTGGCCGCCGGAAAGCGTGCCGGCAGGCTGCAGCGCGGTGCGGGCAATGTCGAGGCGCTCGAGGGCAGCCACCGCTTCGGCGCATTCGCCGCGGGAAAACATGCCGAACAGGTTGGACAGGGTCGAGCGGTGGTTGAGCCGGCCGAGCAGCACATTGGTCAGCACGTCGAGGCGCGGCACCAGATTGAACTGCTGGAAGATCATGGCGCAGTCGCGCTGCCATCGCCGGAGCGGCGAGCCGCGCAACCCGGAGACCTCGACGCCGTCGAACAGGATGGATCCCTGGCTCGGATCGATGAGACGGTTGATCATGCGCAGCAGCGTCGATTTGCCGGCGCCGGAGCGACCGATGATACCGACCATCTGGCCTTGCGGGATCGCGATGTGAACGTTGCTGACGGCGGTGTTCTTGCCGAACCGGCGGGTGACGCCGCGGATTTCGAGCGTAGCTGACATGGTGCAGGCTCCAGTCCAATCGCAATTGAAGGTCTATTAACCCTCGCTAGCGCAGCCACGTGAACCTGCGGTGTCGGAACGATGTCAGTTTTGTTAACGTCCACAGGCTGGAGCAGCGCGACCAATCCAGCGCGTGAATGGTGAATGGTGAATGGTGAATGGTGAATGGTGAATGGTGATAAGAAAGGCTTTCCTGAGCCTCGAAACCTGTCCGCTGCCCCCATTCACTATTCACCATTTCACGACCCTCAGCCGCCATACTTCTCCAGGAAAGCCTCCGCCGACAGCTCCCGAAAATCGTCGAGGGCGGCGCGCAGCCTTGCGTGGTCCCAATCCCACCAGGCGAGCGCCTGGTAGCGCTCTGCGGTGCGGCGGTCGAAGCGTTCGCGGATCGGCTTGGCCGGCACGCCGCCGACGATGGTGTAGGGAGCGACGTCCTTCGACACCACCGCCCCGGCACCGACCGCCGCGCCGTCGCCGACGGTAATACCGGGCAGGATGGTCGAGCCATGGCCGAGCCAGGTGTCATGACCGATGGTGACGCGTTTGGCGCGGCGCTGAGCGAAAAACTCGCTCTCGTGTTCGGCGTCGTCCCAATAGTCCGAAGCGCGATAGGTGAAATGGTGCAGCGTCGGCCGCCAGGTCGGATGATTTGTGGCATTGATGCGGACGCTTGCGGCGATGTTGGCGAATTTGCCGATCGTCGCGCACCAGACGCCGCAGTCCTGCATCATGTAGGAATAGTCGCCGATTATGCTTTCGGAAACCCGGCTGCGCTCGGCGATCTCGGTCCAGCGGCCAAGCGTCGAGTTCTCGACTTCCGCCGTCTCGTGGACCAGCGGCGCCTCCGACAGCTTCCTGGTCATGCGGCGATTTTCCCGGCAGCGAAGGCGGTCACGTCGATGACGCGGTCGGCGACCGCCTCACGTACGTCGTGATCGTGGAAGATGCCGAGCAAAGCGACGCCCGCCGCCTTTTTGGCGGCGATCAGGGAAATCACCACGTCGCGGTTCCTGGCGTCGAGCGAGGCGGTCGGCTCGTCGAGCAGCAGGATCGGATGGTCGGTGATGAAGCCGCGCGCGATGTTGACGCGCTGCTGCTCGCCGCCGGAGAAGGTTGCCGGCGGCAGCGCCCAGAGTTTTTCCGGCAGGTTCAGCTGCGCCAGCAAGGCGCGCGCCTTTTCGCGCGCGACCTCGCGCTCTTCGCCGCGCTCGACCAGCGGTTCGGCGACGACATCGAGCGCCGAGACGCGCGGTACAGTGCGCAGGAACTGGCTGACATAGCCGATGGTGAGCCGGCGCACCGCAAGCACGGTGCGCGGGCTGGCCGTGGCGAGATCGATGAGCCCACCCTCATGCTGGACGATGATCTGGCCTTCATCGACGGCATAATTGCCGTAGAGCATTTTCAGGATCGAGCTCTTGCCGGCGCCGGACGGGCCGCCGAGCACGGCGCATTCGCCGGCCCTGATCGCGAACGAGACACCGGCGACCACCGGCAGTTTGATGCCGTCGCGCAGATGCATGGTGAAGCTCTTGGCGACATCGGAGACAACGAGCGGGGTTGCCATCTTCACACCTGCAGAATGGAAGAAACAAGAAGCTGGGTGTAGGGCGCGCGCGGATCGTCGAGGACGCGGTCGGTGAGGCCGCTTTCGACGACGCGGCCGTCCTTCATCACCATCATGCGCTGCGACAACAGCCGCGCCACGGCGAGATCGTGGGTGACGACGATGGCAGCGAGGCCGAGATCGGTGACAAGGCCGCGCAGCAGGTCGAGCAGGCGCGCCTGCACCGAAACATCGAGGCCGCCGGTCGGCTCGTCCATGAACACCAGCCGCGGCCCGGTAACGAGATTGCGGGCGATCTGCAGGCGCTGGCGCATGCCGCCGGAAAAGGCGCGAGGCTCGTCGTCGATGCGGTCTTCGTCGATCTCGACGCGCGACAGCCAGTCGACGGCCGTGGCGCGGATTTTTCCATAGTGGCGGTCGCCGACCGCCATCAGCCGTTCGCCGACATTGGCGCCGGCCGACACCGTCATGCGCAACCCGTCGGCGGGGTTCTGGTGGACGAAGCCCCAGTCGGTGCGCATCAGGAAGCGGCGCTCGGCCTCGCTCATGCGGTAAAGCTCACGGAACTGGCCGTCGCGCATGCGGTAGCTGGCGGTGCCTGAAGAGGGCAGCAACCGCGTCGACAGGCAGTTGAGCAAAGTTGTCTTGCCGGAACCGGATTCGCCGACCACCGCCAGCACTTCGCCCGGCCAGAGGTCAAAGGTGACGTTCTCGCAGCCGACCCGCGAGCCGTAGAATTTGGACAGCGCCGAAACGCGCAGCAGCGGTTCGTCGGTCATTGCGCCGGCTCCGTTTTTTCCTGGGCAAGGGGGGTCTCGGGCGCAAGGTGGCCGCGATGGCCTTCGGCCCGCCGCTTCTCGCAATGATCCGTGTCGGAGCAGACGAACATGTGGCCGCCATGGTCGTCGAGGATGACTTCGTCGAGATAGACGTTCTCGGCCGCGCACAGCGCGCAGGGCTGGTCGAAGGTCTGCACCTCGAACGGATGATCCTCGAAGTCGAGGCTGACGACGTCGGTGAAGGGCGGCAGTGCATAGATGCGCTTTTCGCGGCCCGCGCCGAACAATTGCAAAGCCGGCGAACGGTGCATCTTCGGATTGTCGAATTTCGGTGTCGGCGACGGATCCATCACATAGCGGCCCTCCACCTTGACCGGATAGGCATAGGTGGTGGCGATGCGGCCGTGCCTGGCGATGTCCTCGTAGAGCTTCACATGCATGAGGCCATATTCCTCCAGCGCATGCATTTTGCGCGTCTCCGTTTCGCGCGGCTCGAGGAAGCGCAGCGGCTCGGGGATCGGCACCTGGTAGACCAGCACCTGGCCGGCACTCAGCGGATACTCGGGGATGCGGTGACGCGTCTGGATGATCGTCGCCTTCGCCGTCTCGGTGGTGACCGCGACATTGGCGACCTTCTTGAAGAAAGCGCGGATCGAAACCGCATTGGTGGTGTCGTCGGCGCCCTGGTCGATGACCTTGAGCACATCGTCCGGGCCGATGATCGAAGCCGTGACCTGCACGCCGCCGGTGCCCCAGCCATAGGGCATCGGCATTTCGCGCGACGCGAACGGCACCTGATAGCCAGGGATGGCGATGCCCTTGAGGATGGCGCGGCGGATCATCCGCTTGGTCTGTTCGTCGAGATAGGCGAAGTTGTAGGTGGCGATGTCGGTCATGGCGATCGCTTCCGCTCTGTGCTACCGAATTGAGTTCCAAGACACGTAAAAGGGGCTGGGCTCCGATGACCCCGATCGGATGGATGCGCCTCGGAATACTGTTGCTGGTGTTCGTCGGGGTGGTTGCCTTTGTGCTTCGTAGAATGGTTCTTCCTGAGCCGAGGGAAGGCGCGCAAGGCGAGACCGTCGGCAGCAGTAGCGGTTACGGCGGATCCGGAGGCCATTCCCCAGACGGGGGAAGTCACGGTGGTGGAGCTAACTGAAGTCATTCCGCGGCTTGCCTCTTCTCTTCGCCCTTGCCGGCATTTTCGCGAGCGTCGTGCTCGGCGCGCATGCGGCGCACGAGGTCGAGCTCGGCCTGGAAGTCGACATAGTGCGGCAGCTTCAGATGCTCGACGAAGCCGGTCGCCTGGACATTGTCGGAATGCGAGATGACGAACTCCTCGTCCTGCGCGGCGGCAACGACGTCCTCCCCGAACTCCGAGGCGCGCAGCGCGCGGTCGCATAGCGCCATGGCCATCGCCTTGCGCTCGCTCTGGCCGAAGACAAGGCCGTAGCCGCGGGTGAATTGCGGCGGCGCCTTGGCCGAGCCCTTGAACTGGTTGACCATCTGGCATTCGGCGACGCGGATGCTGCCGAGCGGCACGGCAAAGGGCAGTTCCGGCACGTCCAGTTCGAGTTCGACCTCGCCGATGCGAACCTCGCCGACGAAGGGATGGTTGCGCGCGTAGCCGCGCTGGGTGGAATAGCCGAGCGCCAGCAGAAACCCCTCGTCGCCGCGCGACAGCGCCTGCAGGCGGATGTCACGCGCCATCGGGAATTCGAGCGGCTCGCGGGTGATGTCGCCGGGGACATGATCACCTGGCATGTCGCCGTCGGGCTCGATCAGGCCTTCGCGGGCGAGAATGGCGGAGACGCGCGGCATCGCCTCCGCTTCGCCGGCACGCTGTTCCGGTTCGGCGACATCGCCGCCGGCGGCAAGCTCGGGATCGAGCAGCCGATGGGTGTAGTCGAAAGTCGGGCCGAGCAACTGGCCGCCGGGCAGGTCCTTGTAGGTCGCCGACACGCGCCGCTCGACCAGCATCGTGCCGGTGTCGATCGCCCTGGTGTAGCCGAAACGCGGCAGCGTCGTGCGATAGGCGCGAACCAGGAAGATCGCCTCGATCATGTCGCCGCGCGCCTGGACGATGGCCAGTGCCGCCAATTCCCTGTCGTAGAGCGAACCTTCGCTCATCACCCGGTCGACGCCCAGCGCCAGCTGCTCGACGATCTGGTCGAGGCGAAGTGCGGGCACCGATCGGTCGCCGCGCCGGCGGTCGGCGAGCAGTTTGTGAGCATTGCGAATGGCCGCTTCGCCACCCTTTACCGCAACGTACATGCTATGCCTCCATCGTCTTGATGCGCGTCGTGCGCGGCAGGCAGGCAATCGCGTCGGACGTGGCGAGGATGATGTCGACGCCACGCGGAAAGCGCTGATTGTTCTGCTTCCATTGCTCGACGAAATGACGCGGCATTTGCGCAGGCGCGATCGTCGCCGTCTTCTCGATGCCGGGGCCTTCGAGCAGCAGCGGAGCGCCGGAGACGAGATCGCCGACCCCGAGAATCAGCGTCGTGGAACGGTCGGGATAATCCTGGGTGCCTTGCGAAAACCCGTCGAGCGCCATCATCTCGGCCGCCGTGGCGATCAGCGCGAAATGCGCGTCGGCCGGGGTGTTGGCCAGCGGCGCCCCGGTATGGAAGCCAAGCCAGGATTTCACCGCTGCCGATCCCTGCAAGGCCGGGTCGAGCCAGAGCGGCGTGTCGTTGTCGCACAACGCCAGCGCGACGGCCCCGGCGGTGGCCGATAGCGGCGCCGGCGGGTGGGCGAGGGCCGGCAGCGGCTGCACGCTGCCCGGCCGCGCCATCGCGTCCATGACGGCGCGGAATACGGTCTGGGCGTTGAATACCGGATCGGCGAAGCCGCCTTCGATGGATTGAGTGGCGATATCCATCAGTCTTCTCCGCGCACCATGGTGAAGAAATCGACCTTGGTCGCAGCCGTCTCGGCGCGGCGCTGGTCACGTGCCTTGGCCAGTGCGGCCTGCAAGGGCGCGACGACCTTGGTCTCGACCTCGTTGCGGTGGGCCGGGTCCTGCCAGAGCGCGTCGGCGATTGCCGCCAGCCTTGCCTTCTGCTTGTCGCGGCCGAGCGCATAGCAGTGGCCGACATGGCCGGACGCAAGCCGTACCGTGGCACGGGTGACCGTCGCCTCGCCGACATTGAAGGGAGCGCCGCCGCCGCCGATGCGGCCACGTACCGTGACCAAGCCGGTTTCGGGGCCACGCAGAAGTTCCGCTTCGCAAGGCAGGCCGGCTTCGTCCCACAGGCGGACGATGTCGTCGCCGGTCGATTGTGACAGCGTCGCCATCACGGCCTTGCGCTCGGCCTGCTCTCGCGCTTCCCGTCCTCGCATGGTTAACAGTCCCTTGTCACCAAAAACTTGTCTATTGATATAGACAACTATACAAATTATATCTATTTTCTAATGCGTGTCCATGACGAGTGCATGACACGAGGAAAATGTCTGGGGCAAAAAAGATCGGGGGCGGAAATGATCGGACAAGCCAACAGCATCGAGCGGCGCAGCGGTGTCGCGCTGTGGCGGCAGATCGCCGACCAGATACTGCATTCGATCGCCGCCGGCGATTTTCCCGAGAATGCCGCGCTGCCGCCCGAGATCGCGTTGGCCGGACGCTATGGCGTCAACCGTCACACGGTGCGCAGCGCTATCGCAGCGCTGGTGCAGGAGGGCGTGCTCAGGGCGGAGCAGGGGCGCGGCACCTTCGTGCTGTCGCGCAGGCGCCTGTCCTATCCGATCGGCGCCCGCACCCGCTTTTCCGAGGGATTGCAAGGACAGGCGTCCGAGCGGCATATCACCTTGCTCGCGTCATCGGTCGAGCCCGCCGACCGTCGTGTGGCAGAGGGCTTGGGCCTTGCGAAGGGGGCCGAGGTGATACGCCTGGAAACGCGCGGCGAAGCCGATGGAATGCCGGTGTCCCGCGCGGCCGGCTGGTTCGATGCCAGGCGCTTTGCCGGCATCGATGCCGCCATGGCGGAAACCGGTTCGATCACCGCATCGCTGGCACGTTTGGGCATCGACGACTATCTCCGGCAATCGACTGTGCTGTCGGCGCGCCATGCCGATGCCGCCGACCTTGCCGACCTCGACCTGCAGCCCGGCGCCATCGTGCTGGTCACGGTCGCCGTCAACGTCACGCCCGACGGTCAGCCGATACAGTTTTCGGAGTCACGCTTCCCGGCCGAGCGGATCGAGCTCAAACTGTCGGCGCTGTAGGTAGTGCCGGCCGGTACGAGACCGTGATTTATCTGACTCACGCTGATATCATACCGGCTCGGTCGCGCTTACTTATCAGCGGCTTGGCGTTTGAGGACCGCCTTCCCCCACTCCGTCTCGGCTTCGCCGAGCCACCTCTCCCCCCTCCGGAGGGAGAGGAAGGGAGCCCGCTGACGGCGGGAGAAGGAGGGAGTCTGGTTGAGGAGCGTTGGCTGCAATAGGCTCGCACCCTTCCTCTACCCCGTCGATCGTCCCGTCGATCGGGGGAGAAGTGGCTCGGCAAAGCCGAGGCGGAGTGGGGGTCGACCTGCGCGGGGCGTCGTCAATTCGGGCCGGGTTCACCGCCTGCCATGTTATGAACCCACCTCGATCACGGCCTTGATGAGGCCGGACTTCTCATGCGCCCAGCGGGCGAGGTCACGCGGCGTCTCGCCAAGCGTAGTGCGATGGGTGACGAGCTTTGCCAGTGGCACCGCGCCGTTGCGGATCGAGGCGGCGACATGGTCGAAATCGGCACGCAGGGCGTTGCGGCTGCCGATGAGCATCATCTCGCGCTTGTGGAATTCCGGATCGGAAAAGGCGATGTCGTCCTTGACGACGCTGACCAGGACCAGCGCCCCGCCATGCGCGACATGGGCGAAAGCCGACTGCACCGACCGGGTGTTGCCGGTGGCATCGAAAACCACGTCGAAGCCATCGCCGCCGGTTGCTTCCCGCACCAGGTCGGCGGTGGCGCCCTGCGAGCCGTCGAGGGTCGCGAAGCCGAGTTCACTTTCGGCGAAACCCAGCCTCTCCGCACTCATGTCGAGCAGCGTCACATTGAGCCCGGCGATGCGGGCGAACAGCGCCGTGCCGAGCCCGATCGGGCCGGCGCCGATGACCAGCGTGCGCGCATCTGGATTAGCCAGCGAGCGCCGCACGGCATGGGCGCCGATCGCCAGGAATTCGACGGCGGCGGCATCGGCCAGCGACAGGCCGTTTGCCGGATAAAGATTTTGCGCCGGCACCAGGACCTGCTCGCACATGGCGCCGTCGCGGTGGACGCCGAGCACCTCGATCCTGACGCAGCAATTGGGCTTGCCTTGCCGGCAGGCGATACATTTGCCGCAGGCGAGATAGGGATTGACGATCACCGCTTCGCCGACCGAGAGATCGACATCCTCGCCAACCTCGATCACGGTGCCGGAAACCTCGTGGCCCATGATGCGGGGATAGGCGAGGAACGGGTGCTTGCCTTCGAAGATGTGATAGTCGGTGCCGCAGATGCCGACATGGCTGACGGCGACCAGCGCCCAGCCGGCGGGGGGCGCGCCAGG
Source organism: Mesorhizobium sp. M0166 (assembly GCF_040322255.1). NCBI lineage: Bacteria > Pseudomonadati > Pseudomonadota > Alphaproteobacteria > Hyphomicrobiales > Phyllobacteriaceae > Mesorhizobium > Mesorhizobium sp. M0166. The sequence continues at coordinate 49,874 of NZ_JAMYTD010000032.1, read as the reverse complement.
CGCCGGACGATCTTCGAGGACAAGTTCGCCGGGGGAACGGCAGACGACGGCTTTCATGCTTCAATCCAGTCGGGTTCATGGCACCGCCGGCCCTGCTGTCGCGAGGCCGGCGGTTGTTGGGAGGCGGTCTATTTGCCGCGGCGGCGCAGCCCGTCGAAATAGACGATGACGATGATCAGCACGCCGGTGATGATGCGCTGCCAGAAGGCGTTGACGTTAAGCAGATTGGCGCCGTTGTTGATGGTGGCAAGGATGAAGGCGCCGAGCAGCGGCCCGTGCACGGAGCCGACAGCGCCGAACAGCGAGGTGCCGCCGATCACCGAGGAGGCGATCGCCTGCAATTCCCAGCCCTCGGCCTGCGTCGGATTGCCGATGCCGATGCGCGAGGCGAGCAGCACGCCGACGAAGGCCGCACACAGCCCGGACAACGTATAGGCCATGTAGATGGTGCGCTGGACGTTGACGCCCGACAGGCGCGACGCCTCGGCGTTGGAGCCGACCGAGAACAGATAGCGGCCCCAGCGGCTGTGGTGCAGGAAGATGTAGGCCGGGATGCCGACCAGGATCACCATCCAGAACAGATTGGGGACGCCGACGAAGGAACTGCGCGAGAACGTCTGGAAGGCGTCGTTGTTGATCGAGATCGAGTTGCCGTTGGTCATCAACAGACCGATGCCGCGCAGCGAGGTCAGCGTAGCCAGGGTGATGATGAAGGGCGGCAGGCCCATCTTGACGATGCCGAAGCCATGGAACATGCCGATGGCGACGCCGACCAGCAAGGTGATCAGGATAGCGAGGAAAACCGGTGTGCCGGCGTTGATCAGCATCGCGACGATGACGGTGGCGAAGCCGACCACGGCGCCGACGGAAAGGTCGATGCCGCCGGTGATGATGACGAAGGTCTGGCCGACCGCCAGGATGGCGATCATCGACCCTTGCCGCAACAGGTTGGAGATATTGTTGGCCGAGGCGAAGCTCGGCGTCGCCACCGACAGGATGACCCACAAAAGAACCAGCAGCGCCAGCAGTGTCAGCCCGAACAGGGCGTTGTAGTTGCGTTTCGGCCTTTCGGCAGCGATCGCCTCAGTGCTCATATCCGTCCTCCCGGTCTTTCTTGTTTCTCGGCCAGTGCCTGGGTGAGGATCTCCTCGTGGTCAGCGGTACGAAACCCATGCGTGGCCACCAGCTTGCCGCGCCGGAACACGTGCAGCGTGTCGGCGAGCTCATAGACCTCCGGCAGGTAGGACGAGATCAGGATGATGCCGGCTCCCTTGGACAACAGCGCGCCGAACAGGCGGTAGATCTCGGCCTTGGTGCCGACATCGACGCCGACAGTCGGCTCGTCGAAGATGAACAGCTTGGCGCCATGGGCGAGCCATTTGCCGATGACGATCTTCTGCTGGTTGCCGCCGGACAGGCTAGAGGCCAGCGCGCCGCGCGTCGGCGTCTTGATACGCAGGTCGGCGATCTGGCGATCGGCCTGCGCCCTTTCCTGCGCGCGCGAGATCAGCAGATTATTCGAGATGCGCTTGTAGATCGGCAGATTGAGGTTGAGCCCGACCGGCAGGTTGAGGCAGAGCCCCTGGTCGCGGCGGCTTTCCGGGGCCAGCGCCATGCCGAGCCTGATCGCGTCATGTTCGGAATTGACCTTGACCTCCTTGCCCTCCCAGAGGATCTGGCCGGCCGATTTGCGGTGGCGGCCATAGAGCGTGGTGACGAACTCGCTGCGGCCGGCGCCGATCAGGCCATAGAGGCCGACGATCTCGCCCGCACGGACGGACATCGAGACATTTTCGAAGCCCTTGCCCGACAGGTTCCTGGTTTCGACGATGGTCGCGCCGGGGGTGAAATGCTCCTTGTGGTAGACCTGCTCGATCGAGCGGTTGATCATCATCTTGACCAGCTCGGCGTCATTGGTCTCGGCAATGTTCCTGGTGCCGACCAGCGTGCCGTCGCGCAGCACCGAGACGCGGTCGGCGAGCTCGAACACTTCCTCCATGCGATGGCTGATGTAGATGATGGTGACGCCTTCGCCCTTCAGCCGGCGGATCAGCGTGAACAGCTGGTCGGCCTCCTTGCGGGTGAGGTAGGCGGTCGGTTCGTCGAAGATCAGGAATTTGGTGCCGCGCACGGTGGCGCGGGCGGCGGCGATCAGCTGCTGCTGGCCGATGGTCAGGTCACCCAGCATGACATGCGCCGGCAGGTCGAAGCCGAGATCGTCGATGATCTTCTGCGCCTGCCTGACCATCGCCCGCTGCTGCAGGATGCCGAAGCGGGAATCCTCCTCGCCGAGGAACATGTTGGCGGCGACGGTGAGATGGCGGCACAGGACGACTTCCTGATGCACGGCATTGATGCCGAGCGCCATCGCCTCATGCGGTGTCGCCAATGCGGCAGGCTTGCCCTCCCAGATGACGTCGCCGGAGGTGCGCGGCATGACGCCGGTCAGAAGCTTGATCAGGGTGGATTTCCCGGCGCCGTTCTCGCCGACGATGGCGTGGATCTCCCCGGCCTTGAAGGCGAGGTCGACCGGCTTCAGCGCGTGGGTGCCGGGATAGCGCTTTTCCAGCCCGCGGAGTTCGAGGATGGTCCTGCCCGGTTCAAGCGTTGGGGCCGGATGGAGTTCCTGCGCCGTCGACATCATGACAATCCTCCCAGATTGGCCCCCAAAGATTGGCCTCGCGATTGGCACGAGCGGGATGTTTCCGGGGCGAAAGGCCCCGGAAACAGTTCACTTGCGGCTATGCTCAGTCGAGCTTCGGGTTGAGCAGCGCGTCGATCTTCGGGTCCTTCATGTTGGCCTTAGTGACCAAATTGGCGCCGGTGTCGACATTGGCCTCGACCTTCTCGCCCTTCGAGGCGGCGAGCGCCGTCTTGATGCCGTCATAGCCCATCCGGTACGGATCCTGGACGACGAGTGCCGAAATGACGCCGTCATTGAGGAATTTGATCAGCTTCTCGTCGCTGTCGAAGCCGACCAGCCCGACCTTGCCTGAGAGGCTGTTCTCGGCGATCGCCTGACCGACGCCCTGCGCCATGATCAGGTTGGAAGCGAAGATGCCCTTGAGGTTGGGGTTGGCGGTGATCAGGTCGGTGGCGATGTTGAGGCCGGTGGTGGCCTGGCCGTCGGCGTATTTGTCGGCGACCAGCTTGAGGCCGGGATATTTGGCGGCGAGCTGTTCCTTGAAACCCTGGGCGCGCTGTTCGAGCGAGCCGGCGCCCGGAAGCGCGGTGATCAGGGCGACGTCGCCTTCGACCTTGCCGCCATTGGCTTCGCCGATGGCTGCGGCAAGGCCGTCAGCGGCAACGCGGCCGCCCTGGATGTTGTCGGTGGTCAGGAACGAGGTGAAGGCCTTGGAGTCGGCACCGGAGTCGATACCGATGATCTTGACCTTGGTGGCGGCCTCGTCGATCGGCTTGCCGAGCGCCTTGGCTTCGGTCGGCGCGATGACGACGGCGGCCGGGTTGCCGGCGACGGCATTTTCGAGGATCGAGATCTGGCCGTTGACGTCGGTCTCTGCCTGGGCGCCGAGTTCCGGCACATTGACGCCGAGGTCCTTGCCAGCCTTGCGGGCACCGGCCAGAACGATCTGCCAGTAGAAGGACGTGGTGTCCTTGACGATGATCGGAATGGTCACGTCGGCCGCGGATGCCGGGGCCGAATGCATCACGCCGGCAAGCATCGAGGCGGCTGCAAGTGCCACGAAGGCGCGGCGATTGAGAATGCTGGTCACGAATTTCATTAGGAGTCCTCCCTAAGTCGCCCGGTGAATGTTACGGAAGCTCCATTCGGATGGCGCGGCCCAAACGGAACTTTATCAATAAAAAACATTTACCGCATTTTGATAGTGTATCATCTCGGTCGGCGCAAGCGCTGTTTGATGGCCGCTTCGAATGGCTGGACGGAAGAGTTTTTTCTGTCGGAACTCCGCTACCAATTTCCTCCAATATGCTGCATGGAATATTAATTCCATCTATCAGTCAATATGGAATGTTCATTCTTTTTTTGTGAGTGTTGGAACTGTGACACCTGGCGATCACGTCAGGTGTTCGCGACTGTTGCGCATGGTCCGGCTTAGAGCGTCGCTCCGAGGTGCCACGGCACGAACTCGTTGTCGCCGTAGCCGAACTCTTCGCTCTTGGTCTTGCGGCCCGAAGCCGTCTCGACGATCAGTTCGAAGATCTCGCGGCCCATGCCGGCGATGGTCTTTTCGCCCGAGGCGATGACGCCGCAATTCACGTCCATGTCCTCTTCCATGGTGTGATACATGGTCGAGTTGCTGGCGACCTTGATCGACGGCGTCGGCCGGCAGCCGAAGCAGGAGCCGCGGCCGGTGGTGAAGACGATGACGTTGGCGCCGCCCGCCACCTGGCCGGTGGCCGAGACCGGGTCGTAGCCGGGCGTATCCATGAACACCAGCCCGTGCCCGGTGACCTTTTCGGCATAGCCGAAGACGCCGTTGAGCGGCGTCTGGCCGCCCTTGGCGACCGCGCCGAGCGACTTTTCCAGGATGGTGGTCAGGCCGCCGCGCTTGTTACCCGGTGAGGGATTGTTGTCGATGGATGCGCCATGCTTGGCGACGTGGTCTTCCCACCATTTCACATAACCGTCGAGCTTGGCGGCGATCTCGGGGGTTGCGGCGCGATAGGCGAGCAGATGCTCGGCGCCGTAGATCTCCGTCGTCTCGGAAAGGATGCCGATGCCGCCGACGCCGGCCAAAATGTCGACCGCGGCACCCAGCGCCGGATTGGCGGTGATGCCGGACATGCCGTCGGAGCCGCCGCATTGCAGGCCGACGACGATCTCGCTGACCGGGATCGGCTCACGCTGAAGCTTGCCGACCTCTTCGGCGATCTCGGCCAGCACGACCAGCGCCTTCTCGACCGATTTGCGCGAACCGCCGGCTTCCTGGATGTTGAAATGGCGCTTTCCCGCGGCGACGCCCTTCTGGCCGTAGAGGGTGAGCTGGTTGACCTCGCAGCCGAGCCCGACCATCAGCACACCACCGAAATTCGGATGACGGGCATAGCCGGCCAGCGTGCGGTGCAGCACCATCATGCCGTCGCCGGTGGCGCTCATGCCGCAGCCCTGGCCGTGGACGATCGGGACGAAGCCGTCGATGCCGGGATATTGCGGCAGAAGCGTGCGGTTAGCCGCGTCAGCGATGGCGTGGCAGACGGTGGCCGAGCAATTGACGCTGGCGAGAATGCCGACGAAGTTGCGCGTACCGGCGCGGCCGTCGGCGCGGCGGTAGCCCATGAAGGTGCGGGCGCGGTCGGCCTCGGTCGCATGCACCGCCTCGCTCGGCGGCACCACCGGCAAACGCCCGCTTTCGAAAACCAGATTGTGCGAATGGACATGCTCGCCGGGCGCGATGGCTTCAGTGGCGCGGCCGATCGCCTGGGCGTATTTGACCACGGCCTCGCCGGCCGCAATCGGCTTGATCGCCACCTTGTGGCCCGGCTCGATCAGCGCGGCGGCGACGGCGCCGCCCGGCAGCACGGTGCCGATCTCGATGCGGCCATTGGCGACCGCGACATTGTCGGCGGGAGATAGAAGAATGCTGTTTGCGGCGTTCACGGGAGCTTCCTGGGTGTGTTCCTGGGTGCGCGAGCGGATTGACACGCGGCTCTTAACATATAATGTCTTTTATCGTGAAAAAACATTTTCGCGTCAATTGTTTTTTCGCCAGAGCGCGACGCGTCTTTTGGATGCGCGACGCAGGCTCTACAACCAAAACTAGCGTTGCGCATGATGTTTTCCGAAGCGGTACCGGTTTCATGCGCGAGAAACGCTTCACGTCGGACGCAAGCGGCGGCGCCACGGGGCAGGGATGTCGAAGAGCAACAACGTTTACAAGGATGCCTATAATCGCGGTCTGAGGCTGCTCGACGAAACCAGGAGCCTGCCTTCGGAGCCGGAGCTGGGTACGCTGCTCGGCGTCAGCCGCACGACGGTCCGCACCATCCTGGCGCGCATGGAAGAAACCGGGCTGATCGACTGGAACAAGCGCAGCAAGACGGTTCTGCGCGAACCGCGGCCGGACGATTTCTTCCCCGAGGAAGAAACCGACACGCTGGCCGAGATCATCGAGCGCTCCTTCATGCGGCGGCTGCTTGCCAGCGGTGCCGAAGCCGGCATGCAGATCAACGAGCTCGAACTGGCGCGCGAGATCGGCGTCGGCACCACCAGCGTGCGCGAATTCCTGATCCGCTTCTCGCGCTTTGGGCTGATCGAGAAGCGCCGCAACAGCCACTGGGTGCTGAAAGGTTTCACCCGCGCCTTCGCGCTGGAGCTGACCGAAATCCGCGAGATGTTCGAACTGCGCTCGGCCGCAGCCTTTGCCGCTCTGCCCGAGGACAGCCCGGTGTGGGCCGACCTCTTCCTTCTGGAAGACGAGCATCACCGGCTGGCGCGGGAGATCGCCGTGCGTTTCAACGAATTCTCCGAGCTTGACGAGCGCTTTCACCGGCTGATCCACCGGGCGTCGCACAACCGCTTCATTGTCGATTTCTACGACGTCATCGCCATGATCTTCCACTATCATTACCAGTGGAACAAGGCGCAGGAGCGCGAGCGCAACGAAGTCGCGGTCCAGGAGCATCTCGCCTATATCGCCGCGCTCAAATCGCGCGATCTCGCCAAGGTTGACGCCGCCTGCCGCAAGCACCTGAAATCGGCCCGCCACACGCTGCTGACGTCGATTCCCGAGGGCAGGCAGCCGCTGCGCGCGTGATTGTGTTGCGTTGCCGCAGCAACGTTTTGGCGATTTTCCGGCCGCCAGCTCCGTGCTAGAGAGTTGACGTTGCTGCGTGAAGAGGCTGGTTCTTGACCATACGCCGGAGACGATGGAGCATGCCGGTCGCGTTCGCCGCGGCATGGCTTCTCGTGCTCCAGTCGATGTTCGGCGCGTTTGCTTCCGGCGTCGAGCCGAACGCCTCGCAATTCGATGCTTTCGGCAACACGATCTGCACCCATGACGGTGCGGCGCAACTCCCCGCCGGCGATCCGCATCAGCAGCACATGCCGGCCTGCTGCATGCTTGGCTGCAACCTCGTTTCGGCGGTCTATGCGCCGCCCGATGCCGCCGGGAGCCTGTCTCGCAGCCTCTCCGTCGAAACCATCGCCTTTATCCTGCCGGCCTTTCGGCATCGCGATTTCGCCCGCGCCCGCACTCCGTCCAATCCGCGCGCCCCACCGGCGACGGCCTGATCCGTTCTTGGTTCGCGCTGCGCAACGCTTTGCCGGCGCGTTTATCGACATCGTTCGCGACCGGCCATCGGCGCGATCCCCTAAAGTCCACGGAGCAATCATGTCTCACTCTTTTCGCGCTGCCGCATCCAGCCGCAGGCGCTTCGCACTGGGTGGTTTCGAGCAGCGTCTCGGCGTCGCCCTTTGCGTTCTTTCCCTCCTGTTCGCCAGCGCCCAGACGGTGCTGGCACATGAGTTCAAGCTTGGCGATATCGAGATCGGGCACCCCTGGTCGCGTGCCACGCCAGCCGGCGCCAAGGTAGCCGGCGGCTACTTCACCATCACCAACACCGGCAGTGCGCCGGATCGCCTGCTGTCGATCACCTCCGACATTTCGGCCAAGGCCGAACTGCACGAGATGGGCGTCAGCAATGGCGTCATGACCATGCGGCCGGTCACCGGCGGCCTCGAAATCCCGGCCGGTGGCAAGGTCGCGCTGGCGCCCAACGGCTATCATTTGATGTTCATGGATTTGAAGCGGCAGCCCAAGCAGGGCGAAATGTTCTCCGCCACGCTGACCTTCGAGAAAGCCGGGCCCGTGCAGATTGAATTCGCCGTGCAAGGCATCGGCAGCCCGGCACCCCAGGACGACTGACTTGGCCGTTTCGAGAGGTAGCATCATGAAGAAATCTCTTTTGACGGGCTGCGCGCTTTTCGTCCTCGGGACCAGCGCGGCCTTCGCCCACATCACGCTCGAAACGCCGGAGGCGGCGGTCGGCTCGACCTACAAGGCGGTTCTTCGGGTGCCGCATGGCTGCGAGGGCAAGGCGACGACCGCGCTGCGCGTGCAGATCCCGGAAGGGGTGCTCTCGGTCAAACCGATGCCGAAACCGGGTTGGACGCTGCAGGTCAAGAACGGCAAATACGAGAAGTCCTACCAGCTCTACGGCCAGGCAGTGACCAGCGGCGTCAAGGAGATCGACTGGAGCGCCGGCAGCCTGCCGGACGAGTTCTACGACGAATTCGTCTTTCGCGCGACGCTGGCGTCCGACCTGCCGGCAGGCCAGATGCTGCATTTCCCGGTGGTGCAGGAATGTGACGGGGTTGCCGATCGCTGGATCGAGATTCCGGCGGCCGGGCAGGCTGAGGACGCGCTGGAATTTCCGGCGCCCGGCCTCAAGCTGCTGCCGAAGAAGTGAGCTCCAGCGGCGCGCTTTGGCGGATGAGCGCGCCGCTGCTCTTGGCGGTGAGATGAGCGCGGCATCCTTCCTGCGGCAAGCTTGCATGGCCGGCAACTATTCTGGCCGGCTTGCGGCTGGCCTGCTTGCCGCCATCGTGCTGCTCGCCGCAATTGCCATGCCTGATCCGGCCTTCGCCCATGCGGCGCTGATCAAGGCCGAGCCGGCTGACGGTGCGGTGCTGGCGCAGAGCCCGTCGCAGATGTCGCTGACCTTCAGCGAGCCGGTTTCGCCGCTGGTGCTGACGCTGGTGCGGCCCGACGGCACGTCGATCCCGCTGAGCTCCTTCCGGCTCAGCGGCCAGACCCTCGAGATCGACAATCCGCAGGCGCTGAAATCCGGCACGCATGTGCTGAGCTGGCGGGTAATCTCTGCCGACGGGCATCCGGTCGGCGGCTCGGTGCTGTTCTCGGTCGGTGCGCCGAGTGCTGCGCCGGCCGCCTCCGAAGCCGTCGACCGCGGGCTTCGAACGGCGATCTGGATCAGCAAGATATTCCTCTATATCGGCCTGTTTTTCGGCGTCGGCGGTGCCTTTACGCTGGCCTGGGTGGCGCAAGGCGGGCGATCCGGCCAGCGCCTGATCGTCGTGGCGATCCTGTGCGGGCTGGCCGCCGCACCCCTGTCGCTCGGTTTCCAGGGGCTGGATGCACTCGGCGCGCCGCTTGCCCGGCTGGCGCAGCCGGTCATCTGGCAGACCGGGCTCGGTACCAGCTTCGGCTGGACGGTGCTGATCGCGCTGATGGCGCTCGGCCTTGGCCTGTTGTCGCTGGTCGTCTCGCCAGCCGACGCAAAGCCGCTCGCCCTGGCCGGACTGGTTGGCGTCGGCGCAGCACTTGCCGCCAGCGGCCATGCCAGCGCCGCCGAGCCGCAATGGCTGACCCGGCCGATGGTGTTTCTGCACGCCAGTGGTATCGCGATCTGGGCCGGGGCGCTGGCGCCGCTCAGTCTTGCCTTGAAACGGCAGCCGGACTTGGCCGGGCCGTTGCTGCGCCGGTTTTCGCGGGCGATCCTGTTCGTCGTGGCCGTGCTTGCGGCAGCCGGCATCGTGCTCGCCGTCATCCAGGTGCAAACGCCGTCGGCGCTGGTCCATACCGCTTACGGCCGGCTGCTGCTGCTCAAGCTGGTGCTGCTCGTCTTTCTGTTCACGCTCGCCGCGGTCAATCGCTTGAAGCTTACGGCCCCGGCTGAGGCAGGAAATACGGAAGTCCAGCGGCGGCTGGCCCGCTCGATCGGCATCGAGGTGCTGATCGTGCTGACGATCTTCGGCGTTGCCGCCGGCTGGCGGTTCACGCCGCCGCCGCGCGCGCTGGCGATCGCCGCGGCACAGCCGGCATCGGTGCATATCCACACGCTGCAGGCGATGGCCGACCTCAGCATTGTGCCCGGCCATGCCGGGCCTGTTGCCGCTTCGATCTCCATCATGACCGGCGATTTCGGCCCGCTCGACGCAAAGCAGGTGACGCTGGTGCTATCAAAGCCCGATTCCGGCATCGAACCCATCAAGCGCCCGGCGACGAGGCTTGGCGACGGCACCTGGCGCGTCGACGATCTCGTCATTCCGGTTGCCGGCCGGTGGACGGCGCGGCTCGATATCCTGGTCTCGGATTTCGAGATGGTGAAGATAGAGGCGCCGATCGACATCAGGCCGTGACGAGAGCGCTGGTCCACGCAACACAATTCGGCGAGGCGGTTGACGCGGCATTGAAGGCCCGTCAATCATCGTCATCAATCGCGGGCTCAAACCAACAAGATCCGAAAGCAGGGAAGAAACGATGGAAAAAGCCGAAATAGGCCTGATCGGCCTTGGCACGATGGGCTCCAACCTGGCGCTCAATATCGCCGAGAAGGGGCACCGCATCGCCGTCTTCAACCGCACGGCGGCGCGCACCGATGCCTTTGTCGAAAATGCCGGCGCGCTCAGGGACAGGGTGGTGCCCTGCTACAGCCTCGAGGAACTGGCCGCCGCGATCCGGCCGCCGCGGCCGATCATCATCATGGTGCTGGCCGGCAAGCCGGTCGACGAGCAGATCGCGGCATTGCGCGGCGTGCTGTCGGCCAACGACATCGTCATCGACGCCGGCAATGCCAATTTCCGCGATACAATGCGGCGCTTCTCGGAGCTTACCGATTCGGGCCTGACTTTCATTGGCATGGGCGTGTCCGGCGGCGAGGAGGGCGCACGCCACGGCCCCTCGATCATGGTCGGCGGCACCGAAGAGTCATGGAAGCGCGTCGAAAAGGTGCTGACCGCGATCTCGGCCAAGTTCAAGGGCGAGCCTTGCGCGGCGTGGCTTGGCACCGACGGCGCCGGCCATTTCGTCAAGACCATCCACAACGGCATCGAATATGCCGACATGCAGATGATCGCCGAGATCTACGGCATATTGCGCGACGGGCTTGGCATGGGGCCGAAAGAGATCGCTGAGGTGTTTTCGCAGTGGAACACGGGCCGGCTCAATTCGTACCTGATCGAGATCACCGCCAAGGTGCTGGCCGCCGACGATCCAAAGACCGGCAAACCGGTGGTCGACATCATCCTCGACCGCGCTGGCCAGAAAGGCACCGGCAAATGGTCGGTGATCGAGGCGCAGCAGCTCGGCATCCCGGCCACCGCGATCGAGGCGGCAGTGGCGGCACGCGTGCTGTCGTCGATCAAGGACGAGCGGCTTGCCGCCGAAAAGGTCTATGGCGGCGGCGTGAGCAAGATTTCCGGAGACAGGGACGCCCTGCTCGGCGATCTCGAGCTGGCGCTGTTTGCCGGCAAGATCGCCGCCTACGCGCAAGGCTTCGCGGTGATGAGCGGCGCATCGAAGGAATTCAACTGGAACCTGCCGATGCCGGTCATCGCCAAGATCTGGCGGGCCGGCTGTATCATCCGCTCGCAATTGCTGGATACGATGGCGGAGGCCTTCGGCGCCGGCGGTGCGGCCACCAACCTGCTGATGGCGCCGGCTTTCGTCTCGTTGATGCAGGAGGCACATCCGTCGCTTCGCCGTGTCGTGGCAAGGGCGGCCGAAGCCGGCTCGCCGGTGCCGGCCCTGTCATCCGCACTTGCCTATTTCGACAGTTACCGGCAGGGCCGCGGCACTTCGAACCTGATCCAGGCGCAGCGCGATTTCTTCGGCGCGCACGGCTTCGAGCGCATCGACGGGCAGGGCGCCTTCCATGGCCCGTGGGGCAGCGGCGCGGCGGGTTAGCGCCGCGACTTGGACCTAGAGTCCAATTTTGCGGTTGCCAGAAAGCAGACGTCTCCAGCGACCAACTGGGTGTCGGGTCGCGCCAGGAACCTGCTATGCCGGTAGAGACGATTGACGGTCTCATCGGTATCGGCGGAGCCGCGAATCTGTGGTAAGCCGCCGCTCAACCAACCAAAGGACGACACCTGTGAGCGAACCGACCGTGGCCCAGGCGACCGAAAGTATCTATGCCTCCCTCCGGGCGGACAATGCCGACATCGACGCACATATCGCGACGCTTAAAGCGGCGCTGACACGAGAAGGGATAAAACAGGCGGTGTTCGATCCGACCAAGTTGGCGCAGAACAACCGCTCGGGGCGCAAGTTGATGCAGGCCTATTTTCGGCAGCGCGGCGTGAGCGTGAGGTTTTCGGACTAGTAGAGCCGCGCGCGGGTGATCTCAAGCGCGCCGTTGGGAGTTCTCGGGCCGGTCCGGCGGTTCGCAAGTTGGACGTCGGGACTGCGCCTAATGTCGGCCATTGAGGTCTCCTTCGTCGGTTCCCGAAAGCAGACATTCGGCTCGTGCGGGATGATGTCCGGGTTTGGCCCAAAGCGGCCGTCGAGAACTGGGCAACTCCGTTCCGTACGAGGCACTCCGATCCAACTCCGTCGTGTCGTCCCCTACTTCGGTCAGTCGCGCCCAAGCATCCTAATCGAGTTCGATGATGCTGCAGCCATAGGCGGGGAGCCTCATGCGGCCTGCCTTCACCTGCGCGTCGCCGAGCAGATCGGTGCCCTTTGGAATATTCGGCACGTCTGCCGGCTCGCCCAGCGTGTTGAGGATGAACAGCAGGCGGCGGTCCTTGCTCTCGCGGATGGTCGCTTCGACGCCGGCCGGCATGTCGGCGATGAGCGGCACGATACCGGCGGGCGCCAGCACCTGATCGGCCAGCACCTCGACCAGAGCATCGCTGAGGTACGTGCCGAGGTAGATCACATTGCCCTTGCCGACTTTGCGCGAAGTCATCGCGGCTTGGCCCTCGGCGAAGCGGCTCGCCCAGCTGCCGATAACCTCCGTGCCGGGCGCGATGTTAAGCAGCTCATAAAGATGCGCCGCCGTCACCTGCGCATTCCCGATCTTGAGCTCGTATTGGCGGCCTGCCGACGTCGCCGGCAGCTTCTTGCGCACCGTGTTGGCGCCGAAGCGGCCGCCATGCTCGAACATCCCCTCGCCGCCGATCGGCGTCAGCAACCCGAACTCCTCGACCGTGATCCCGGCCAGCGCCGAGAGCCTCTTGCCCGGCGAGGTGTCGCGGATGACGTGGTTGTTAACGTCGCGTGATCCGGTGCGGCCGCCCAGGATTACCGTTCCACCCGCCTTAGCGAAGGCCTCGATTCGCGCCGTCCACGCATCGGTCCATTTCAGCCAATGCGGCACGTAGAGAGCCTTGAGCTTACTGAGATCATCCTCGGGATGGATGAAGCCGCAGGCGATGTTGTGGCGGTAGCAATAGCGGTGCAGCAGCGTCGCATCGTCCTGCGGGCTCGGCATGCCGATGGGGTAGGAGCGGTGCATCTCCTGATTGTCGAAATCTGATCCGGCGATGCCCAAATCCATGCGCACATGCGTGCCGAGGATCTTGTCCTTGAGCGCCGTGACCTCACCCGCAAATTGCTTGGCCTCGTCATAGCGCCGCCGCGGGATGTCGTCGTGATCGATGATGCCCATCCAATAGATCTCGGCGCCGAAATGCGCCGGCCGCCAGCGGAAGAACATCACGCCATCGGCGCCGCGCGCCACTGACGTATAGGCCATGCGGCGCATCTCGCCGGGTTCGGGCGTCAGCGTCGAGAAGTTCGGCTGCGCACCGAAGCCCGATTGCTGCTCGGGCACAATGAAGTTGCCGGTGAAGCCGCGGCAGATGTCGAGATGCAGCGCCTGCGCCTCGCCGACGCCGCCGACCCGCTGCATCTCATCATAGAGATGCGGGTAGATGTCGAAGCCGAGAAAATCAAGATCGGTCGAGAACTCGCCGCGGAAGTCGATGTCGTCGATCCGCCCCAGATTGTGGAAGACGAACCAGTCTGGATTGGTGGCGCGCAGGATCAGCACCTGATCGTGCTGGAACCGCGCCGTGACGAAGGCGAGGAAGCGGTGATAGTCGACCACATGGGTCGGCCCGACCGGGGCAGGGGCGTAGTCGAGGGGCAGCACCACTTGATCGAAATCGTCGTAGGCGGTGGCCCAGAAATGCCCGCCCCACGCATCGTTGAGCGCGGCGATGGTCTTGTACTTGTCCTTGAGGAAGGCCTGGAACTCGGCCAGAGTCACCGGACCGTAGGACAGCGATCCAGAGGTATTGAGCTCATTGTCCGTCTGCCAGCCGATGATGTGCGAATTGCCGCGATAATGCTGGGCCATCGCTTTAGTGATGCGCTTCGAATGCTCGCGGAACACTCCGCTCGCAAGATTGGCGTGCTGGCGCGAGCCATGGCTCATGGCGCGGCCATTGGCATCGACGCGCAACACTTCGGGATAACGCGCCGTCAGCCAGCGCGGCGGCGTCGCCGTCGGCGTGCACATGATGGTCTTGATGCCAACCTTGCCCAGCACATCTATGGCGCGGTCGAACAAACCGAAGTCGAACGTCCCCTCGTGCGGCTCGATAATATGCCAGGCGAATTCCGCAAGTCGCACCGCGTTGAAGCCCGCGGCTGCCATGCGGTCGGCGTCGCGCTGCCAATAGCTCTCATCGACATGCTCCGGGTAATGCGGGGTACCGACGAGGAAAGTGTCGGTCGCGATCGGCCGCCAGACAGAGAGCGGCGCGGATTTCGAGGCAGTCGTCATAGTCGGAAAACTCCAGGCGATAGTCTATTTGATGGCGCCGGCGGTGAGGCCGCCCTGCCAGAACCGCTGCAGCAGCAGGAACACCACGATGACCGGGATGATGCTGACCAGCGCGCCGGTGATGATGATCGAGAACAGCACCTGTCCGCCGCCACCGCCCTGCTGCGCGAGCTGATACCAGGTCGCAAGGCCCACCGTAATCGGCTGATATTCCGGCGTGCGCAGCACGATCAGCGGCAGGAAGTAATTGTTCCAGGTCCCGACGAACGAGAGCAGCGCCACGGTCACTATGCCCGGCGCCACCAGCCGCAGCACGATGGCGCGGAAGATCACGAACTCGCCGGCGCCATCGATACGCGCTGCGTCGAGCAGTTCGTCGTCGACGCCCTGCTCGATATAGACGCGCATCAGATAGACGCCGATCGGCGAGATCATCGAGGGCAGGATCACGCCCAGGGGATTGTCGCTGAGTCCCGAAAGCGCCAGCAGCAGGAAGGTCGGTACGACGAGGGCCGTCTGCGGGATCATCACAGCGCCCAAGACCAGCGCAAACAGCAGATTGCGGCCGACGAATTTGAACTTGGCGAACGCATAGCCTGCCGCGGTAGCAAAGATCGCGGCACCGAGCCCGGCGACGGTGGAATAGAGCACGCTGTTGAACATCCAGCGCACGAAGACGCCGTTGTCGCGCACCAGAAGATCGCTCAGATTCTGCCAGAGGTTGAACTCGGTGCCGAAGCCGAAGCCGAACGTGGTGAACAGGTCGCCATTCGTCTTCGTTGCCGATAGGACCAGATAGACCAGCGGCATGAAGCTGTAGAGGAGGAACAGTGACAGCAGCAGCGTGAGCATGATCCGCGAGCGCCGCCGTTCGCCGGGCCGGCGCTTGGCAGCTTCGAAAGTGGCGATGTCGGTGGTCGCAGTCATCATTGCTCCGGCCGACGGCGGTTGGCGATCAGGGTGAAGATGTAGGAGGCCCCGGCGATCACGACGCCAAGCACGAACGAGACGGCGGCCGCATAGCCATACTGCTGGTTCGAAGTCGCCAGCGAATAGGCATAGAGGTTCGGCGTGTAGCTCGAATTGATGGTGTTTCTGGCGAGCGCGCGCATCAAATATGGCTCATTGAACAGCTGCAGTGTGCCATTGATCGAAAAGATGATGGTGAGCAGGATCGCCGGCCACAGCAGCGGCAGCTGGATCATCCGCGCAAATTGCCAGGGCGAGGCGCCATCGACCCGCGCGGCCTCGGCGAGGTCCGACGGGATCGCCTTCAGCGCGGCGTAGTAGATCACCATATTGTAGCCGACATATTCCCACGTCACGATATTGGCCAATGAGAAGATCATCACGCCCGGCGACAGGAAGTCCGGCGGCGGCAGGTTGAACGCCTTGGCCATCTGCGTGAACGGGCCGAAGGTGGGGCCGTAGAGATAACCCCAGATGATCGTCGCGATCACGCTCGGCACGGCGTAGGGGAGGAAGAAGCCGAGCCGGAAGACGCCCTTGGCATAGACCTGCCCACGATCGAGCACGATGGCGAACAACAGCGCCAGGCCCAGCATGATCGGCATCTGCACGATGCCGAACAAAACAAGGTTCCCCACGCCGCCCCAGAATTTGGCGTCGCCGGTGACCTTGATGTAGCTGGCTGCACCCGCGAATTGCCGTCCGCCCACCAGCGTGTCGCGGTAGAGGCTCATATAGAACGCATAAACCAGCGGCGCGACGATGAAGGCGATAAACAGCAGCACGAAAGGCGCCAGGAACACATAGGGCGCGAGCTTTCGTGACGTAAAACCGCTCGATCGCGCTGGGCGCGTCGCTGCGGCTGGCGAATTCGACAATGCCCTGGTCCCCCGTCCGGCAAGATGAAGAGATCGGGCGCGCCGATCAAGCGCGCCCGGCCGTTGCCCGGGAGAAGTCAGGCTACGGTGAAGCCTTGTTCCTTCGCGTAGGTGACCACGGCGTGCTGGATGCGGTCGAACGCATCCGACAGCGTGCCCTTGCCGCCGATCGAGGCGCCGAATTCATCGGACATCGACTGGTACAAGAAGCTCTGGAACGGGCTCCACTCAAATGGCGTCACAGCATTCGCCGATTTGGCGAACACTTCGTTCACCGCCTGGCCGCCGTAGAAATCCATCTTGTTGCCCGCCCATTCCGGGCTAGACAGCAGCGCGGAGGTACAGGGGAAGAAGAATTGCTTGGTGGTGTAGAGCTTTGTGGCTTCGGGATTCGTGGTCAGCCAAATCGCGACTTCGGCGGCCTCGGGCAGATGCTGAGTCGCTTTCATCACGGCCAGCGCTGAGCCACCCCAATTGCCGGTCGCGAACTTGCTCGTGTCCCACTGCGGCAGATCGGCGGCACGCCACTGGCCCGCGCTGGTCTTGGCGAACGAAGTCAGGAATACTGGACCCCAGCCCGCAGTGAGCCAGGTGGCATAGCGGCCCGTGTCGAGGCCGGTGTACCACTCATTGTTGAACCCCGGCTTGGTCTCGATGACACCCGCGGTAATAAGGTCCTGCCAATAGGCGGCGAAGTCCTTGGAAATCTTGTCGTTGATGTTGATCGCGAGCTTGTCGCCATCGCGGCTGACCGGCTTCCAGCCCATCGGCCACAGCAGAGCAGTGACCCAGTCGCCTGAGCTGAACAGCGCGTCGGTGATGAACACATTCGGATCGGCCGCATGGATCTTCTTGGCCGCATCGGCAAACTCGGCCCAGGTGGTGGGCGGCGTGATCCCCTGCTTGTCGAAGACGTCCTTGCGATAGAGCATCGCCATCGGACCGGTATCCTGCGGCATGGCGTTGACCACATCGCCCTTGGCGACCTGCTTCCACGTTGCTTCGGGGAACTCGCCCTTATGGGCATTGGCGTACTGGCCGATGTCGGCGAAGGCGTCGACCTGGCGGAAGCTCTCGAGGTGCTGGTATTCGATTTGGACGACGTCGGGCAGGCCGCTGCCCGCCTGCAGGCCCGCACGGACCGCCTGATACTCCGGGTCGCCCTGGCCGGGATTCACGAGTTCGATCTGGATGCCCGGATGCGCGGCGTTGAACATGTCTACCTGAAGCTGGAGATTCGGCACCCACGACCACACAAGCACCTTGACGGGCTCGGCACCGCGAACTGCCGCAGGCAGACCCGCTACCGCAACGCTCGCACCCGCAACTTTCAAGAAGTCACGACGTTGCATCATCCGCCCAAGCGGATTGAAAATCTTCGTCATTGAAGTCCTCCCACGAAAGATACGCTCCCACACGATGCAGGGCGCAGTTTTTCTTTCAGTTAGAAACTTAATGCCGACATACAGTCGCTGTCAATCGCGATCGATTGATCTTCAGTCGGCCATCACGAGGCTGTCGGCAGGGTTGAGGGTCGTCGCATCGAGCACCAGACGCACCGCTCCAAGCACGATGTCGCGGTGCCCCAGCGCGCCTATCACGAGGCGGGGCGGGTCGTATACATTGCCCTTGAGGCGATGCCGCAGCACATCGAGCACCAGATCACCGCCGCCGACGACCCGGCCCGCCAGTACGATGATTTCGGGGTTCATGAAGGCTGCAACACTGCCCACCGCCATCGTCGTATAGTCGAGCAGTTCGGTCACGACTGGCGCGATTTTGCCCGCCTGCCGGTCGGTGACGGCAGCCAGGGTGAGCTTCCCCGCCGCATACTGCGTGTTGGCCTCTTCGAGCATCTTGGTCGCCTGTTCGGGGATGCCGAAAAAGCGCAGCGATTGCTTGTCGCCCAGATGTTCGAACGGCCGCCCGGTGAGGAGGGGGTCATCGAGATACCAGCCGAGCTCGCCCGCCGCATGTGAGTGCCCGCCATAGAGCTTGCCGTCGATGACGACGCCCGCGCCGGCGCCGGGCCCGATCGAGAGGCTCACGACGCTGTCGGCGCCACGCCCGGCCCCGAACCCCCATTCGCCCACGGCGGCGAGGTTGCGCCCGTTCTCGACGACGATGGGCATCTGAAAATGTTCGCTGAGCCGCGCCCGCAACGGCATGTCGCGCCAGCCGAGCCCGAGCGTCAGCACCACTTCGCCCTCCGGCTGCCTGACGATCGAGGGCAGGCCAATGCCGATGCCGCGAATGGTCTGGCCGCGCGGGCTGGGGGCCGCCATCAGCCGGCGGATCAGGCCGACCAGCTTCTCGAAATTGCGCTCGCCATCATCGTCGGCGGTCTCGTGCATTTCTGTCTGCACGACGCCTTCGAGATTGGCCACGGCGCCATAGAACTCGCCCTTGCCGGCCTCGATGCCGATGATTGCATGCGCCGCGCCGCGGAACTTGATGCGTGCCCGGGGACGGCCCCGGACATTGGCCTCGTCAAACCCGTCATACGCCACCAGATCCTCGGCAATCAGATCCTCGATCACGCGCATCACCGTGGGCAGGCTGATGTTCAGCCGCTCGGCGAGGCTCGATGGCGAAATCACCCCTTCGGTGCGGATCAAATCCACCACGGCCGAACGATTGAGACGGCGTAACAGGCTCGACGTCGTGGGCTGGCGCTTCATTCATGGACCAGTTGCAAAAGGCCGGCGGACCGGCAACGAGCGTCGGCATAGACCAGAACCGTGCTAGAGTCCGCCTTTTTCTAATTACGCCGAACGTCAGTTGTCGCTCCGCAGTGAAAGCTACCGCGGCAGCCCGTTCGTTGATTACGGCGATCCGTGGCGGGCGCCCAAGCCCTCCGGAGTCACTGTTTCTCGTGCAAATAACTGACTCCGGTTGCTTCAATCGGTTACGAGCTCGTCCGCCTTTGGCGCGGAACCAACATCAATGACCGCTTTTGGCGCAAAGCGGCCCGCACTACGCTGGACGCAACGGTCGGCTTTCTTGCCAGTCATCCTGAAAGCTGCCAGGCCGTTAACGGCCCAAGGCTGCCAGTCAACAGCGCGCATTTTGCAGCCAAGTGGAATCACTGGCGTTGCAGAAATGCGGCTAAGACAAATAGATCGAGCCGGATGCCAGTTTCAACGAGCCGGATGCAAGTCCCAGTCTAAACGTATCCCGCTCTAGTCGGGGCGGCGATAGGCCTGCACTTCGCCCGGCTCGCTCAGGCTTTGCAGGGTGCCGGGTGCGGCGCCGCCGATCCAGCCCAGCACCGAGCGGGCGAGCTCGGCGCCGGCCAGCCGGAAGTTCTCGTTGACGACCAGCAATTCGCTGCGAAACAGGTGCAGAAGCTCCGACGATTGTTTGGACACCACATCGACATCGCGGCCGAGCTTGAGACCTGCGTCTTCGATGCCGGCGACGATGGCGAGCGTCGCGGCGGCGGCGCTGCTGATGAAACCATCCGGGCGGTTTTCGCGGCGCATCAGCTGCGCCGTCCGCATTCTGATCTGCTCAATCGAATGATCGATCGAAACGGTGTTGAACGGGATCTCGCTGGCGCCGACCTCGCTCAGCGCATCGGCAAAGCCGGCGAGCGTGTGGCCGTGATAGGTCAGCTCGACAGGCGGCGCCAGCAGAGCCAGCCGGCGGCGGCCGAGGCCGGCCAGATGACGCACTGCCTCGGCTGCGAAAGCGTAATTGTCGAAATCATGATAAGGATGGATCAGCCCCATATCGGTGCGACCGTGCGTGGCAAAGGGGATGCCGCGCTCCAGCATATAACGGGCCCTCGGATCGTTTGGCTGTGTGCGCGAAATGATGACGCCGTCGGCTGAACCGGTTTCCACGAGGTAGCGGATCGGGTCGAGCGGATCCTGCGAGCGCGAGTAGGGCGTCACGATCAAATGATAGGGCGTGTCGGCAATGACTTCCGAAACGCCGTAGATGATGTCCGAGACAAAGCTCATGATCTCGTGCTCGGTGTTGAGCACCAGGCTGATGACATTGGTCTTGCCGGTGCGCAGGCGTACGCCGGCACGGTTGGGCCGATAACCGATCTGCTTGGCGACAAGCTGGACGCGCCGCCTGGTCTCGGCGCCGATCTCGGGCGCGTCCTTCAGCGCGCGCGACACGGTGGTGACGCCCAGCCCGGTCATGAAGGCGAGCGTCTTCAGTGTCGGCCGGCCCTGGCCCGACGCTTCGTCGGCCTTTTCTTTTTGATGCCTGTTCATTCACCCCGCCCCGTCAGGCGCATAACAGTTGCCGGACAGCCCGGCAATCGGCCGGCCGCGGGTTCGCCGCGCGCCTTCACCGAATGAAACCGCTATATACTGAAACGTTACAGATTGTCACGACCATCGCCACATCACTGGTGACAGAGCAGAACGAGCGGTGCTGCAATCGGCGCAAAACCGTGATTGGAACGGGCTTTTTCGATTTTTTGGCGTCGCAGCATTCTATTTTGCAGTGCAACCCCTCTTGTTGCGATGCGGTAGGCCGGCGAGCCGCGCGATTTTATTCGCGCTTCGAAAAAACTTGATGCCACCTTCGCCTGAGGGGTTGCGCGCCTCAAGCAATTGCCGTATCGAAAATCTGTAACGTTTCAGATTCTGGGAGGAACGAAATGCGATACCAACTCATGACTGCTGCGCTGGCTGCGACGGTCGCGCTGCAATTCGCCGGCCCCGCGGCCGCGACGGATCTGGAAGTCACCCATTGGTGGACCTCCGGCGGCGAGGCGGCAGCGGTCGCCGAACTCGCCAAGGCTTTCGACGCAACCGGCAATCATTGGGTGGACGGCGCTATCGCCGGCTCCGGCGGCACGGCGCGGCCGATCATGATCAGCCGCATCACCGGCGGCGACCCGATGGGCGCGACCCAGTTCAATCACGGCCGGCAGGCGGAAGAATTGGTGCAGGCCGGGCTGATGCGCGACCTCACCGATCTCGCCACCAAGGAAAAGTGGACGGAAATCGTGCACCCGAAGAGTCTGCTCGACGGCTGTACCCTCGACGGCAAGATCTATTGCGTGCCGGTCAATATCCACTCCTGGCAGTGGCTGTGGCTGTCGAATGCCGCCTTCAAAAAAGCCGGCGTGCCGGTGCCGAAGAACTGGAATGAATATGTCGCTGCGGCGCCCGCTCTTGAAAAAGCAGGCATCCAGCCGCTCGCGGTCGGCGGCCAGCCCTGGCAAGCCTCCGGCGCTTTCGACGTGCTGCTTGCGGCGGTCGGCGGCACCGACGCCTTCCTCAAGGTCTACAAGGACAAGGACGCGGAATTCGCCGCCGGGCCCGAAGTCGCCAAGGTCTTCAAGGCCGCGGACGACGCCCGCAAGATGGCGAAGAACACCAATGTGCAGGACTGGAACCAGGCCACCAACCTGGTCATCACCGGCAAGGCCGGCGGCCAGATCATGGGTGACTGGGCGCAGGGCGAGTTCCAGGTTGCCGGTCAGGTCGCCGGTAAGGACTATACTTGCCTTCCGGGCCTCGGTCTCAACGAGATGATCGCCACCGGCGGCGACGCTTTCTACTTCCCGCTGCTGAAGGATCCCGAAAAATCGAAGGCACAGGAAGTGCTGGCCCACACGCTGCTCGATCCCAAGACGCAGGTCGCCTTCAATCTCAAGAAGGGTTCGCTGCCGGTGCGCGGCGACGTCGACCTCAAGGCGGCGAACGACTGCATGAAGAAGGGCCTCGAAATCCTCGCCAAGGGCAATGTCATGCCCTGGACCGATCAGCTGCTTTCGCAGGATACGCAGAAGCAAAAGGAGGATCTTTTCTCCGAGTTCTTCGCCAAGCAGGACATGACCGTGGAAGATGCGCAGAAGCGCTTCGCCGCCATCGTCGGTTCGGCCGATTGAGCGATCGACCAACCGCCTCACTCCCGCCCCTGCGAGCGCAGGGTCGGGAGCTCGGGTCAAGGCCTCTTGACCCTCCGGCCCTTACCCGATCCAGCGCGGCTGTGCAGATGAGCAAGAGCGAACGCCCTAGCCAACTCTTTCGCAACCTCAATGCGAAAATCGCCTCGATCCCAATGATCTTCACCGCGCTGGTGATCTTTGTCGGCGGCACCGTCTGGACGGTGTTCTATTCCTTCACCAATTCCAAGCTGCTGCCGCGGCTGCATTTCGTCGGTCTCGACCAGTACTACCGGCTGTGGGCAACGCCGCGCTGGCTGATCTCGATCGAGAACCTGCTGATCTACGGCGTGCTGTCGCTGGTGTTCTCGCTGGTCATCGGCTTCCTGCTTGCGGCCCTGCTCGACCAGAAGATCCGGTTCGAGGACACGTTCCGGACCATTTTCCTCTATCCCTTCGCCCTGTCCTTCATCGTCACCGGTCTCGTCTGGCAGTGGCTGCTCAATCCCGAGTTCGGTGTCCAGGCAGTGGTGCGCAGCCTCGGCTGGACGAGCTTCAGCTTCAATCCGCTCTATGATTCCAGCATCGTCATCTACGGCATATTGATCGCCGCTCTCTGGCAAGGCACCGGGCTCATCATGTGCCTGATGCTGGCCGGCCTGCGTGGCATCGACGAGGATATCTGGAAGGCCGCGCGAGTGGACGGGATACCGACCTGGAAGACCTATCTGTTCATCATCATACCGATGATGCGGCCGGTCTTCATCACCACGCTGGTCATCGTCGCCTCCAACATCGTTCGCGTCTACGACCTTGTCGTCGCCCAGACCAGCGGCGGGCCTGGTATCGCCTCCGAAGTCCCGGCCAAATATGTCTATGATTACATGTTCTTCGCCCAGAACCTCGGTCAGGGGTTCGCCGCCTCGACGATGATGCTGCTGTCGGTGATCATCGTCATCGTGCCGTGGGCCTATCTCGAGTTCGGAGGCAAGAAGCGTGTCTGACCAAGCCGTTTCATTGCCCGCCATTGCCGCCGCCGGCGGGCTCGAAGCCTACGGGCCGAGCGGACCGAAGCCGCGCCACACATTCTCGCGCCGTAACATCTTCCTCTACGGCACGCTGATCGTGGTGGCGCTCTACTATCTTTTGCCGCTCTACGTGATGGTGGTGACATCGCTCAAAGGCATGCCCGAGATACGCCTCGGCAACATCTTCTCGCCGCCGATGGAGATCACCTTCGAGCCGTGGGTCAAGGCCTGGTCGAGCGCCTGCACCGGGCTCAACTGCGACGGGCTCTCGCGTGGCTTCTGGAATTCGGTGCGCATCACGATCCCGTCGGTGATCCTGTCGATCGCGCTCGCCTCGGTGAACGGCTATGCGCTTGCCAACTGGCGCTTCAAAGGCGCCGACACGTTCTTCATCATCCTGATCGTCGGCGCCTTCATCCCTTACCAGGTGATGATCTATCCGATCGTCATCATCCTGCGCGAAGTCGGCCTTTACGGCAGCCTCAGCGGCCTGGTGATCGTCCATTCCATCTTCGGCATGCCGATCCTCACACTCTTGTTCCGCAACTACTTTACCTCCATGCCGGAGGAGCTGTTCCGGGCAGCGCGTGTCGACGGCGCCGGCTTCTGGGGCATTTATTTCCGCATCATGCTGCCGATGTCGCTGCCGATCTTCGTCGTCGCCATCATCCTGCAGGTGACCGGCATCTGGAACGACTTCCTGTTCGGCGTCGTCTACACCCGCCCCGACACCTATCCGATGACGGTGCAGCTCAACAACATCGTCAACTCGGTGCAAGGCGTGAAGGAATACAACGTCAACATGGCAGCCACCATCCTGACCGGCCTGGTGCCGCTGATCGTCTATTTCCTGTCCGGAAAATTGTTTGTGCGCGGCATCGCCGCCGGCGCGGTGAAAGGGTGATGGCGATGAACGCAAACGGCAGCATTGCGGTAAACGGCAGCAAGGGGGCAAACGGCACCAGCGTCTCGATCCAGAACCTGTCGCTGAATTTCGGCGCGATATCGGTGCTGCAGACGCTCAACCTCGATGTCGCCGAAGGCGAGTTCATCGTGCTGCTCGGCCCGTCCGGCTGCGGCAAGTCGACCCTGCTCAACTGCATTGCCGGGCTGCTCGACGTTTCCGAAGGCCGCATCTTCATCAAGGGCAAGAACGTCACCTGGGAAGAGCCCAAGGATCGCGGCATCGGGATGGTGTTCCAATCCTACGCGCTCTATCCGCAGATGACGGTGGAGAAGAATCTGTCGTTTGGGCTGCGCGTTGCCGGTCTCGCCAAGGACGAGATCGCCAAGCGCATCGCCCGGGCCGCCGAGATCCTGCAGATCGAACCGCTTTTGCATCGCAAGCCGGCGGCCCTGTCCGGCGGCCAGCGCCAGCGCGTGGCGATCGGGCGCGCACTTGTGCGTGATGTCGACGTCTTTCTGTTCGACGAGCCGCTCTCCAACCTCGACGCCAAGCTGCGCGCGGAATTGCGCGTCGAAATCAAGCTGCTGCATCGCAAGCTCGAGAACACCATGATCTACGTCACCCACGACCAGATCGAGGCGATGACGCTGGCCGACCGTATCGCGGTGATGAAGGGCGGCGTCATCCAGCAGCTCGATGCGCCGCAGACCATCTATAACCGGCCGGTCAACCGGTTTGTCGCCGGCTTCCTCGGCTCGCCGGCGATGAACTTTCTCGACGGCAGACTGGAGCAGGCGGCAGGCGACTGGCATTTCGTCGCCGAGGATGTGCGGATACCGCTTGCCACCTATGCTTTCGAGAAGGACCCGGTGCCGGGGCCGGCCGTGTTCGGCATCCGCCCCGAGCACGTGGCGTTCAACAGCGGCACGGGATGGCCGTTCGCAGCCACGGCAAATGTCGAGGTCGTCGAGCCGATGGGTTCCGACACGCTGGTCTGGCTGAAGCTCGCCGGCCAGAATTTCACGGTGCGGGTGACAGCCGAGCGCACGCCAAACAACGCCGAGGCGGTCGGCATCGGTTTTGATCCGATGCGCGCTTCGCTTTTCGACGCCGCCACCGGTAGCCGCCTCTAGAGCATGATTTAGCCTCCCAAGACTCTTCCATCCCAAAAGACCCATCCATCCCCCCAAAGACTCATCCCCCAAGACTAACCATCCCAAGAAACGGACAGAGACGATGAACTGGTCATTCCAACTTTACAGCGCCCGCAATTTCCAGCCCTGGGAGGGCGTGCTCAAAATGCTGGGCGAGCTTGGTTACAGCCAAGTCGAAGGATTCGGCGGCGTCTATGACGATCCCAAGGCGTTCCGTGCCGAGCTCGACAAGAACGGCCTTGCCATGCCGACCGGGCATTTCTCGATCGACGCGCTCGAGAAGGATTTCGACGGCGTGCGCAGGACGGCCGACGCGCTCGGCATCACGCTGCTCATCTGCCCCTTCCTGAACGCCGAGTTCAGGCCGGCCGACGCGGCCGGCTGGCGCGGCTTCGGCGAACGCCTGGCCAAGGTCGGCGAGACGGCCAAGAAAGCCGGCTATGGCTTTGCCTGGCACAACCATGATTTCGAGTTCAAGGCGCTTGCCGACGGCTCGGTGCCGCAGGACCATGTCCTGTCTTCCGCGCCCGACGTCGGCTGGGAGATGGACGTCGCCTGGGTGGTGCGCGGCGGCGTCGATCCGCTGCCCTGGATCGAGAAGCACGGCAAGCGCATCGTCGCCGTCCACGTCAAGGACATGGCCAAGCCGGGCGAGGGCCTCGACGAGGACGGCTGGTCGGATGTCGGCCACGGCACCATCGACTGGCCCGGCCTGATCAAGGCGCTGCGCGCCAAAAGCGCCGCAAAATACTACGTCATGGAACAGGACAACCCCAACGACATCGAGCGCTTCGCCCGCCGCTCGATCGCAGCTGCCAAGACCTATTAGGAGCACACCAGCATGGCAACAAAACTTGGCATCGGCGTCATCGGCTGCGGCAACATCTCGAAGGCGTATTTCTCGCTGGCGCCGCTGTTTCGCGGCATCGAGATGCGCGCCTGCGCCGACATCAACATGGAAGCGGCGAAAGCGCGGGCAAAGGAGTTCAAGCTGCGCGCCGAGACCGTCGAGGGGCTGCTCAAGGCCGACGATATCGACATCATCGTCAACCTGACCATTCCGGCGGTGCATTACGAGGTGTCGAAGCAGATCCTCGATGCCGGCAAGCACGTCTATTCGGAGAAGCCCTTCGTGCTGTCGGTCAAGGAAGGACTCGACCTGAAGAAACGGGCGGAAAACAAGGGGCTGCGCATCGGCTCTGCCCCCGACACCTTCCTCGGCGGCGCGCACCAGCTTGTCCGCGACCTGATCGACACCGGCAAGCTCGGCAGGATCACCAGCGGCACCTGTCATGTGATGAGCCATGGCATGGAGCATTGGCACCCCAATCCGGACTTCTTCTTCCAGCCGGGCGCCGGGCCGGTGCTCGATATCGGACCCTATTACATCACCAATCTGATCCAGTTGATCGGGCCCGTGAAGCGGGTCGCGGCTTTTGCTTCGATCCCGATGACGGAACGCATCATCAGCTCGAAGCCGCGCGCCGGCGAAAAGATCCCGGTCTCCACGCCGACGACGATCCACGGCGTGCTGGAATTCGAGAACGGCGCCGTGGTGACGCTCAACACCAGCTGGGATGTCTGGAGCCACGGCCACGCGCCGATGGAGCTCTATGGCGAGGCGGGCACGGTGTTCGTGCCAGATCCGAACTTTTTCGGCGGCGAAGTGCGCTACACCGAAGCCGCCAAGCCGGTGAAGAAGCTGCCGAAATGGCCGCATCCGTTCGGCGTGCCCAACGAGATGCATTCGCAAGGCATGATGGCCAACTACCGCACCGCCGGTCTGGCCGACATGGCGATCGCGATAAGGGAAGGCCGGCCGCACCGCTGCTCGATGGAACTGGCGCTGCATGCCGTCGATGTCATGACCGGCCTGTTGCGCTCTGGCGAGACCGGAAAGTTCGTCGCCATGCAGACCAGCTGCGAGCGGCCCGCGGCACTCGGCGTCAAGGCGGCGAAGGAGCTGCTGGCGAAGAAGAAAACCAAGTAGGCGGCGCACCTCCCAAGCACCGCAAAAAGCCTCTCCCCGTTTGCGCGGGGAGAGGCTAAGGGTGGCAAGCTCGACTGCCCCACTGTCGCGGCGGCAGCCGTCGGGCCCGTTTCGATATGAGGATTTTCCATGCCCTATGTTCCCGCCGAAAACCGCTACGAAAAGATGGTCTACAATCGCTGCGGGCGCTCCGGCCTGAAGCTGCCGGCGATCTCGCTTGGGCTGTGGCACAATTTCGGCGACGACACGCCGCATAGAACCAAGCAGGCGATCACGCGCAAGGCCTTTGATCTCGGCATCACGCATTTCGACCTCGCCAACAATTACGGCCCGCCGCCCGGCTCGGCGGAACGGGCCTTCGGCGAGATCCTGCGGACGGACTTGGCCGGTTATCGCGACGAGCTGATCATCTCGACCAAGGCCGGCTACGAAATGTGGGCAGGACCTTATGGCGAATGGGGCGGCCGCAAATATGTGCTGGCCAGCCTCGACCAGAGCCTGAAGCGGATGGGGCTCGACTATGTCGACATTTTCTATTCGCACCGCTTCGACTCCGACACCCCGCTGGAAGAGACGATGGGCGCGCTCGATCACGCGGTGCGCTCGGGCAAGGCGCTTTATGCCGGCATTTCCTCCTATAATTCGCAGCGCACCCGCGAGGCCGCCGACATATTGAAGCAGCTCGGCACGCCTTGCGTGATCCATCAGCCGAGTTATTCGATGCTCAACCGTTGGGTCGAGGATGACGGCCTGCTCGACACGCTGGAGGGGCTTGGCGTCGGCTCGATCGTGTTCTCGCCGCTGGCGCAAGGCATGCTGACCGACAAATATCTCGGCGGCATCCCCGATGGCAGCCGCGCCAGCCAGGGCAAGTCGCTGCGCCCGGCATTCATCAATGACAAATCGATCGCCAATATCGAGGCGCTGAACGTCATCGCCCGTCGCCGCGGTCAGACGCTGGCGCAGATGGCGCTGGCCTGGGTGTTGCGCCGGGGCAGGGTGACGTCAGCGCTGATCGGCGCCAGCCGGCCGGAACAGGTCGTGGATTGCGTCGGCGCGCTGGAGGCGCTCGACTTCAGCGATGCCGAGCTCGCCGAGATCGACACCTTTGCCCGCGAGTCGGACATCAACCTCTGGGCGGCATCGGCCGAGCGCAAGGGGCCGCCGAGGAAGTAGGCGACGACGGTCTGCGGTCCGTTTTCATCGAAAAGACGCGGCAGCGAAAACTGGCAGCTGTCTTCGACATGGTGGCCAGCCGCTAACTTTCGGCTGTCTTGAGGTTCCGCGCGGCTTCCTCGAGCGTCGCCCTGTCGGTGCCAAGCCTGTCGATCAGCTCTTGCGCCTGATCACCGGTTATCCCGGTGCGCATCGCCAGTGCCTCGACCGTCAGAACGTCGGAGCTGGCGATCGTTCCAGCCGGACCGTGCTCGGCCGCGTCATCATTGGCCTGGCCGGTCGTCGTCTCATCGTAGCCAAGCTCTTGCTTCGCCTGCTGCCAATGACGCTCATGCGCGCCATCCGGGCGGCCCTCGCGCAGCCAGATTTCATAGGCTCGCTGCCGAATTTTTTCATGCGGATCGTTGTCCATGGCGGTTCCTCCCTTGTGGCGTTTTCACCAACGCGGGGAGCGCCGGAACGATCCGATGTTCAAGCCGATTTCGCAGGCAAAGCCGCGCTTTCAACGAACAAACACCGGACAGAATCGTTTTGCCGAGGAACCTGCACAGCGGGCACGCCGTTGATCCTCACCTGAGCAAAGGAGATTACCATGGCCGACGAACCAAACGAATCCGCAGCACCCAAGATGACTCAACGTGAAGCTCAGGAAGCCCTGGAGAAGCAGGTCGCGCAGCTGAAGCGCGAGATCAGCAAGATCAATCGGACCTTGGCCGAACGCGCGGAAGAGGCGATCGAAGACGCCGGCGGCTGGTATGACAGCGCTGCTGACCGCGCCTCCCGGACTGCACAAGCCCTGCGCAACAGGGCGCAGACGGTGTCCGGGGTTGTCCAGGATAATCCCGGCACAGTATCGTCGGCATTCATCCTCGGAGCGGCTGTAGGGGCGCTACTCGGCCTCACCTTGGCCGCCACAGACCAGCGCCGCGATCGCTGGTTCTAGTCCCGACCCCAGGTTGTGGGACAGAAACAGCGGGATTGCTCCCGCTGTTCATTGGTTCAGCAGGTGAACCGGTCAGGGCGTGGCCGGCTTCTGCGCCGTGCCGAGGGCTTTGGGCGCTGCGGGTACGGGCGCTGCGGTATTCATCTTTTCCTCGATCCAGCCGGTGTAGTTGGCCAGCCGCGTGTAGATGCCGTAGGCGTTCTTGTGGCCGCAGGCGGTGCCGCCGTCGGCCGGACCTTCGCCCCAGCTGACGACGCCGACCTGCACCGGACCATCGGCGCCGGTCATGAACAGCGGTCCGCCGCTGTCGCCATTGCAGGCGTCGCGCTCGCCGCTGGCCGTGCCGGCGCAGATCATGTTGCCGGTCAGCGGATCGGCCATGTCGGCTGCAATCGCGTTGGCGGCCGCCTCGATGCCCCGTTCCGAATAACGCATGCGGCGGGCGAGCTCGCCGAGCGCTGCTTTCAAATCATGCGCATAAATCGCCTTGATGCCGCTGTTGCAGGTTGCGTTCGGCTGGAGATCCAGGTCGGCGACCATCAGCGCGGTGGGAAATGTTCCGTCCTGCATCTTGCCCCAGCCGGTGACCGTCGTCTTGCCGGCGTCGGGGGTCGGCTCACGGGCAATTTTGATGGTCGGGGCATCGGCCGGCTCGGCCAGCCGGATCAGGCCGAGATCGTTGTCCAGCGTCTGCTCGCTATAGCCCTCGTTGACGATGATCTCCACCGCCTTGTAGCGCTTGCCCTCGCTCAGATCGGTGGCGCCGGTGAGCACGGTGACCACATCAGGCGAAATCGGCTCGCCGTCGTCATTGAGGCAGTGCGCCGCCGTCAGCACCCATTGCGGCGCGATCAGGCTGCCGCCACAGAACTGCGCATTCGCCTGCGAGGTCGGGCTTTTGTCCAGTTTGCCGGTGGTCAGCAATGCCACCTGGAACGGGTAAGCGCCCTTCTCGGCCTCTTTGCCGCCGTAGACGCGATCGGCGCCTTCGGGATTCTCCGCCCTGGCCTTGGCCCTGGCCTCGGCCACGCGTTTCATCGGCGAGATCGCCGCCTCCGGCCGGGCGGCCGCGTCCGTAGCATGAACGGAATTGACGGCCGGCACGGCCGCCGCGATGCCAAGCAGCGCGGCGGCGGCAATCGGTCTGAACCTATGGATGATCTTCACCTCGAACCCCCTGAGACGATGTTCCCGACAGGTCAGTCGCCGACGCATGATCCACTGAAATGAACCGGCCGGTGAGATCATGCTCCACGGCGAAGCACGATCCGTCACAAAGCCGAGCGCCATTTCTGCTAGTCGTGCTGTCGAGCCAAACCCGCCCAAAATCCTATAGCCCCCCACGGGCTATGTGGAAGCAATTTGTCGTTGCCAATGTTGGATTATTTTAGGCAGTATACCGTTGCAGGCATTTTTGGCGGGGACCTAAACTGGCTGCACTGAATAATGGCCCGGTAAAGGCACCGGTAACCAATTTCATTTTTCTGCGCCACCACGATCTCGACAATATTTCTGTATCTTGATCCAGTCCTTGCTGACTTTTGGGAGAGTCTCACCATGACAAAACTGACACAGTGCATTATTGCGTCCGCGTTGCTTTCCACCGCAATGTGGGCGGTTCCTGCCTTGGCTGCCGATCCAGGTTCCGCCAATGCCGGCAACGGCGAAAGCATGCGGGACGTAACGTCGGGCGATTACAAGCCCGGCCGGGCGAAACCGATCGCCCCGCCGAAACTGACCGACGACGAGGCCAACCGCGCCGCGCCGCTCACCGACGAAGCAACGGCCGTGAAATCCTATGGCATCGTCGGCCGCTCCGCCGATGGCAAGGACATCAAGATCGACCCGAACGATACGCTCAAGAACCTTGTCATCAAGGAAATGAACGCGCCCGCCGACGGGCAGAAGTCCGATAATTCCGGGCTGAGCGGCGGCGAAGAGGCTGGCCGCCAGGTGTTCGGGACGGACGACCGCGAGCAGATCAAGAATACCAAAACTTACCCGTTCACCGCGATCGGCTATCTCGAAGGCAAATCGAAGAGCGGCAGCTATGGCAGCTGCTCGGCGACACTGATCGGTCCGCGCACCGTGCTCACCGCGGCGCACTGCCTCTACAGCCACGAAGACAAGGCCTGGCTCGACGACATCCTGTTCGTGCCGGCCCTCAATGGCAAGACCGCCGACGACGCCCCATTCGGCGCCTTCACCTATGAAAGCGCCTATGTCATCCAGGGCTTCATCGACAATTACCAGGGCTTTTACGGCTCGGTCGTGCCGTGGGACCTCGGCATTGTCACCCTGAAGCAGGATGTCGGCACCAATCTCGGCTGGCTGGGCTATGCCAATTACGAGGATCTCGGCGATTTCACCGCCAACATCATCGGCTATCCCGGCGACAAGCCGATGGGCACGATGTGGAAGGCGACCTGCGAAGTGCACGCCGAAAACATCGCCACCGAGTATTTCCAGTACGACTGCGACACGTATCCCGGATCGAGCGGCAGCTCGGTCTACGCCTATGACAACGGCTCCAAGCAGCGCGTCATCACCGGCGTGAACGTGGCCGAGAGCCCGGATGCCAATACCGCCGTGCGCCTGAACGCCATCAACGTCCAGTGGATCAACAGCCTGTACAAATAGGCGTGCAGAATTTCGGCCGCGATCGTCGCGGAGGGCTAGAGCGGAATGCGTTCTAATTGAACAGTGCATTCCGCTCTATTGTTTGTCTAGCCGCATTTCTGCGACGCCAAGTGATTCCGCTTGGCTGCAAAATGCTCCAGCCGCCGGCGGAGCATTTTCCGTCGCCGGCTTTTCGCATTTTCGGGGATTATCTGGACTGGGTCGAGGCTGGCGCCTGGCGGACATAGTTCTCGATCGGCAGGGCGAAGGTCGGCGAGCCGGCCTTGCGCTCCTTGTCGATATAGCCGGCAAAATAGCTCCAGAACGAAGCGGCGTAGTCGCGGAAATAGGAGTCGGCGACCTCGCGCGAGCACAGCCTGCCTTCGACGCAGAAGGAAAGGCGGTTGAGAAAATAGACGATGCGGTCGAAATTATCGCTGAACTCGGCAAGCGGCATGTCGCCGCCAGTAGCGCTCATCGCTTCGATGCCGATGCGCTGTCTGAACACCTGTTCCTCGGTCGGCGTCGGATTGGCACTGAGCAGATTGCCGTATTTGGCGTTGAGCGCCGCCAGGCGTTGCTTGAGGGCCCGTTGCGCCTGCTGGTAATCCTTGCTTTCCCAGAGCTCGACCAGCGACATCGTCTGTTCGACGCGCTTCTGCTCCTGGTTCGCCAGGAACTGGTAGACCGAAAAGATCAAGGTGAAAATGATCGCCAGGCGTACCAGCAATCCGGACCAGGCATAGACGAGCATGCGCCAGTCGCGATCGGTGAACGGGTTCGCCTCCTTCTTGACCTCGTGATTGCTCACCCACGGCAGGCCTTCGATGGTTTCCGGCAATGACACCGGCTTCTTTTGCGGTACCGGCGCCGTCACTGCCTGCTGCGTTGCGTTGCCCCCCGCTTTCGTCATCCGCAGCTGTCCAGTTCTATGGTGGCGGACGGGTCGAGCACGATGCCCGGCGTCTCCAGCTTCTTCTTCAGGCAATCCAGCTGCGTGCGCGAAACGATGAACTGCACGTCAGGCTCCGCCTGCGCCTTGCCCGGCGACGGCAACGGTTCGACCACGCCGCGTGAGGTGCAGCTGCTGAGATCGACGACGACGGCGGTGTTGCCGGTTTTGGCGATCTGGTCGTATTGGTCGAGAAAGCAACTCGCCAGTTCGGAGTTGATGACGACCTCCTTGGCGCAGAGGCCGCAAGCCTCGTCCGCCGAAGCATTGGCGGCCAGCAACAGCCCGGCGACAAGGCCGGCGGCTGCTGCGCACCACGAAAATACCATCCTGTTCACGAACGCCCTCATCCGTTCCGTTCGGCCGCCGACAGCGGCGGTCGAAGAGTGTTCATTATCAGCCGATTAGGCAAGAGGCCCGGTCGGGCACTTGATCCCGCTTCAGGCGCGCGGCACCGTCTCCATCGGGAAGATCATCACGGCGCCCTTCGACCCCTTGTCGTCGGTGAGCCGCATGGCCGACCGCGTCGCCGGCGCCATGCCGATGTCGGCCAGCATGTCGGCGAAGCTTGGCTGTCCCAGTCCGCGCGTTACCGAGACAACCCTGTCTTGCGCCAGGAAGCTCAGATCCTGCTTCTCGCTCTGCGGCGGCGCCTCGGTCAAGACGGCGATCATCCGCTCCATGCCGAAGCTGGTGTCGGTGAATTTGAACAGGCCTTCCTCGAGCACGGCGCCTTCGGTCAGGCGCTCGGCAAGAAAATGCTGGATGGAATAGTCGGAGCCGACATAGAGCACGTTGATGTCGACAAGGTTGGTCGAGCTGTTCCTGGCCAGCACGTGCACCTGATCATCGGGCGAAACACGCGGCACCGTCGACGGTTCGATCGGCTGCAGCGTGTCATTGTCCAGGCGCTTGATCCGGAACTCGACACTGACCTCTTCCGGCCGATAGTCGGAAGCGGCGGCCAGCCTCGACAGGCCGATGGCGCGGAAGATTTTCGTCAGAGTCCCTGCCGCGGCGTCGATCAACGTTTCGCGGCCATCCGGATGAATGACGATCATCGGCGGCTTGTTGCCTTCCTTGAGCGTCATGTCGCCCGAAGCCGGAAGGAACCACAGCGCAGGCGCGTCGGTGGCATCTTCTGCGGCGCCGGCAATGGCGCTCTCGCGCAGCACGGCGAGACGCAGATCTGCGCTCTTGCCCGGCTCGATCAGCGCGATGTGGAACCCCGAGCTCTCCCTGGCCGCCAGTTCGTCGAGAACCGAGTTCGCCAGCGCGGCCTCTTTCTCGAGGCCTTTGGCCGCTGCCGGCCGCGCGACCACGAGCTTGTAGTCGACGGCGAGCTCGGCCAGCCTGGCATAGGCATTGGCGGGGATGTCGGCCAGCTTGAGCGCCGGCTTGCCGCCGAACTCGACCGGCTGGACGCGGCTTTCCAGGTTTTTCGCCGACTGAACCTGGAGATAGCCAAGCGCCTCGGACAGCGGCGACAGCGCCGACGGCAATATTGCGAGCCTGCTGCCGGGGGTGAGGCGATGCAGCAGTCCGGCGCCGATCGTGGCTTTGTCGTTCTCGACGACGATCGGCCATTGCATGACCGCGTCGGTCTTGTCGGTGCCGAAGACGCGTGCGTCGAGTTCCCCTTCGAACAGCGGCGTCGGCCGGGTGCGGCCGTCCGCCGAATATTGCTGCAGCACGGCCTGGCCGAGCTGGCGGTAGGTGATGTTGGGGTTCTCGGCCAGTTTCGACAGGATGGTGAAGGTGAACAGCCCGAAACGCGGCGCATCGGCCGTGCCCTTGGGCAGCGGCATCTCGGGCGTCGTCTCCACCGTCTGCGCCGCGTAGAAGGCGACCAATTTGCCCTTAGTCGTCGGCTCGGCGCCGGTCGGCGTCAGCTTGAAGGCCGGCTTGCGCTGCCCGTCCTCGTCAAAGCCGCGCGGCGCGGCCGACGCAAGCTCGTCATAGGCTTTCACCGCGGCCGCCCTGGCAGCGTCGTCGCCGCCGACCAGATCGGCGAACTCGACCTTGCGTTCAAGCTCATCGTCGACCTCGGCGGCGCGCGTCGCCGTGCCGGAATGGCAGCAGTCGAACACGGCCCAGATAAAGGCGCCCTTGTCGCGGATGGCGTCGAGCGCGGTGCCGATCTCGTTGTCGACCAGCGCATTGGGCACGCCCTGTTCGCGGTTGATCCATTTGTCGATGTCGGACGGCAAGAAAATCTCGTCGAGGCCGTCGGTCTCGTCGCCCTTGTTCGCCGCCGGCTGCTGCGCGCCATGACCGGACAAATGCAGATAGACGAAATCGTCGCGCTGGACCTTGGCGGCAAGGTCGGCCAACGCCGCCTTGATCGCCGCATGTGTCGGCGGTCCGTTGGAGCCTTCGACATCCTTGGCGAGCAGCGTGACGTTTTCGGCCGAAAACTTCACCGGCGCGGGCGTGTTCTTCAGGAGATAATCGCGCACCAGGCCGGCATCGTTCCTCGGTCCGATCAGCCAGTTTTTCTTCGGCAGGTTCGGGTAATCGGTGCAGGCAACAAGCAGCGCATGGTAGGTGCGCGCCGCTGCGAATGCCCGAAACGGCACCAGGCCGGCAGCGGCCAGCGCGGACGTGCCGGCAAGCAGCGTCCGCCGCGTCACTTTGATCATGATTGCTTCCCCAAGCCCGATCGAATTTCCAAGCACGGCCAGCCTGGCCGAGGATTTTGTCAGTATTTTGAATATGGCGCCGCCGGCCAGCCGACCACCGGCTGCGAACAGAAACAGTAGCAAAAATGGCAGTTCGTCGCTATCTCAGTGGAAGTGGTCCGATCGCATGCGAAAATGGCAGTGATCGGCACGAAGCGGCTTGGAACAGGATCATGGCGGCAAGGGATGTACTGACGAAGAACCAGCTTTGCGTTCTCGAGAAACTCGAGGCCGCCAGCGGCCCGCTCAGCGCCTATACGTTGCTCGACCAATTGCGCGAGCGTGGCTTTCGCGCGCCGCTGCAGGTCTACCGGGCGCTCGACACGCTGGTGAAATCCGGCTTCGTGCACAGGCTCGAAAGCCTCAATTCCTTCGTCGCCTGTGCCGAGCCGCACGACCACAGCCATTCGATGACGGCGTTTGCCATCTGCGACACCTGCGGCCAGGTAACCGAGTTCTCCGACCACGATGTCGGCCACCGGCTCGACGAATGGGTACGCTCGACCGGCTTCGCCGCCAAGAAGGCGGTGATCGAGTTTCGTGGGACATGTGCAAAGTGTTTGGCCGAGGCGGCTTAGCAAGCCCGAAGGCAACACTTCGAAGGTGGCGAGGCAGTATTCACGCCTCGCGGGTGGGCTCACGATGGTTCCTATGCTTTGGCGATAGCCTCCATGAGGCGGAAGCCGCCAGTCGACAAACGACCCGTTGCAGACATTCGGCTATGAAAGTGCAGTCCAAACTACCCTCTCAAGATCGGGAGAGTAGCGTGCGATGATAGCCTCTTGATCATTTTCCTGCGTGAGAATTATCTGCTTCCCAGTAGCGTCACCGAGCAATCGCATAAAGCGGTCAAGGTGCTCAACCTCGGTTTTTCCGCTGACTTGCCTTGGATCGAAGTCGAACTCAATTTCCATAACGGTAAAGAAGTGACATGCAAGCTGAATTGGCCCGACGTAAAAAGACAGTAAGCTGCCTGTTTCGCTTTCCAGGGCCGCTTCGACGCCCAATGGCATCGACTCGATCTTGCCGGAGACACTGAAACTAGCAGGCGGGGTCCATTCGAGGAGGATGTTCCAGACGCCCTGCCAATCTGCCTCAGACGTGTTCAGAACATAGATGTCTCGCCAGAAGCCGTCCCAAGCGAAATCCGATGCTATCTGTTCCCAATTCATGCATGAACCATTCTGGATGACTGCGGTTCTAGCATGACATACGCCATGAGTGCTTTCCATAAATCCCAAGTCTGCTTTCCACCTATCCCGGTCATTCCGCATTTATGAGTTTATGGCCTAGCCAACCGGCCTTCTTGAGGTATGCCGGATGTGCAAGATCTCAATTGCGTCGGCACGGGCACGATAGAAGATCTTATAAGGGTAGCGGCCTGTGAAGAGGACGCGAACGCCAGGGATGTCAGTCGCGTGACCGCTTTCGGGAAATTCGGCAAGTCGCGAAATCCCAGCGTGGATCCAAGAAATGACTGAAAGGGCGCCCTGAGGCGCCGCCCTTCGAGGTAGTTGAAAATCGCCTCGCGTTCGGCAAAAGCTTGCCGCGTAAATCGGACCTTCAGAGCCTGCGGCGGGTGTCGGCCGCGCGAACGGTATCCTCATCTACGAAAGTGCCGTGACCGGCCTCTGCTAGCCCCGCTGTGACCGCGCTGCGCTCTGATTCCGACGTCGCATACACGCCGGTCTGCCGCGCCTCGATGACGCGGGCATAGTCGGCAAGCTCCTCCTGGTCTTCGCGAGGCCAAGCCTCCGCACGCTTTACGAGACTCTCGAGTGTCTTGGTGATCATGCGGGCTTTGTATCATACTGGGGATGCGTTTGGATTTTTCACTTTGCGCCGATTCCAGGCGTCTGCGATGCCCCTCACCCTTACCCTCTCCCCGTGAAGGACGGGGAGAGGGGGGCGCCAGCGTTGGTGCCAGCTTCCCTTCTCCCCGTCGTTGACGGGGAGAGGTGCCCGGCAGGGCGATGAGGGGCGTTGCCGAGGACTGTCAGTTGGTGCTGTTATGGAAATGCAGAAGCCGCCGTTCGCAGGCCGGCGTCGCTTGAACACAACACGGCCCTAATGCGCCTCTTCCCAGTTGTTGGCGGCGCGGGCGTCGACGTGCAGCGGCACCGACATCGATACCGCCGGCATGGCGGCGTTCTCCATGACGTGACAGACGACCGGGATCGTCGCCTCGACCTCGGCTTCGATCGTCTCGAAAACCAGCTCGTCATGCACCTGCAGCAACATGCGGGCGGAAAGCTTGGCCTTTTCCAGCGCCTCGTCCATGCGGATCATGGCGCGGCGGATGATGTCGGCGGCGGTGCCCTGCAGGCGTGCGTTGATCGAGGCGCGCTCGTTGAAGGCGCGGACCGAGGGATTTGACGATCTGATCTCCGGGTAGTGGATGCGGCGGCCGAAAATGGTCTCGACGAAGCCATGCTCGCGGGCATAGGCCTTGGTCGCGTCGATATAGTCGCGGATGCCTGGGAAGCGCTCGAAATATTTCTTGATGTAGTCGCCGGCTTCCTCGCGCGCGATCGACAGCTGGTTGGCGAGGCCAAAGGCCGAAATGCCGTAGATGATGCCGAAATTGATCGCCTTGGCGCGGCGGCGCACTTCCGAAGGCATGCCCTCGACCGGCACGTTGAACATTTCAGACGCGGTAATCGCGTGGATGTCGGCGCCATCGGCGAAGGCTTGCTTGAGCTGCGGGATTTCGGCGACGTGGGCGAGCACGCGCAATTCGATCTGGCTGTAGTCGGCGGATACCAGCTTGTTGCCCTTGTCGGCGATGAAGGCCGTCCTGATCTTTCGGCCCTCGGCGGTGCGTACCGGAATGTTCTGCAGATTGGGATCCGAGGACGACAGCCGCCCGGTCGTCGTCGCGGCAAGCGCGTAGGAGGTGTGGACACGCTTGGTGTCGGGATGGATGAAGCCGGGCAGTGCGTCGGTATACGTCGATTTCAATTTGGTCAGCTGGCGCCAGTCGACGATCTTGCGCGGCAATTCGTGGCCTTCGGCGGCGAGGTCTTCGAGAAGCTGCGCCGAGGTCGACCATTGGCCGGTCTTGGTTTTAGAACCGCCGGGCAGGCCCATCCTGCCGAACAGGATGTCGCCGAGCTGTTTTGGCGAGCCGATGTTGATGCGCTCGCCGACCAGCTGGTAGATCTCGTCCTCGAGCCGTGCGGCACCCTGTGCCAGTTCGCCGGAGAGCCGCGACAGGATCTGCCGGTCGACGGAGATGCCGCGCTGTTCCATCCGCGCCAAAACCGGCACCAGCGGCCGTTCCAGCCGCTCATAGACCGAGACCAGGCCCTTGGCGGCAAGCCGCGGCTTCAGCACCTGCCAGAGCCTGAGCGCGACATCGGCGTGCTCGGCGCCGTAAGCCGTCGCCTTGCCGAGGTCGGCCTGATCGAGGCCGACGAAGCTTCTTCCCGAACCGGCCAGTTCCTTCAGCGGAATGGTCGCGTGGCCGAGCCACTTGTCGGCCAGCGCCTCCAGGCCATGGCCACCATGGGTGCCGGCCTCGAGCACGTAGGAG
This sequence comes from Mesorhizobium sp. M0166, assembly GCF_040322255.1. Lineage (NCBI taxonomy): Bacteria > Pseudomonadati > Pseudomonadota > Alphaproteobacteria > Hyphomicrobiales > Phyllobacteriaceae > Mesorhizobium > Mesorhizobium sp. M0166. Next base: position 10,725 of record NZ_JAMYTD010000032.1, on the reverse strand, counting down.
ATCAGCATGGTGTCGTCATAGGGGCCGATCTCGATGCCGTGACGGCTCATGACGACAAGGCGGTATTTCATGTCGTGCACGATCTTGAGGACGGATCTGTCCTCGAGCAGCGGCTTGAGCAACGCCAGCGCGTCGCGGATCGGGATCTGGTTTTCGACCGCGCCGCCGCCGAGCAGGTCGCCATTGCCGTTTTTATGGGCAAGCGGCACGTAGGCGGCGTGGCCGGGCGCGACGGCCATGGCAAGGCCGATCAGTTCGGCCCGCATCGGATCGGGCGAGGAGGCTTTAACGTCGAAGGCGACGATGCCTCTCTCCATCGCCTCGGCGATCCAGACCTTCAGCGTCGCGGCGTCGCGGATGCAGGCGTAAGCGCTGGTGTCGATCTTGCGGGCGGTGGCAGCCTCCAGGCGAAGCGCCGAAAGCAGGGATGGGGTGTCGCCTTGCTTGGCTGCGGCCGGGGCTTCGAGTGCCGCTTCGTCCGACGGCGGTGCGCTCTCGGCGGCCGCGGGCACGCCAAAACCCATATCGGGGCCATGCGCGGTATCGGCACGCTCTATCGTGACGGGAGTGGCTGGAACGTCGCCCGCATCGGTTCCCGTCGCTTCGGCCACGCGGCGGGTCAGCGTCGAGAATTCCATGGTCTTGAGAAAGCCGATCAGCCTGGGGCCGTCCGGCGCATGCAACACGAACTCGTCGAGCCCCTCGGTCACCGGCACGTCGTTCTTCAGCGTCACCAGGTCACGCGAAATGCGCGCCTTGTCGGCATTGGCGATGATCGATTCGCGCCGCTTGTCCTGCTTGATCTCGCCGGCGCGGGCGAGCAGCGTATCGAGGTCGCCGAACTGTTCGAGCAATTGCGCGGCCGTCTTCGGCCCGATGCCGGGCACGCCCGGCACATTGTCGACCGAATCGCCGGTCAGCGCCTGCAGGTCGATCATCTTCTGAGGCGGCACGCCCCATTTCTCGATCACCTCGGGAACGCCGATCTGGCGGTCCTTCATCGGGTCGTACATGGCAACCGTTGGGCCGACCAGTTGCATCAAGTCCTTGTCGGAAGAGATGATGGTGGTGTCGGCGCCGGCTTCGCAGGCAAGCCGGCAATAGGTGGCGATCAAATCGTCGGCCTCGTAGCCTTCCGTCTCAAGGCATGGCAGGTTGAAGGCCCTGGTCGCCTGGCGGATCAGGCCGAATTGCGGGATCAAGTCTTCCGGCGGCGCCGAGCGGTTGGCCTTGTATTCGGGGTAGAGGTCGTTGCGGAAGGTCTTCGACGAATAGTCGAAAATCACGGCGAAATGCGTCGGCACGATGCCGACGTCGGTGTTGCGGGCGTCCTGCGTCAGCTTCCAGACCATGTTGCAGAAGCCGAGCACGGCACTGGTCGGCAGCCCGTCGGACTTGCGGGACAGTGGCGGGAGCGCGTGATAGGCACGGAAGATGTAGCCGGAGCCGTCGACAAGGAAGAGATGATCGCCTTTTTTCATGGCACGAGGGATAGCGCGGCGCAGCGCCGCGGTCCATGCCAAAGGCGGCTTGCGCCAAGGGTTCCGGCAACACCCTGACAAATGGCTGTGAGCTTGGCCGGCCCTGGCGGCTTGCTCGGAGCTTTGTTCGCTCACGCCTATGTTACAAAAGTGTAATTTTTGTGCCCTTGAATCGCCACGTTCGCAGACACAGATAAACGCCATCGGCAGTTTTCGCCGAAGTCCGGAGCAAGGCCCGTCCCCCGCCTATCCCGGACACTTGCGGCAGCCTATCCCCCCTCTCCGGGCTGCCGCATCGTTTCGAGTAAAGGCCGCCGTGGTTCCCCTCCACCACGGCGGCCTTTTTTTGCCTTTCGACGGCATCCTGCCTGTGGCCCAACGGTCGCGGGCTTTCCGTTTCGGCGCATGGGCTCTAGATTCGCCGCCAGAATCGAAAGGCCCGCCAGATGTCCGCAGTTTCCCCTGTTCTCGACCGCCTCGACAAGAACTTCGACCAGAGCCTGGAACGCCTGTTCAGCCTGCTCGGCATCAAGTCGATCTCCACCGATCCGGACTACGCCGCCGACTGCCGCAAGGCCGCCGAATGGCTGGTCGCCGAGCTCAAGCTGATCGGCTTCGACGCCAGCGTGCGCGACACGCCGGGGCATCCGATGGTGGTCGCGCATCACGACGGGCCGGCGGGCGCGCCGCATCTGTTGTTTTACGGTCATTACGACGTCCAGCCGGTCGATCCGATCGAGCTGTGGGAAAGCGACCCGTTCGCGCCGGCGGTCAAGGAGATCGAGCCCGGCCACAAGGTGATCACCGGCCGCGGCGCGGCCGACGACAAGGGCCAGCTGATGACCTTCGTCGAGGCCTGCCGCGCGTGGAAGCAGGTGCATGGCGGATTGCCGTGCCGCATCACGATCCTGTTCGAGGGCGAGGAGGAGTCCGGATCGCCGTCGCTGAAACCGTTTCTCGAGGCGAATGCGGATGAGCTGAGGGCCGATTTCGCCCTGGTCTGCGACACCGGCATGTGGGATCGCGATACGCCGTCGATCTGCGTCTCGCTGCGCGGGCTGGTCGGCGAGGAGATCACGGTGACGGCCGCCGACCGCGACCTGCATTCCGGGCTCTATGGCGGTGCGGCCGCCAATCCAATCCGCATCCTGGCAAATATCCTGGCCGACATCCACGATGAGGACGGCCACGTCACCATTCCGGGTTTCTATGACGGCGTCGAGGAAACACCGTCGCAGATATTGCAGTCGTGGCTGTCGCTGGGCGAGACCGCCGAGACCTTCCTCGGACCGATAGGCCTGTCGATTCCGTCCGGCGAAAAGGGCCGCTCGGTGCTCGAACTGACCTGGGCGCGGCCGACGGCCGAGTTCAACGGAATCATCGGCGGCTATACCGGCAAGGGCTTCAAGACGGTGATCGCAGCACAAGCCTCGGCGAAAGTGTCCTTCCGCCTCGTTCACAAACAGGATCCGGAAAAAATCCGCGCCGCCTTCCAGGCATTCGTCAGGGAGCGCGTTCCGGCCGACTGCTCGGTCGAATTCCATCCGCATGGCGGCTCGCCGGCAATCCAGCTTTCCTACGACTCGCCCTTCCTGGCCAAGGCCAAGCAGGCGCTGTCCGACGAATGGCCGAAGCCGGCGGTGGTGACCGGCAGCGGCGGCTCGATCCCGGTGGTCGGCGATTTCCAGACCTATCTCGGCATGGAATCGCTGCTGGTCGGTTTCGGCCTCGACGACGACCGCATCCACTCGCCGAACGAGAAGTACGAGATGAGCTCCTTCCACAAGGGCCAGCGCTCCTGGGCGCGCATTCTCGAGGCGCTGACACGCTGAAATTGCGCCAGACTCAAGTTTTTGTTGATTTTTCGCCGGATCGCGGCAAGGACGGGCAAGGTCCGTCGCGCATCGCTGCACGGGGCCGCGACCGGAGAAGACGATGAGCGACATACGTTTCCACAAAAACGATCTGCCCGGCCTGCTGCATTACGATGTCGGGGCGGTCGCCATCGACACCGAGACGCTGGGGCTGAACCCGCATCGCGACCGGCTGTGCGTCGTGCAGATCTCGCCGGGCGACGGCTCGGCCGACGTCATCCAGATCGCGCCCGGCCAGAAGAAGGCGCCGAACCTCGTCAGCCTGCTCAAGAACCGCAGCATCACCAAGCTCTTCCATTACGGCCGCTTCGACCTTGCCGTGCTCTACAACGCCTTTGGCGTCATGCCGGAGCCGGTGTTCTGCACCAAGATCGCGTCGCGGCTGACGCGCACCTACACCGACCGGCACGGGCTGAAGGACATCTGCTTCGAGCTTCTCGGGGTCGGCCTGTCGAAGGCGCAGCAATCCTCGGACTGGGCGGCCGAGACGCTGTCGCCCGAGCAGCTCGAATATGCCGCCTCCGACGTGCTCTATCTGCACCGGCTGCGCGACGTGCTGAGCGCGCGGCTGGCGCGCGACAACCGGACCAGGGAGGCCGATGCCTGCTTCCGCTTCCTGCCGACGCGTGCGAAACTCGACCTGATGGGCTGGGATGAGGAGGATATCTTCGCCCACAGCTAATGGCCTTCATGATAATTCTACTCCGGCGGCCATCTGGCGCAGTTTTCTCTGCTTCCGGTGCTCACGGACCCAAATGTCCGCTGCGCTCCGGTTCTCGAAAACACGCCATATGTCTCGCCGGAGCGAATTCTCATAAAGGCCATCGGCCAGCAACCGAGGGCGCTTGTCCCGGCGCTCCGTTCGCTTTCACCGGAGGAATTGAAATGGCTGCGCGAAAACCGATCGAAACGGCACCGAAGGACGGCTCCAAGGTCACCGTCTACTGGCAGGACAGCGACGGCGTGATGAACGAGAGCATCGCGCAATACCGTTCGCTCGACCGGCTGAAGGCGGCCGGCGGCGACTGGGACGAAAGCGACGCCGGCTGGTGGGCCTATACGGACGGCCATACGCAAAGGAAGATCGAGCCGATCAGCTGGCGGCCGGCCTCCGACGATGCGGATGCCGACGACTGAGGGTTGTCGCAACCGCCGAACTGAAGTGATTATTCTGAGGCAAGGCATATTTTGTTCTTGCTTTGTGCCGGCAGCTATGCTACTAATCTCGCTATGGTGCTCATTGGCTCCAACGACCCGTCCGCCGAGGCGGGTTTTTCATTTCCGGCTTTGGCACTGTCGCGGACCGCGCCGGTTCGGCAAACGATTGAATACAGTTTACTTCGATTTTTCCCGACTTAACCCGCCTTTAAACCGCCGCATCTAGTCTTCAACCCGAACGCCATAGGCATGGGGAAGACAGCACAGCGCATGGCGAACCGGAAAGACAGTCGCATCGAGCCCAGCTTCGAGGCATCGCCGGGGGCGAGATCCTCGGCCGGTTTTTCGGTGAGCGAGGAGGACCGCGTCGTGCCGAGCAACCGAAAAGCCGCTGCAAATCGCAAATCGTCCAAGGCCAAGCCGTCACGCGGCGGGCGCGGCAAAGGCCGGCGCGGCGCGTTCGGCGTCCTTGCCCGGCTGTTCTACTGGTGCTTCGTGCTGGCCATCTGGGGCGGTATCGCCACTGCCGGCATCGTGGTCTATTACGGCGCGAAAATGCCTGCGGCCACCACCTGGGCCATTCCCGACCGCGCCCCCAACATCAAGATCGTCTCGGTCGACGGCCAGCTGCTTGGCAATCGCGGCATGAGCGGCGGCGAAGCCGTCGGCCTGCACGAAATGTCGCCCTATATTCCCGAGGCCGTCATCGCGATCGAGGACCGCCGCTTCTATTCGCATTTCGGCATCGACCCGATCGGCCTTTCCCGGGCCATCGTCACCAACGTTGTCGGCGGGCATTTCTCGCAAGGCGGCTCGACGCTGACCCAGCAATTGGCCAAGAACCTGTTCCTGACGCCGGACCGCACCCTGGAACGCAAGGTGCAGGAGGTGCTGCTGGCGCTGTGGCTGGAGCACAAGCATACGAAGGACCAGATCCTCGAAATGTACCTCAACCGGGTCTATTTCGGTTCCGGCGCCTACGGCGTCGAAGCGGCCTCGCGCCGCTATTTCGGCAAGAGCGCGCGCGATGTCACGCTGTCGGAGGCGGCACTTCTCGCCGGCCTGCTCAAGGCGCCGTCGCGGCTGTCGCCGGCGCGCGACCCGAAGGCGGCCGAACAGCGTTCGCAGCTGGTGCTCGCCGCAATGCGCGACGAAGGCAAGATCAGCGCCAAGGAGATGACCACGGCGATGAGCGCGCCGGCGACGCGTTCGCCGTCCTACTGGACCGGCTCGGAAAACTATGTCGCCGACACGATCATGGAAGAACTGCCCGACCTGATCGGCGACGTGCGCCGCGACATCGTCGTCGACACGACCGTCGATCTGACGCTGCAGAAGCTCGCCGAGCAATCGATCCGCCGGCTGATCGACCAGAGCGGCAAGAAGCTCAATGTCAGCCAGGGCGCGCTGGTGTCGATCGACAATTCCGGCGCGGTGCGCGCCATGGTCGGCGGCTATGATTATTCGACCAGCCAGTTCGACCGCGCCTCGGAAGCACGCCGCCAGCCCGGTTCGGCATTCAAGCCGTTCGTCTATATGGCGGCGCTGGAATCCGGCCGTACGCCCGACAGCGTGCGCAACGACGCGCCGATCAAGATCGGCAACTGGACGCCCGACAATTACGGCGGCAAATATTTCGGCAAGGTGACGCTGGCGACGGCGCTGGCAAAATCGCTGAACTCGGTGGCCGCGCAGCTGACCATGGAAGTCGGACCGAATGCGGTGGTCGAGGCGGCGCACCGCATGGGCATCCAGTCCGAGCTGACGGCCAACACATCGATCGCGCTCGGCACCTCGGAAGTGACGCCGCTGGAACTGACCTCGGCCTATGTTCCCTTCGCCAATGGCGGCTACAAGCCGGACATCCATTTCATCCGCCGCGTCACGACGAGCGACGGCAAGGTGCTCTACGAAAACAATGGCGGCGGTGCGCCGCGCGTCGTCAAGCCCGATGTCGTCGGCATGATGAACTCGATGATGACCGGCACGGTCGAGATAGGCACGGCCAGGAAGGCGGCGTTCGCGTGGCCGGCGGCTGGCAAGACCGGCACCAGCCAGAACTCGCGCGACGCCTGGTTCATCGGCTATACCGCCAACCTCACCACCGGCGTCTGGTTCGGCAATGATGACGGCAGCGCGATGAAGAAGGTCACCGGCGGCGCATTGCCGGCGCAGGCCTGGCACGAGTTCATGGTCGCCGCCCATGAGGGCGTGCCGGTGCGGCCGCTGCCCGGAACCTGGAAATCGACGCCGCCCGACACCGTCGTCCCGGACGAGATACCGTCCGACACGGCACCGCCGGCGCCGGTCGCTTCCGTTGGCCAATCGGCGCCGCCTGCAGCAGCCACCCAGTCGCCTTCGCGTCCCGCGCGTCCTGCCGAGACGGTCGATGCCGGCGGCCTTGCCATGCCGGGCGTCGATAGCGCCACCGGATCGATCAAGCATCCGGTGCCGCCCGGCGAAGTTGGCGGCCCGGCCAAGAAGCGGCAGACCTCGATCCTTGACATCCTGACCGGCGGCTGAGCGGCGATCCCCCTCGCAACCGCGACGATGTTCCGCTACATGTCCGCTTGGAGACAAGCGACATGGCTGAACCCGACACCAGAAAGACCATTGTGCTGACCGGCGCCAGCCGTGGCATCGGCCATGCCACGGTCAAGCGCTTTTCACGCGAAGGCTGGCGCGTCATCACCTGCTCGCGCCAGGCCTTTGCCGAGGACTGCCCGTGGCCGGCCGGCCCGGAAGACCACATCAAGGTCGACCTCGCCGACCAGGAGGATGTCGGCATCGCCATCTCCGAGATCCGCCACCGGCTCGAGGCGCATGGCGGGCAGCTGCATGCGCTGGTCAACAATGCCGGCATCTCGCCCAAGCTCAAGGACGGCAACAGCCGCATGAACTCGATCGACACGCCGATGCATGTCTGGCGCGACGTCTTCCAGGTGAATTTCTTCGCGCCGATCATGCTGGCGCGGGGCCTGTTCAAGGAACTGGCATCGGCCAAGGGTTCGATCGTCAACGTCACCTCGATCGCCGGCACCCGCGTGCACCCCTTCGCCGGTACCGCTTATGCGACGTCGAAGGCGGCACTCGGCTCGCTGACACGCGAGATGGCGCATGATTTCGGTCCGCACGGCATTCGCGTCAACGCCATTGCACCGGGCGAGATCGACACCGCGATCCTGTCGCCGGGCACGGAAAAAATCGTCGAGACCATCCCGCTGAGACGGCTGGGTACCACGGCGGAAGTTGCCGACATAATCTTCTTCCTGTGCTCGCAGCAGGCGTCTTACGTGACCGGCTCGGAAATCCACATCAATGGCGGCCAGCACGTTTGAGCGAGCAGACCGATCGATATGAGCGTTTCACCGAAACCAACGTGGTTGGATCGCTCATTATCTACGAATGGGCCGCCAGTTTAGATATTTCCGGCGCGCGCGACATACTGGATCGTATAGTCGAGGTCCTCGGCTCTGCGCCTGACATCGCCACGGTCACTGACGAAAAGACGGGCAAGGATTATCTCTACCGAAACTTTGCGAAACGCGACGTTATAACCAAGAAAGATTGGCAGTCGGTCGGGTACTTGTGGAAGAGAAATCCGAATGTGCTATTGGATTTTTCCATAGACATTGGCTGCTCTGTCGATCGTTTCAGGCTCTTCGAGATTCATATCGATCGAGCGGCTAGATGTTTGATCCCAGGCTTTGATGGTTCATCATTGTCGTCCGAATCAAAGGATGCACTATGGGCCAGGTTCTGCATGGGAGCGCCACAACGACAGAGGCGATCCGTCGAGCGATACAACATAGTGAAGCGAGCCTGAGGTCGCTTTCATGCGCGAAGTGATGAACGGCACCTCGACGTAAATCTCCGGGATGTATTCCCGTTCAACTTGCTGTCCCAGGGGCATTTGGACCGTCGGATCGACCGCAAGCGGTTGCAGAATTGGATTCTGGACTCCGCCTATGGTGTCTTGCGGCAACTGTCGCCTGTGTCATGGCGGTGGGATGTTCCGCCCGAAGACATTCAAAAAATCAGAAAATTTCTGATCGATGCAGGAATCACGATTGTGAAAGAGTAGCCGTCGTAGCGGTGTCGGCAGCCAAAGCCGGCTCGGTCCTGCTCGCCGTCACCACTTCGACGATCCCGCGGGCGATCTCGCGTTCGCCCATGATGACAGTGTCGGCACCAAGGCCCTTGAGGTGCTCGACCTCGGCATCGGAATGGGCGCGGGCGATGATTTCGATTGCCGGATTGGCGGCGCGGGCGCGCAGCACGACCTGCCCGGCCTCGAAGGCGTTGGGGATGGCCAGGATCAGCCGCTTCGCGCCGTCGGGGTTTGATGCGGCGAACACGTCGCCATTCGCCGCGTTGCCGGGTACGGTTTCAATGCCGTCGGCCTTTAGCTTCGCCAATGTCTTGTCGGCATCCTCGATGACGAGGAAGGGCAGGGCGGCCTGCTTCAGCGAGACGCCGACGAGGCTGCCGACGCGGCCGTAGCCGATCAGGATGGTGTGGCCGGTCAGCCTCGTCCTGGGCGGCGGGCCATCCTCCTTCGCAGGCGCCGCTACCGATGCCACCTGGCCGGGCTCTGTCGCCGGGCCGATCGGCCTTGCTTCGCCGGGCGGCGCCGTCCTGCCGGCGCGTGCTTCCAGCCAGGGTTTCATCCGGTCGACGGCAAGAAACATCAGCGGATTGAGGACGATCGACAGGATGGCGCCGGCGAGGATGAGGTCGCGGCCTTGTTCGGGCAGCAGCTTCAGCCCGACACCGAGTTCGGCCAGGATGAACGAGAATTCGCCGATCTGGGCAAGGCTTGCCGAAATCATCAACGCGGTTGCGACCGGATAGCGGAAAACGACGACGATGACGAAGGCTGCCAGCGACTTGCCGATAACGATGATGGCCAGCGTCGCCAGGATCGGCCAGCCATTGCTGATCAGGCTGAACGGGTCGAACAGCATGCCGACCGAAACGAAGAACAGCACGGAAAACGCGTCGCGCAGCGGCAGGGATTCCTCGGCCGCCCGATGGCTGAGCTCGGATTCGCTCATGATCATGCCGGCGAAGAAAGCGCCGAGCGCCAGCGACACACCGAACAGCTTGGCGGCGCCGAAGGCGACGCCGAGCGCTATCGCAAGCACCGCCAGCCGGAACAGTTCGCGCGATCCGGTATGGGCGACGTAGTGCAGGATCCAGGGGATAAGCCGGCGGCCGACCACCAGCATGACCAGGACAAAGGCCGCGACCTTGGCCAGTGTGATGCCGACGACGCCCCAGACGCCGTAGCTCGCCGGCAGCGACAGCAGACCGCTGGAGTGCACCTCCACCTGTTCTTGGCCGCCGAGCACGCCGGCCAATGCCGGTAAAAGCACCAGCGCCAGCACCATCGCCAGATCCTCGACGATCAGCCAGCCGACGGCGATGCGGCCGCGCTCGGTCTCGATCAGCCGCCGCTCCTGCAAGGCGCGCAACAGCACCACGGTCGAGGCCACGGAAAGCGCCAGGCCGAAGACCAGCCCGGCGCCCATCGACCAGCCGAGCATCCAGGCAAGGCCGGCGCCAAGGGCTGTCGCGAAGCCGATCTGCACAATGGCGCCGGGCACGGCGATGGCGCGGACCGACAATAGGTCCTTCAGCGAGAAATGCAGGCCGACGCCGAACATCAGCAGGATGACGCCGATCTCGGCAAGTTCATTGGCCAAGCCGGCGTCGGCAACGAAACCCGGCGTGTTCGGTCCAACCAGAACGCCGGCGACGAGATAGCCTACCAGCGGCGGCACGCGAAAACGGTTGGCAAGTGCGCCGAAGACGAAAGCCAGCCCCAGACCGGCGACGATGGTGGCGATAAGGGGCGTGTCATGCGGCATTGTCTATGGAGCGCCTTCAGGAATTGCGATGTCGGATATGCGCCGCCCGAAAGCCGCCGCCTTGGCAGTATGGAGGCTGGGATAGTCGCGAGACAACCCCGCAATCCCCATGAAATCGATGACAAGGCAGCAAAAAGGCGGAGAGCCGGCGGGATTTGCCACTACGGCGCGGCTTGCTCCGTAGGGCGCAACCAATTGGCAAAGTCGGCGCCGCCCCTCAACCCCTTGCCGGGACCTTCTCCCCGTGCAGAACGCTATCGCATTCACACATCTGGGTTGCGCTTTGCGGCGAAGCTCGATTCTATTTCGGCCGGAAAAGCCGAAGGAGGGTTGAATGAC
>NZ_JAMYTD010000031.1:0-63061 GCF_040322255.1 Mesorhizobium sp. M0166 | reverse complement strand
TACCTGAAACCGCCGGGCCTTGCCCGCGCAAAGTCACGATTTAGGCAATAAAATCAACAGTTTGACGTTTGTGGACGGAAACTAGCTAGACGGCGCGTCGTCACTTTACTCGGCGAACGTCACCCACTCTTCCAGCGGCGCGCGGTCGGTGCGGAAGGCATTTTCGGGCTTGGACGTATCCTCATGGCCGAGCGCCATGCCGCAGACGACGATCTCCTCGTCGGGGATGTTGAGCACCGGCCTGATCTGCCGGTGATAGGGCGCGAAGGCGGCCTGCGGGCAGGTGTGCAGGCCCCTGCCCCGCGCCGCGACCATGATGTTCTGCAGGAACATGCCGTAGTCGATCCACGACCCTTTGTTCAGCCGACGGTCGACGGTGAAGATCATGCCGACCGGCGCATCGAAGAAGACGAAGTTGCGGTCATGCTGCGCGCGCATCCTGTCGACCTCGCGTCGGCCGATGCCGAGCACGCCGTAGAGGCCGAAGCCGTTGGCCCGCCGTCGCGTCAGATAGGGTTCGAAGAACTGGTCGGGATAGTAGCGGTACTCGTCCCACTCCGCCTTTTCGGCGCGAATGCCGGAGCTGAGGATAGCATCGGTGATGCGCTGCTTGACCTCGCCCTTGGTCACATAGACCTTCCAGGGCTGCATGTTGGTGCCTGAGGGCGCGCGCGCGGCAACGGCGAGAATATCGCGGATGGTGTCGTCGTCGATCATGTCGGGCAAGAAGGCGCGTACGGACCGGCGCGAGGTGATCGCGTCATCGACGATCGCCGCCGCAATCCGGGAGTTGTTTTCCAGCATGGGCTGTCCCTTTGCGCATAATCCTGGAACCCGGCTATCCGGAAAGGATCATGCGCCGACTAGAAGTGATGGAGCATCCTTGCGAGTTTCTATGAACGCTCGACGCCCTATCCGCCTCGACCGGACGCCCCACTCGCCGCTCGTGCGCCGAGCCTTTGCCTGAACCGTCAAAATGGCGCAAGTAAATCTTGTGGGTTCATGAAAATCATCTTGATTTTTTCACAGACCTGCAGTCACATGAAATTTGCCTAGAATTTTTCATCGAGATTCTTCATTTTTCACCAAGCGATTCATCAAAGGGAGTGGCTTTGCCCTCGATCGCCGCAAGACCGGAACAAGATAACGGCGAACGACTGCTGGCCAGCGACATTCCCAGCGACATTCGCGCGTTGCGCAAGGCGCGCGGCCTGACGCTTGCCGAAATCGGGCTGAAGCTCGGCCGTTCTGTCGGCTGGGTCAGCCAGGTCGAGCGCGGCCTGTCGATCCCGTCGCTCGGCGATCTCAGGGCCTTCGCCGAATTGTTCGGCGTGCCGGTCAGCCTGTTCTTCAGCCATGACGTGCCTGTCGAGACCGAACGCGGCGTGGTCGTGCGCTCCGGCAACCGGCGCACGCTTGGCACAAGCGAATCCGGCTTGGTCGAGGAGCTTCTGTCGCCCGATCTCGGCGGTAGCTTCGAGATGCTGCGTTCGGTCTTCGCCCCCGGTGCCGAGCTGAAGACCGAGGCGCGCCGGCCGACCGAGGAAGCCGGTTACGTCGCGTCCGGCAGCTTCGACATCGAAATTGCCGGCGTCTGGCACCGGCTTGGAGAAGGCGACTCCTTCCGCTTCGACGGCAAGCCGTTCCGCTGGCGCAATCCTGGAGCCGAGCCGGCTGTGGTCATCTGGGTGGTTTCGCCGCCCGTCTATTGATCTGGAGAAGAACATGGCCGGTTTGCCGACCACGGCACGCGTGGTGATCATCGGAGGCGGTGCCGTCGGCGCCTCCTCGCTCTACCATCTCGCCAAGGCGGGCTGGACCGACTGCGTGCTTCTGGAGAAGAACGAGCTGACTTCCGGCTCGACCTGGCATGCCGCCGGCAACGTGCCGACCTTCTCCTCGTCATGGTCGCTGATGAACATGCAGCGTTATTCGACCGAGCTCTATTGCCGGCTGGCCGACGAGGTCGGCTATCCCATGAACTACCACGTCACCGGCTCGCTCAGGCTCGCCCATACGACCGAGCGCATGCAGGAATTCCAGCGCGCCAAGGGCATGGGCCGCTACCAGGGCATGGACATCGACGTGGTCGGGCTCGACGAGATCAAGCGCCGTTACCCCTTCATCGAGACGCATGAGCTGAAAGGCGCGCTCTACGATCCGAATGACGGCGATATTGACCCGGCGCAATTGACCCAGGCGCTGGCTAAAGGTGCCCGCGACATGGGCGCGAAAATCATCCGCTTCTGTCCGGTCACCGGCGTGCGCCGCGACAACGACGAGTGGGTGGTCGGGACGACGCAAGGCGAGATCCGCTGCGAGATCGTCGTCAACGCGGCTGGCTACCGTGCCGCCGAAGTCGGCAGGATGTTCGGCCGCGAGGTGCCGATGATGGTGATGAGCCATCAATACATCCTGTTCGAGGAAATCCCCGAACTGGCGGCGTGGTCGAAGGAACAGGGCAAGAAACTGCCGCTGCTGCGCGACGTCGATACGTCCTATTATCTGCGCCAGGAAAAGAACGGCATGAATCTCGGCCCCTATGAGCGCAATTGCCGCGCCCACTGGGTCGGCCACAACGACCCCATGCCGGACGACTTTTCCTTCCAGCTGTTTCCCGACGACCTCGACCGGCTGGAACATTACCTGGCCGATGCCGTCGCCCGCGTGCCGATCCTCGGCACCGCCGGCCTGTCCAAGGTCATCAACGGGCCGATTCCCTATGCGCCGGACGGCAACCCGCTGATCGGCCCGATGCCCGGCGTGCCCAACGCCTTCGAGGCCTGCGTCTTCACCTTCGGCATCGCCCAGGGCGGCGGCGCCGGCAAGGTGCTGGCCGAATGGGTGACCGAGGGCCAGACCGAATGGGACATGTGGTCGTGCGATCCGCGCCGTTTCACCGCCTTTGCCTCGGCCCCGGATTATTGCGTCGCCAAGGGCATGGAGATCTACGGCAACGAATATGCCATCCAATTCCCGCGCCATTCCTGGCCGGCCGGGCGCGACCGCAAGCTGTCGCCGCTCCACGGCCGCATCAAGGCACTCGGCGCCCGGTTCGACGCTTATAATGGCTGGGAGCGCGCCACCTGGTATGCGAAGCCAGGCGACGACACCTCCGAACAATCCACGCTGACCTTCCGCCGTGACGGCCCCTGGCAGCATCGTGTGCGCGAGGAATGCCTCGCCGTCCGCGATGCCGCCGGCATTTTGGACCTGCCGGGGTTCTCCCGCTTCAATCTAGACGGTCCGGGTGCCGCCGAATGGCTGAGCCTCCAGGTTACCGGCCTGGTGCCGAATCCCGGCCGCATCGGCCTCGTCTATTTTGCCGACTACAAGGGCCGCATCGTCACCGAAATGTCGGTGGTCCGCCACGACGAGAACCTGATGACGCTGATCACCGCCGCTGTGGCTCAGTGGCATGATTTCGAATGGCTGAAGTCGCGCATGCCGAAGGATGCGCCGTTCAAGCTGATCGACCGGACGGAGGAATATTCCACCCAGATCCTCGCCGGACCTAACTCGCGAAACATCCTCGCCGAAGTCTGCGCAGCCGACCTCACGCTGCCCTGGCTGACGCATCAGGAGACCAGTATCGCCGGACGCTGGGCAAGGCTGGTGCGCGTGTCCTTCGCGGGCGAGCTCGGCTGGGAAATCCACAGCAAGGCCGACGATACGGCAGCCATCTTCGACGCGGTCTGGCCGGCCGGGCAGAGGCATGGCCTAAAACCGTTCGGCATGTACGCGCTGGATTCGCTCCGGCTCGAAAAAGGCTACCGTACGTGGAAGGGCGACCTGTCGAGCGATTATTCGATCCTGCAGGGCGGGCTGGAGCGCTTCATCAGATGGGACAAGCCCGACTTCCGCGGCAAGGCGGCGCTGCAGAACGAAAAGCAGCAGGGCATCAAGAAGCGCTTCGTCACGCTGATCATCGAAAATCCCGGGGACTGCGACGCCCCCTACATGTCGACGCTTTGGCATGACGGCCGCATCGTCGGCGAGACAACGTCCGGCGGCTGGGGTCATCGCATCGACAAGTCGATCGCGCTCGGCATGCTGCGCGCCGACCTCACCGAGCCGGGAACCGCGGTCGAGGTCGAGATCTTCGGCGAACGTTTCAAGGCGGTCGTGCAGAAGGATGAGCCGTTATGGGATCCAAAGAACGAGAGGCTCAGAGCATGAAGACAGTCGTCCTCACCGATGGCGGCATGGGCCAGGAGCTGGTCCGCCGCAGCAGCTCCGAGCCGACGCCGCTGTGGTCGGCCAGGGTGCTGATCGACGAACCGGATCTGGTGCGCGACCTGCATGCGGAATTCATCCGCGCCGGCGCCCGCGTCATCACCATCAACACCTATTCAGCCACGCCGGAGCGGCTGGCGCGCGAAGGCGCGGAAGAGCTGTTCAAGCCGCTGCAGAAGCGCGGCATCGAACTGGCAAGGCAAGCGCGCGACCAGGCCGGCGACGCGGCGATCGCCGGCTGCCTGTCGCCGCTGTTCGGCAGCTATGCGCCGGCGCTGACGATATCCTTCCAGGATACGCTCGACATCTATCGCCGTATCGTTGCCGAGCAGGCGGACGGCGTCGATTTGTTTCTGTGCGAAACCATGGCGTCGGCCGAAGAGGCGCGCGCGGCTGTCACCGCGGCGTCGGAAAGCGGCAAGCCCGTATGGGTGTCGTGGACGCTTTCCGACCACGGCACGCCGCGCCTGCGCAGCGGCGAAGCCATTGCGGCGGCGTCGGACGCTCTTGCCGGCCTGCCGGTCGCGGCCCGGCTGATCAATTGCTGCCGGCCCGAAGCGATCGCTGCAGCGCTCCCCGAACTGATCGCTCTCGGCGGTCCGGTCGGCGCCTATGCCAACGGCTTCACCTCGGTCGAGGCGCTCAAGCATGGCGGCACCGTGGAAGTGCTGCACGCCCGCCACGACCTCGATCTGGATGCCTATGCCGGCCAGGCGGTCGGTTGGGTCGAGGCCGGCGCCGGCATCGTCGGCGGCTGCTGCGAAGTCGGGCCGGCCCACATCGCCGCGCTGCGCCGCCGGCTCGAACAAGCCGGTTATGAAATTTCGGGAGTAGCATAATGCCCAGGCCATCATCGCGCATTTCCGGCATCGTGCCTTCGGGCAAAGACGGCTGGGAGGTTCATTCCGCTGCCTGGGCGCGCAAGCAGGCCGGCGAGGACATCATCATGCTGTCGGTCGGCGACCACGATTTCGACACGCCGAGCGAGACGATCGAAGCCTGCGTGACGGCGGTTCGCGCCAGCAATCACCACTACACCCCGCTTGCCGGCGTTCCGCGCCTGCGCAAGGCGATGGCGGCGGCTTCGACGCTGTGCACCGGTGTTGCGACAAATCCCGACCAGGTCATCGCCACGCCGGGCGGGCAGGCCGCTCTCTACGCGGCGATTCAAGCGGTTCTCGACCAGGGCGACCATGCCATCGTCGTCGCGCCCTATTACGCCACCTATCCCAATACCTTCAGTGCGGCGGGCGCCGAGTTCAGCGTCGTCGAGACCCCCGCCGAGGATGGCTTTCAGCCGCGCGCCGCCGACATTCGCGCCGCACTTCGGCCGAACACCCGCGCCATCCTGATCAACACGCCCAACAACCCGACCGGTGCCGTCTATTCGCGCGAGCGCCTGGAAGAGCTAGCGCAGATCTGCCGCGAGCATGACCTCTGGCTGCTGTCGGACGAAGTCTACTGGACGCTTGGCGGTGGCGAGCACGTCTCACCACGCTCGCTGCCCGGCATGGCCGAACGCACGCTGGTCATCAATTCGATGTCGAAGAGCCATGGCATGACCGGCTGGCGCATGGGCTGGCTGACCGGGCCGGAACCAATGGTCTCGCTGTTGACCGACCTCAATCTGGTGATGACCTACGGCCTGCCGGCCTTCATCAGCCTGGCCTGCGCCGAGGCGCTCGAAAATGGCTACGGCGTCAAGGAGATCGCCGAGCGCTACGCCGCGAGGCGCACCGTCGTCCTCGATGCCATGCGCGGTATGAACAACATCACCGTGCGCGGCTCCGAAGGCGGCATGTATGTGATGCTCGACATATCGGCGATCGAGCCGGACGACGAAAAATTCGCCTGGGCTTTCCTCGACCAGGCAAAGGTCGGCGTCATGCCCGGCTCGAGCTTCGGCGAGGCTGCAGCCGGCCACATCCGCTTCAGCCTCTGCCAGCCTGAGCCGGTGCTGATGGAGGCTGCCACGCGCCTGCGCCGCTTCGCCTCCAGCTATGGTCGCGAGGCCGCATGAACGCCCTACCCCCGAAAGCCATCCCCACCAAAGCAAGGGCGGTCATCATCGGCGGCGGCGTCTCCGGTTGCTCGGTCGCCTATCATCTGGCCAAGCTTGGCTGGACCGATGTCGTGCTGCTCGAGCGCAAGCAGCTGACGTCGGGCACGACATGGCACGCCGCCGGCCTGATCGGCCAGTTGCGCGGCTCGCAGAACATGACGCGGCTGGCGAAATACTCGGCCGACCTCTACGTCAAGCTGGAGGCCGAGACCGATGTCGGCACCGGCATGCGCCAGGTCGGCTCGATCACCGTGGCGCTGACGGAGGAGCGCAAGCACGAGATCTATCGGCAGGCATCTCTCGCCCGCGCCTTCGATGTCGACGTACGCGAGATTTCGCCCAACGAAGTCAAGCAGATGTACCCGCATCTCAATGTGTCAGACGTGGTCGGCGCCGTGCACCTGCCGCTCGACGGCCAGTGCGACCCGGCCAACATCGCCATGGCCTTGGCCAAGGGCGCGCGCCAGCGCGGTGCGACGATCGTCGAAAACGTCAAGGTCACCAAGGTGCATACCAGGGCCGGCCGCGTCACCGGCGTTTCCTGGGCGCAAGGCAACGAGCAAGGCCTGATCGAGGCCGATATCGTCGTCAACTGTGCCGGCATGTGGGCACGCGAACTTGGCGCCCAGAACGGCGTCACCATCCCGTTGCACGCCTGCGAGCATTTCTATCTCGTCACCGAGCCGATCCCCGGGCTTTCCCGGCTGCCGGTGCTGCGCGTGCCGGACGAGTGCGCCTACTACAAGGAAGATGCCGGCAAGATGATGCTCGGCGCTTTCGAGCCGGTGGCCAAGCCGTGGGGCATGAACGGCATAAGCGAGGATTTCTGCTTCGACCAGTTGCCGCAGGATATGGACCATTTCGAGCCGATCCTCGAAATGGGCGTCAACCGCATGCCGATGCTGGCCACCGCCGGCATCCACACCTTCTTCAACGGCCCCGAGAGTTTTACCCCCGACGACCGCTATTATCTCGGCGAGGCGCCGGAGCTTTCCGGCTACTGGATGGCGACCGGTTACAATTCGATCGGCATCGTCTCCTCCGGCGGCGCCGGCATGGCGCTGGCGCAATGGATCAATGACGGCGAAGCGCCCTTCGATCTCTGGGAGGTCGACATCCGCCGCGCCCAGCCGTTCCAGAAGAACCGCCGCTACCTCAAGGAGCGCGTCTCCGAAACGCTCGGCCTGCTCTATGCCGACCATTTTCCCTACCGGCAGATGGCAACCTCACGAAACGTGCGCCGTTCGCCGTTGCACGAACACCTGAAGGCCCGTGGCGCGGTGTTCGGCGAGGTCGCCGGCTGGGAGCGCGCCAACTGGTTCGCTAGGCCCGGCCAGGAGCGCGAATACCGCTATTCCTGGAAACGGCAGAACTGGTTCGACAACCAGCGCGAAGAGCATCTGGCGGTCAGGAACGGCGTCGGCCTGTTCGACATGACCTCCTTCGGGAAGATCCGCATCGAAGGCCGCGACGCCTGCGCCTTCCTGCAAAGGCTCTGCGCCAACGACATGGACGTGGCGCCGGGCAAGATCGTCTACACCCAGATGCTCAACCAGCGCGGCGGCATCGAGAGCGACCTCACTGTCTCGCGGCTGTCCGAAACCGCCTTCTTTCTCGTCGTGCCCGGCGCCACGCTGCAGCGCGATCTGGCCTGGCTGAGAAAACACCTTGCCGACGAGTTCGTCGTCGTCACCGATGTGACCGCTGCCGAAGCCGTGCTTTGCCTGATGGGCCCGGATTCGAGGAAGCTGATCCAAAAGGTCAGCCCGAATGATTTCTCCAATGACAACAATCCGTTCGGCACGTTTCAGGAGATCGAGATCGGCATGGGCCTGGCCCGCGCCCACCGCGTCACTTATGTCGGCGAGCTCGGCTGGGAGCTTTATGTCTCGACCGACCAGGCTGCCCATGTTTTCGAGGCAATCGCGGAGGCAGGCACCGATGTCGGGCTAAAACTATGCGGCCTGCACACGCTGGATTCCTGCCGCATCGAGAAGGCGTTCCGGCATTTCGGCCACGACATCACCGACGAGGACAATGTGCTGGAGGCCGGCCTCGGCTTTGCGGTGAAGACTGCCAAGGGCGATTTTCTTGGCCGCGATGCCGTGCTGAGGAAAAAGGAAAGCGGATTGAACCGGCGGCTGGTGCAGTTCCGTCTGAAAGACACGCAACCCCTGCTCTTCCATAACGAGGCGATCCTGCGCAACGGCAAGATCGTCGGCCCGATCACCTCGGGCAATTACGGTCATCATCTCGGCGGCGCGATCGGGCTTGGTTACGTGCCTTGCAAGGGCGAGAGCGAGGCGGATGTGCTGTCGTCGTCCTACGAGATCGAGATCGCCGGCGAGCGCTTTGCCGCCGAGGCGTCGCTCAAGCCGATGTACGATCCGAAGTCGGAACGGGTCAGGATGTAACGCACCTCAGAACGCGTCCATCCTGGCCGCGACCTTCGCCACGAACCTCGCCCGTTTCCCGTTGCTCGACAGGTTCATCGAATAATGCGCGAGGTAGGAAACCGACCCGCCGGGCTTGATGGTCGCACGCAGCACCCGCTTGACCAGCTTGCGCGGCGGGTCACCCATCAGCATGGCGCGGAACCGGCTGCCGCCATAGGTCGTGACCGCGACCACCTTGCGGATGTTGTGCAGCGACGGCTGCACCTTGCCGTCGACCAATTTGAACGACACGCCGGGCAGGAAGACGCGATCGAAAAAGCCTTTCAGAATGGCCGGATAGCCGAAGTTCCACACCGGAAACGACAGCACCAGCGCCTCGGCCCGCAGCAGGCGCTCGACATAAGCCGATGCCGGATCGCCGTCACTGCGCGCGTCGTGATAGGAGAGCCGTTCGGCCCCCGTCAGCCTGGGATCGAAACCTTCGGCATAGAGATCGCAGTCGTCGACGACATGGCCGGCGGCCTTCAGGCGCTCGACGATGGTCCGGTGCAGACCGGCATTGAAGCTGGTCTCGACCGGATGAGCATAGAGGACGAGGATGTTCACCCAAGTCCTCGCAGACCGGCGCGAGGCACCCCCCTCTGCCCTGCCGGGCATCTCCCCCTCAAGGGGGGAGATTGGCCGTCAGTATCGCTTTCGCCGGTTGACGATGTTGGAAGATGGTCGAGACGATGGAACTGCCAATCTCCCCCCTTGAGGGGGAGATGCCAAGTGGTGGCAAAGAGGGCAGGCCAGAGGGGGGCATAGCGCCATACGCCCGTCATCGTCTCAACCCGTCTTCTCCAGCCCCTTGAACAGGAACGACTTGCCCGAGCGATAATCATAGTCCGGGTTTTCCCAGGCGATCATCTTGCCCGGATTGAGCAGCCCTTGCGGGTCGGTCTCGCGTTTGAAAGCCAGTTGCACTTCATCCGTCCGCTTCATGCCGCCTTCTTCCAGCGTGTAGCGATGCGGGTTGAAGATCCAGCAGCCATTGTCCTCGTGGATGCGGATGATCTCGTCGAGCCGCTCCGCCGTGGTGAAGCGGACCAGCGGCAGCCCGGCGATGCCGATGGCGCCGTCGAAGCGGATGAATTCGAGATGCGCCGGCACCTCGTCGCCGAAGCGTTCGACCATCGCCTTGACGTGACCGAGGTGGTCCGGCGACGGATAGCGGGTCTGCAGGTAGGTGATCGTCGGATCGACCCGGATGGCACGCAGCGTGGTGTGGTTCCAGGTCAGCTCATAGGCCGGCGGCAGCCCTTTGAGATCGGCCTCCTCGTCGGCACGAAAGACGATCTCGCCCTTGCTGCGCGCCGTGAAGGCAAGGAAGGCATCCATCGCATGCGGCGCGATCATCAGGACGACGATGCTTTGGCCGCGCCGGAAAAACCGCTGGTGGCGCTTGAAGTAATCGTAGGGGATAGGTGCTGCGATCGGCGTGATCAGCTTCGCCAGTATGCCGTCCTGGATGGCGAGATCGTTGCCGAAGCCGGCCGCATCCATGAAATCGTCGAAGCCGACGATGACGTCGATCCAGTCATAGCTGGCGGTCAGCGGCATCTCGACTTCGGTAATGATGCCGTTGGTGCCGTAGGCGTGCATGACCTTCAGCACATCCTCGCCGGTGAGTTCCATCACTCGCGGCTGTGCCTCCATCGTCACGGTCCTCAGCCGGATGACATTACCGAGGTCGCGCAGTCCGCCCCAGCGGATCGAGCCGATACCACCGGAGCCGCCGGCGACGAAGCCGCCGATCGATGCGGTGTTGTAGGTGGACGGCGACATACGGAGCTCCTGGCCGGAATGCGCCCGCGTCGCTCTGTCGATGTCGGCGAGCACGGCGCCGGGGCCGGTGACGACACGGCCCGGCGCGATCGCCTTGACCGCGTTCATCTCGGCGAGATTGAGCACGACGCCGCCGGATAGCGGCATCGCCTGCCCGTAATTGCCGGTGCCGCTGCCGCGCGGCGTTACCGGCACGCCATGCCGGTGGCAGGCGGCGAGAACGCGGACGACCTCGTCTTCGGTTTTCGGCGTCACGATCAGGTCGCCGGTGACATGCTCGAGCTGCTGCTTCAGCACCGGGCTATACCAGTAGAAGTCGCGGCTCTTCTGCTGGACGATCGCCGGATGGTCGTCGACCTTGAGGCCGTCCAGGTCGCGCTTGAGCGCCGCAATATCCATCATTCCACCATCAGATCATCGAGTTCGGCATAATCGGGCAGCTGGCGCTCGATCGCATGCCCGTCGCGCACGACAATGCGATCCGATTCGGGCCGCGACAGCAATTCCGTCCAGCTTCGCCCCTTGAAGACGACGAAATCGGCCGGCGCTCCGGCGGCAAGCGTGCCGAAACCGTCGAGCCGCATCACCTTGGCCGGCGTCGCGGTGACAGCTTGCGGCCAGTCGGCGACGGGATGGTCTAGATGCAGGATGCGCGTCGCCATGCGGTAGACCTCCAGCATGTCGAGATCGCCATAGGCGTAGAACGGGTCGCGCGTATTGTCGGAGGCGACGGCGACGGCAATGCCGCGCGCCTTCATCTCGTGCAGCAGCGTCACCCCGCGCCAGCGCGGCGTTGTCTTGTCGCCGCGCCGGTCCTGCAGATAGAGATTGCACATCGGCAGCGACACCACCGCCAGGCCGGCTTTGGCGACCTTGTCCAGCGTGTCGAGCACGTCGAGGTCGGGCTGGCGCGCCAGCGAACAGCAATGACCGACAAGGATGTTCCCGTCAAAACCGTTCCAGAGGGCGGCTTCGGCAATCTTCTTCAGCGAGATCGCCGAGACATCGTCGGTCTCGTCGGCATGGAAATCGAGGTCGAGGCCATGCTTGATCGCCTGCTCAAACACCTGGTCGAGCAGTTCTTCGAGATCCGGCACTATGTAGGTGACGACGCCGAGCACGCCCTTGGCAGCGGCCACCCGTTTGGCCAGCCTCTCGAACCATTTCCTGTCGCGCACGCCCTCGATGCCGAGCAGACAGGCCGCCTGCAGCTCGATGCGGCCGCGCCATTTCTCCCGCATCGTCTCGAACACCGGCCAGGAGATCTCTTCCTGCGGCGCAACGCTGTCGAGATGCGTGCGCAGCGCCTTGGTGCCATGCGCATAGGCCGAGCGCAGCGAAAAATCCATGCGACGCGCAACGTCGTCGGCGCTCCAGCGCGCCGCGCGGTCGGCGCCCGTTGCGTTCAGCGCGCTCATGAAGGTGCCGTCCGGGTTGGGCTTTCGAGGCCAGATATGGCCCTTGTCGATATGGGTGTGGCAGTCGACGAAGCACGGCAGCACGATGCGGCCGCCGAGGTCGGTGGCGTCTGCCGGTGCCTTGGATCGGCTATGTCCGACAATATTGGAGATTCTGCCGTCTGCGACGGCGATATCGGCAAGCGCAAATCCGTCGGCCTCGAACGGAGCGGCGAGCCCTGGTGTCAGTGACGCGTGAAGCCGGACGTTGGTGAGTACGAATTGACCGGATTGAGGGATCATCGTTGAGGTCATCGCTGCCCCTCATCCGCCTGCCGCCACCTTCTCCTCGTATAGTGACGGGGAGAAGGGATTGGCCGCAACGCTGGCGCCCCCCTCTCCCCGTTCTCCACGGGGAGAGGGTAAGGGTGAGGGGCAGCGCCTGCCTGCGAGAACAACTCCATCACCGCTCCTGCCTCAGCGCGCTCTCGTGCCAGCGCCGCAAAATGAGATGCGATATCAGCGACAGCACCAGGAAGATCAGGATGCCGGTGAGCGAGATCAGGATCAGCGCCGCGAACAACCTTGGTGCATTGAGCCGGTAGCCGGCCTCGATGATGCGCGAGGCGAGGCCGGACGACTGGCCGGTAGCGCCGGCGACGAACTCGGCCACCACCGCGCCGATCAGCGACAGGCCGCCGGCGATCTTCAGCCCGCCGAGGAAATAGGGCATCGCCGCCGGCAGCCGCAGGTAGCGCAATTGCTGCCAGCGGGTCGCGCCATTGAGCTTGAACATGTCGCGCAGATTGCGGTCGACGGAATTGAGGCCGAGCGTGGTGTTGGAGAGGATCGGGAAGAAGGCGACGATCCAGGCGCAAAGCAAAAGCTTTGTCGTCTGGTTGTCGACATAGATGTTGATCAGCGGAAAAATCGCGACGATCGGCGTCACCTGCAGCACGATGGCAAACGGAAAGAACGACATCTCCACCCATTTCGACTGCGCGAACAGCACCGCCAGCCCGACACCGCCGACTACGGCGAGAAGCAGGCTCAAGAAGGTGATCCTGAGCGTCACCAGCAGTGAGGAGAACAGCAGCCCGGCATCGTCGTGCAGCGTCTGCAGCACCACGCCGGGACGCGGCAGGATGTATTTCGGGATGTCGTTCCAGACACAGATGCGGTCCCACAGCCAGATCGCCAGGATCATGATGGCCAGCGGCAGCAGCCATCTGCCGATGCGCTCGAAGCGCTCCTGGCGGACGCGGCGCGCCTCCTCCGGGTCGAGTGCCAGGACTGGTTCTTCAATGGCCGTCATGATGCGGTCCGGCAGTTGAGTTGATGGCGCCGATCAGCACGTCGGACGCCTGGCGGCAGAGCGCGGCATAGTCGCGCGAGGTGCGAAACGCCTCGTCGCGCGGATAGGGCGCATCGACGGCAAGCTCGGCAAACACCCGGCCCGGCCGCGCCGCCATGACGACGACGCGGTTGGAGAGGAATACGCTTTCGAAGACGCTGTGGGTGACGAAAACGACGGTAAAGCGCTCATCCTGCCATAGCTCCAGCAGATCGTTGTTGAGCTTGAAGCGGGTGATCTCATCGAGTGCCGCAAACGGCTCGTCCATCAACAGAATGCGCGGCTTGGTTACCATGGCGCGGGCGATCGAGACGCGCATCTTCATGCCGCCCGACAGTTCGCGCGGCACCGCATTCTCGAAGCCGGTCAGGTGAACCCGCGCCAGCATCTCCCTCACCGCCGGCGCCGCCTTGGCCCGCGACACGCCCTTTAGCCGCAGCGGCAGCCAGACATTGTCGAAGACATCGGCCCAGGGCAGCAGCGTCGGCTCCTGGAAGACGAAGCCGATATTCGAACGGTCGCCGATAGTCGAACGATCGAGGGCGCCGCTGCCGCGCCAGTCGAGCACGCCAGAAGTCGGCGTCGACAGGCCGGCGATCAGCCGCAGCGCCGTCGATTTGCCGCAGCCCGACGGCCCGAGCAGGCTGAGGAAATCGCCTTCCCGGATCGTCAGCTCGACATTGCTGAGCGCGGTGACGCCGTTGGAAAACACCTTGCCGACGCCACGCAGCGCCAACAGGGTCGGCCCCGATACGCTCCCTGGCTGTTGCGCCACTTTCTCCAGCTTCACGGCCTACTTCTTCAGGTCGAGCCCGACGCTCTTGTTGACGAAGGCCAGCGTGTAGGCCTTCTTGATGTCGATGCCCGCCGGCGCGACCTTGGCCTTCACCATCTTGTCGTAAAAACTCTGGATGCGCGCGTCGCTCATGGCGCCGATGCCGAGCTTTTCGCTGTCGCCGGAATCGACCACACCGAACTTCTTCAGCTGCTCGATCGAGAAGGCGATCTGCTCATCCGTCATGTCCGGATTTTCCTTTTTGATCATCTCGTTGGCGGCCTTGTTGTCACCGTAGAGATAATTGTACCAGCCCTTGGCCGAGCCATCGACGAAGCACTGGACCACCTCGGGACGCTTGTCGATCGTCTCCTGCATGGTCTCGACCGTCGTTGCATATGTGTCCCAGCCATAGTCGGCCAGCAGGAACTGGTTCGGCGTGAAACCGCCCTGCTTCTGGACGGCGAATGGCTCCGAGGTGACGTAACCCTGCTGGATCGACTTCTTGTTGGCGATGAACGGCGCCGGGTTGAAGGTGTAGGGGACGCGCTTGGCGGCATCGAAGCCGAGGTCGGTGACCATCCACTGGAAGAAGGTCTGCGCACCTTCGTCGCCGAGGATGTACTGGTCGGCGTTCTTCAGGTCTTCCCATTTATCCAGCCCTTGCCCGGGATGGGACATGATGACCTGCGGGTCCTTCTGGAAGTCCGCAGCCACGACGCGCATCGGTATGCCTTGCTGCACGGCATCGAAGGCCGACAGCAGATTGCCGCCCATGTAGAAATCGATCTTACCTGCGAGCAGCAGCGGCCGGCCGCTGACCTGTGGGCCGCCCTGCATGATCGTCACGTCGATGCCGCAGGCGGCATAGGTGCCATCCACCACGGCCTGGTAGTAACCGCCATGTTCCGGCTCGGCCAGCCAGTTGGTGCCGAAGGTGACTTTTTCGTTCGCTGCCGCGGCAAGCGTGCCTGCGCCAAGCAGCACGATCACGCCCGCCGAAATCTTGAGTCTTCCGTACATCCACACCACCCTTTGTTCGCCCCGGCGCATCACGCGCCGGGCTCGACACCATTGTTTCAAGAAGCAAGACACATGCCACCGGCGCGTTGCGTCGGGACCGCCCGCTTGTGCAGTGCCCGCCTGTGCAATGGAGGCGCGAAGGCCGGACGGGTCATGCTGTACGAAAGGCATCGTGCCTATTTTTTGATCGCCTGTCCACAATCGCCCTCGTGACATGCACCGCCATCTTGATGCCCGCATCGATCCCGCTTTAGGCTGCCGTCAACGGAGATTGCCATGTTCAAATTTCTCACGCCGAAGTCGATCAAGCCGCCCTTCGCCCGCTACAGCCATGGCGTCGAGCTGCCCCCCGGAAAGCGGCTGGTTCTGTGTTCGGGCCAGGTCGCGATCACAGCGGACGACCAGATCCCGGAAGAGGCCGGCGCACAGGCCGAGCTCTGCTTCCAGAACATAGCGGCGATCCTCGGCGAGGCCGGGCTCGGCCTGTCCGACATTGTCCGCATCAACGCCTACGTCACCGACCGCGCCTTCCTGCGTCCCTATATGGAGGTTCGCGACCGGCTGTTCGCCAGCCCTGCGCCCGCCTCGACGCTGATGATCGTGTCCGGTTTTGCCCGGCCGGAATTCAAGGTCGAGATCGAGGTCATCGCGGCGGGATGATCGACAGGATCGGAATCGACAGGCAGATGATCTCCAGTTACACGACAAGGTTGGCGCTGCCCCTCATCAAGCGCGCATTCAGTCTCCTCGAGGTTCAAAATGGCCGGAACAAAAAAACGCGTATGGTGGGGCGACTACCGGACAACCGAATACGCGACCGTCGATCCGGAGGCGACGATCGCCATCCTCCCGGTGGCGGCGATTGAGCAACACGGCCCGCATCTGCCGGTCTCGACCGACACTTCGATCATGAACGGCATGCTCGACACGGTGATCGCCCGCCTGCCCGGCGATCTCGACATCCGCATCCTGCCGGTCCAGGCGGTGGGCAAGTCGAACGAGCATTTACATGCACCCGGCACCCTCACTTTGCCGGCGACGACCCTGGTGGAGGCGTGGACCGAACTCGGCCTGTCGGTCGCGCGCGCCGGCGTCCGAAAACTGATTGTCGTCAACTCGCATGGCGGCAATGAAGAGATCATGGGCATCGTCACCCGCGAATTGCGCGTGCGGGCAAAGATGCTGGCGGTAAAGACCAGCTGGCAGCGTTTTGGCCGGCCGGCCGGCATGTACACCGACCTCGAAGACCGCCACGGCATCCATGGCGGCGACGTCGAGACCTCGCTGATGCTGCATTTCCAGCCCGACCTCGTCGATATGGGGAAGGCCGACAATTTCGTGTCCAAGGTCGCCCGCGCCGAAAAGGAATTTTCGCTGCTGCGCCACACCGGAACGCACGCCTTCGCCTGGATCGCCAGCGACCTCAACCCGAATGGTGTGGTCGGCGACGCCAGCATTGCCACCGCCGAAAAAGGCCGACTCACCGCCGAACATCAGGCCGACGGTTTCATCAGCCTGCTGAGGGACGTGCGCAAGGCAAAGCTGGCGGACTGGCTGGCGTAGTTACCCCTCGATCTTCAACGCAAACGGCGTGCCCTCAAACGCTTCGGCACCGCGCCCGATCGCCTCAATGGCGCGGCTCATGCGGCCGTTGCGCTCGAGCAGTGCGTCGGCAATTGCGATCAGCCGCGGATTGGGCGTCGCGGTGGGCGACAGCGCGCGCAGAGTCTCAGCCAATTCGGCTTCGTCGCGCTTCGGCGCCAGCGCTGCCGCGATGATATAGGCCGAAGCGGTCGAGCGGCTGATGCCGGCGTAACAATGCACGACCAGCGGCCGCGAGCGATCCCATTGGCGCGCGAAATCGAGCAGGTTCAAGACATGCTCCTCGCCCGGCATCGTCATGCCCTCCTGCGCCACCGCAATGTCGTGCATGACCAGATGCAGATGGTTTTCCCTGGTGATCGAGGCCGGGCGCACCACCTCGGTGCCGGCAGCGAGCAGCGAAAGCAGCCGCTCGGCCCCGGTCTTCGTTACCGTTTCCTCGACTTTGGACAGCGAACAGACGTGGATCATTGGGTCGTTTCTCCCTTGGCATCATCGTCGCGCCGCGAGGCCCAGCCGGCAAGCGCTGATTCGAGCCGCCGCCATTCTTCGTCGGCTCCCGGCAGGCCGGCGCGCAGCACATCCGGCCGGCCGGCGAAATGCCGAAGCAGGATGCCGCGCTGGCCAAGCGCCGAAAACAGGCCGGCGGCGTTCGCCAGCCTGAGATAGCGGAACAGCGTGGTGCCACCGGCGACAGGCACGCCGAAGCGGCCGAACAACGTATCGAGCCGTGCGGCGTCCTCGACCAGACGGAGCCGCATCCCGGCCTGCCAGCCGTTGTCGGCAAGCGCCCTTATGCCATATTCGAGCGCCGGCCCGGCAACCGCCCATGGCCCGAATTGCGCCTCCAGCCGCTCGACCGTCAGCGCGTCGGCCAGTGCAAAGCCAAGCCGCAGGCCGGCCAGGCCGAAGAACTTGCCGAACGAGCGCAGCACGACGATGCCGCCCCGGTCGACCTCGCCGGCCAGGCTTTCGCTGCGCGGGCCGACATCCATGAATGCCTCGTCGACGACCAGCAGCCCGCCTCTGGCGCGTAATGTCCCGGCAAGTCGAAGCAATCTTTCGCGCTCGACGACGCGCCCGTCCGGGTTGTTGGGATTGACGACGACGGCAAGGTCGGCCGCCGCCAAGGCTTCGAAATCATCGACTTCAGCCGCCGCATGGCCGGCGATGGCCGCTGCCCGCCGATGCTCGGCATAAGTCGGCCCGAGCACCAGCGCCTTGCCCGGGCTGACCAGCGAAGCGACGCGCGGCAACAGGACCTGCGTGCCGGGCGCAGCTGCGACATTCACTGCCGACGGCGCGCCATAGGCGCTTGCCGCGACCGCAGCCAATTCATGGGTACGCGCGGCTTCCGGCAATCGCGACAGGGCGGTGGCGGGCAAATCGAAAAGCGGGTAGGAGTGCGGATTGATCCCGGTCGAGAGGTCGACGAAAGGCAGCGGCGCGTGAGGGAAAAGCGCCCTCGCCCGGCCAAGGCTTCCGCCGTGGTCCACTACTGCCGTCACTCCATCAAGAGACTTCATGTCGATCCTGATCGCTTTCCTGTCGCTGGCCATCGAACTTGTACTCGGCTACCCGGCCCGGCTCTTCGATGCCATTGGCCATCCCGTCACCTGGTTCGGCAGGCTGATATCCTTTCTCGACCGCAGGCTCAACCGCGCCACTGATTCCGACGCCGACCGTCGCCGCTGGGGCGTCGTCGCGTTGCTGGTGATCGTGCTGGTGCCGGCCGCCGTCGCCCTCTGGCTCGAGATCGTGCTTTGGAGCATTCCCCTCGGCTTGTTGGTCACCGCAATCCTGGCGACGTCGCTACTGTCGCAGAAGAGCTTGGCCGAGCATGTCGAAGCGGTCGCCGACGCACTCGACAGCGGCGGACTGGACATGGGCCGCATCGCCGTCTCGCGGATCGTCGGCCGCGACCCGGAAAAGCTCGACAGGGCCGCTGTCTGCCGCGCCGCGATCGAAAGCCTGGCCGAGAATTTCTCCGACGGCATCGTCGCGCCGGCCTTCTGGCTCGGTGTCGGCGGGCTCGCCGGCGGCGTCGCCTACAAGGCCGCCAACACCGCCGATTCGATGATCGGTCATCGCACCCCGCGCCACGAGGCCTTCGGCTGGGCGGCGGCGCGCTTCGACGACTGGATCAACCTGCCGGCGTCGCGGCTGACGGCGCTGCTGATCGTGCTAGCGGCTTTCCTGGTCAAGGGCGCCGACGCCAAAGCCGCCTGGCACGCCGTGCGGCGCGATGCGAAAAAGCACCGCTCGCCCAATGCCGGCTGGCCGGAAGCAGCGATGGCCGGCGCGCTCGGCCTGGCGCTCGCCGGCCCCCGTTCCTATGACGGAGTCATGGTCGAAGACGCATTGATGGGCGAAGGCGGCCGGCGCGACGACGTCGAGAGCACCGACATCCGACGGGCGTTGAAACTCTACCGCGTCGCCGACTTACTGCTGATCGGGCTGTTCGGGGTGGTCGCAGTGGTTGTCATACTGGCGTGACCTGCGCTCGAGATCGAGCGCAAACAGAAAACCCGCCATGCGGCGGGTCGTTGGAGCCAATTGGCACCATACCGAAATTAGTAGCATAGCTGCCGGCACAAAGCAAGAACAAAATAGGGCTACGCCGCAAAATAATCGCTTCAGGTCGGCGCTGCCCCATTGCAGACGCTTAACGTTCGAAGTTGGCGAAAGACGAAGCGACATCCGATCTCCCCCCTTGCGGGGGAGATGTCCGGCAGGACAGAGGGGGGTGGGCCGGATCGCCAATTTTTCGATTTAGCCCTATTCCGAATAGCTTGATTGCCTGGCAAGTCGGCGGGACAGCACCCCCCTCTGCCCTGCCGGGCATCTCCCCCGCAAGGGGGAGATTGGCAGCTTCGTCGACGGCACCGCATCGGCATTCTGGAGGGCGCCTACCGATCGCCAAACCCCTCAGAACTCGATCCCCTGCTGCGCCTTCACGCCGGCGGAGAAGTGGTGCTTGGTCACGCCCATCTCGGTGACCAGATCGGCCGCCTCGACCAATGCCGGCTTGGCGTTGCGGCCGGTGACGACGACATGCAGGCCTTCGCGACGCGCCTTCAGTGCCGCGACCACCTTTTCGAGGTCGAGATAGTCGTAACGCAGCGCGATGTTCAGCTCGTCGAGCACCACGAGGCTGATCGACGGGTCGGCCATCAGCTCCAGCGCCTTCGCCCAGGCTGCCTCGGCCGCCGCGATGTCGCGTTTCAGGTCCTGCGTCTCCCAGGTAAAGCCTTCGCCCATGGCGTGCCAGACGACGCGATCGCCAAAACTAGCAAACGCGTCTTTCTCGCCGGTGTGCCATTTGCCCTTGATGAACTGGACGACGCCGACGCGCTTGCCATAGCCGAGCATTCTGAGCGCCAGACCGAAGGCGGCCGTGGTCTTGCCCTTGCCCGGTCCGGTGTTGACGATCAGCAGCCCCTTCTCGACCGTCTTGGCCGCGACCTCGGCGTCCTGCACCGCCTTGCGCTTGGCCATCTTGGCGCGGTGGCGTTCCTCGTCCTTGGGATCGATAGCATCAGCCATGTCATTTCACCTTGAGCGGCAGCCCCGCCACCATCAAAAGCACGCTGTCCGCGACGGCCGCGACGTCCTGGTTCAGCCGGCCGGCGGCGTCGCGAAACCGTCTTGCCAGCGCATTGTCCGGCACGATGCCCTGGCCGACCTCGTTGGACACCACGAACCACGGCCCACGCGGCCGCGACAGCACATCGGCCAGCCTCCGGCATTCGGCCTCGACATCATGGTCGGCCAGCATATGGTTGGTCAGCCACAGCGTCAGGCAGTCGATCAGCACCGGCTGGCCGTCAGGCAGCGCTCCGATCGCGCCGGCAAGGTCGAGCGGCGCATCGATGGTCGTCCAGCCGGCGCCGCGCCGCGAGCGGTGCAGCGCGATGCGCTGGCGCATCTCTTCGTCATAGGCTTGCGCCGTGGCGATATAGCTCCACGGCGCCGGACAGGCCGTTACTAGCCTCTCGGCATGCGCGCTCTTGCCAGAGCGCCCGCCGCCGATGACCAGGGTCAGCGCCCCGGCAGCGCGGTCAGGCAAAGCTGTCGCGCAGGCTGGTCGCCGTGCCGGTGAAGCGTCCGCGCACCACGCCGACGACCGCGCCGAGCACCAGCCAGAACACCAGATTGGTCAGCGTCACCGCCACCACGAACTGATGATGCAGGCCTTCCGGGATCGCCGTCTCGAAACTGTCGGGCTGCGGCGCGCCGACGATATGCGGCGCGACGATCAACGCCACGGCAAGGACCGCCAGCGGCAGCGATCTGCGGAAGGCGATAAGGCCGAGACCGGCCGCGGTCGCCACCACTGTTGCCCACCACCAGATCTGGCGTTGGACAAGGTCGGCCGTCGGCATCGCCGGCAATTCCGGCGGCAGGCCGAGGCCCGGCGCCAGCGTGAACACGGCAAAGCCGGCCAGCCCCCAGAACAGGCCCTGGCGCCAATTGCCGATGCCGCCGGCGAACTCCGAAACCGCAACCAGGACCAGCGCGAAGCCGATGCCGGTGACGATATTGGCAACGACGCTGAAGCCGAAGCGCTCGAAGCCGTCGGCCGGCGCCCAGCTTTCCTCTTGCGCCGGAGCCATTGCTTCCGCCGGTGCGGGAGCGGCGCTGCTCATAGCCGTCGTGCCCGCGGCGTTCTCGGCCGGTGCCGCAGGTGCCGCGGCATGGTCATGGCCGCCGCCGGCCTGTTCGTAGACTTCCGCCTTGAGGATGAGCGGCACCGTGGCATAGGCCTGCATGCAGGCGAGAACGACGCCGGCCACAAGCCCTGCGATCGCCGCGATGAACACGACGTTGCGAAACAGTGTCATGATGTCAGCCCCTTGTCAGTGGCAGGGAAAGCCCATTGAGTGGCGATAGTCGTGCGCGGCATTGTGGACCGCATCGATATGCGAGAAGCCGACAAAGCCCATGACGAAAACGCCGAGGAATGCAGCAAGCGCCAGCTGCATGAGACGCGACTGCGAGGAGACGGAAGCGCCGAGCGAAACGGAAGCGGTATTCATGTCTTGTCCTTTCGCCCTCCACCCGAGGGCATAGAAGTCAGTTTCCTGTCGCCGGCAGGTCTCCTGGCTCGCGGATCAGCGCCCTTCCCCACCTTCCCGAAGGCGAACCTTCAGTGGCATATGGAGAGGACTACCGCACACAGTTGCGGGGGCAGCCACGGCATTGGGCAAACAACTTGCCCTCACCGCATTCCCTCTTGGTTCCAAACGGAACCGACGACATCAGCGACTATAGGCAGAATCGCCGCGCCCGGCAAACCAAATTCCGCCGTATCGTGTGGCGAATGCGCCGCCTCGCCAAGCTCGCCGACCGGCACCGCGATTGACAATTTTTACCACCGGGTGTCGGCTGCGGATGGCGCTCGATGCGCCACAAAGCCGGCGTGCTGATGCCGGAGGAATATGATTTGCACCGCTTCCACAACTGGGTGCGGGAGCGCCATGCGGCGCTCGAACATCAAAGCGATTTGGGCAGATAGCGCCAGGTGACGAAGCCGCAGATCGCCGCCAGAAGGCCGAGCGTAGCGAAAACCGCGCCCAATCCGAAGAACGCCAGCACCACCGAATAGACCAGCGGCGGCGTCAGCTCGGAAAAGTCGAGATAGGTGCGGTAGACCGCCGCCATCTGTGCCCTCTCATACGAGCGCACCGAGCGCATGAAGGCGGTTGAGCCCAGCGCATCGAGCGCGATGGTGAAGAAGGCACCGCAAAGCAGCAAGGCGCCGGTGACGAGCGGTGCGGCCTCGCCAACGGCGCCGGCCGCCAGCAGCGTTGCCGACATCGCGAAATAGGCGAACGTCATAGTCCGCCGGCCGCCGAAACGCTTTCCTGCCCTGCCCCAGAAGATGGCCATGAACAAAAGCGCATTGCCGGCCGAAACCAAGAGGCCGCCGGCGAGCTTGCCCTCGCCGGTGATCACCATGAACAACGGCCCATAGACGAAGAACGTCGTCCAGAAGCAGGAGCGGCCGAAGGCGATCAGCCAGGCGAGCCTCAGCCTTGGCTGCGCGACGAAGCGGCCGATATTGGCCAGCGGATTGACCGGCCGCGTCTTGCCGGGGCGGATCGACGGGTTGTCGCCAAGCCGGTAAGTCCAGAACAGCGCCAACAAGGCCATGGCGAAGACGGCCACCGCGCCATGCGCGGCATAGATGCCGAAACGCGTGTAGAGGAAAATGCCGAGCGTCGGCCCGGCAGTCCAGGCAAGCATCGACCACGCCATGCGCAGCGACTCGGCCTGCATGAAATCGGTCTTGCGGATATGATCCATGATGTAGAGGTTGAGCGTGATCGCCAGCGCGCCGGCGCCGACGACGCGGCAGAGCATGCCGACCACCTGGCCGGCCAGCGTATGGGTGACGAAGAACAGCGAGCCGGCGGCCAGCAGACAAGCGCCGGCGGTATAGACCCAGCGCCGGGCAAAGCGGGCGATCAGCATCGGCATGAACAGCGTCGCCGACAGGCCGAGCATCGCCACGATCGTGTAGAGGATCGAAACGATCTGCTCGTTGTGCAGGATCTCGTAGGCCTGGATCGGGATGACGCTGGATACGGTGGCGCGCGCGAAGGATTCGACCGCATAGAGCGAGGCGAAGGTGCGGGCATCCGCCGGCCGCAAGGCCGCAAGCCAGATCGGATGGCGCACATGGGTAGCCATTGTGTTCCCCGAAGCCGAATCGCCCGATGCAGGGTTTGGAGCACAAATCTGCCGCGGCGATTCCTTGCCGGGTAACAGGAAACCGACGCCTTCACGGCAAAAAGCGAAGCCGGCCAAAGGCTTTCCGGCTCTGGCCTAAAGCAGCTCTGATGCCGACCGGCACCAACGCGACGCAAGGCCCTGCTTCTTTTGACGGTGGCAACCGTGATAGTCGTCTTGCCGGGGCTGAACCAAGACAGCGAGACCATGAGCATCGACACGCCGAGCGCAGCCGTTCAGGATCAACCGAAGTCGAAGCGTATCGCCGCTATCGACATTGCACGCGGCATCGCATTGCTTGCCATGGCGAGCTATCATTTCACCTGGGACCTCGAATTCTTCGGCTACACCGATCCGGGCCTCACCGCCTTCGGCTGGTGGAAAATCTATGCGCGCTGCATCGCCTCGAGCTTCCTGTTCCTGGTCGGCATCAGCCTCTATCTCGCCCATGGAAAAAAAATCCGCTGGACCGGCTTCTGGAAGCGCTTCGCCATGGTTGCCGGGGCAGCGCTCGCAATATCGCTGGTCACCCGCATCGCCACGCCGGACGGCTTCATCTTCTTCGGCATATTGCACGAGATCGCGCTCGCCAGCCTGCTCGGCCTGGCGTTCCTGCGGCTCCCGGCGCTGCTGACGCTTGCCGTGGCGGCCCTCGTTATCGCGGCGCCCTTCTACTTGCGATCCGAGCTTTTCGATCATCCGGCTTTGTGGTGGGTCGGCCTGTCGGCGACCAACCCCCGGTCCAACGACTACGTTCCGCTGCTGCCCTGGTTCGGCGCCGTACTTGCCGGCATCGCGGTTACCAAGCTCGCCGCCACCTCCGGCGCGCTGACGCGGCTGTCGGCCTTGGCGCCCGGCCGCTGGGCAAACCCGCTGGTCTTCATCGGTCGGCACAGCCTTGCCTTCTATTTGATCCATCAGCCGCTGCTGATCGGCTCGGTCTGGCTGTTTTCGCAATTCATGCCGGCGCAGGCCGAAACCAGGGAGGTGAGTTTTCTGAAATCCTGCCAGATATCCTGCGAGCAGGCACGCGACACCGAGTTCTGCTCCAGCTATTGTGCCTGCATGCTGGACACTCTCCAGGGCGAAGCCTCGCTTGACCGGCTCTACAGCAACGACCAGTCCCAGGAGTGGAA
Source organism: Mesorhizobium sp. M0166 (assembly GCF_040322255.1). NCBI lineage: Bacteria > Pseudomonadati > Pseudomonadota > Alphaproteobacteria > Hyphomicrobiales > Phyllobacteriaceae > Mesorhizobium > Mesorhizobium sp. M0166. The sequence goes on along the minus strand of NZ_JAMYTD010000031.1, from coordinate 38,518 downwards.
GGCGCATATTGGCGAGCTCGCCGGAACCTGCACCGCCCAAACCGAGGCGGCGGAACCGGGAACGCGCTAATCGAGGGAGGACAATAATGAGCGACAGTCACCCGAAACCCGTGCAGCAAAATCCTGGGCTGCCGAAGCTGGGGCACATCCCATGGCCGCCGCTGATCTATATCGCCGCCATCATCGTCAGCGTCGCGCTGGGGCTGTTCTATCCGCTGCCGTGGATCGGCGATCTTCTCGGCGACATCCTGTTCGCCGCCGGCCTTGTGGGGTTGGTGGCGGTTGCCGCACTCTGGTTCACGGCAATCCGCACCATGATCCGCGCCAAGACGACGCTCAACCCGAACGGCGTGCCTGACCATCTGGTGACCACCGGACCCTTCGCCGTCAGCCGCAACCCGATCTACCTCGCCAACACATTGCTGCTGGTCAGCCTCGCCTTTGTCACTGGGATCGCCTGGTTCCTGCCGCTGGCGGTCATCGCGGCGTTCCTGACGCAGAAGCTGACGATCGAGAGCGAGGAGAAGGTGCTGACGGCCAAATTCGGCAAGAAATACCGGGACTACGCCAAAAGGGTGCGGCGCTGGATTTGAGCCGAGGCTGACGCCGGCTTAGGTGGTGACGCCGAGTTCCACCAGCCGCTCGACGCAGGACTCCTCGGCCTGGTCGAGCTCGGCCAGGGTCTCTTCGAGGTCGCGGCGTTTTTGGCGCAAATCCTCGCGCTTTTCCTCGATGCGCTTGATCATCAATTTGAGCTGGCCGACCTCGCCGGGCGGCTCCCTGTACATCTGGATGATTTCGCGGATCTCGTTGATCGAGAAGCCGAGCCTCTTGCCGCGCATGATCTGGCGGATGAGATGCCGGTCCGACGGACGGAACAGCCGGGTGCGGCCGCGCCTTACCGGCTGCACCAGCCCTTCGTCCTCGTAGAAGCGCAACGTCCGCGTCGACACGTCGAATTCGCGGGTCAGCTCCGTGATCGAATAATATTCCCGCATCGTCACTCCAATGCCCCGGCCACGCCGCGAGTTCCAACTGGCCGGCGCCGCCGGCGCCCAGGCGCGCACCAGAATCGGCGTACAAGGCACCTTCCAAAGCCTCGCACGACATTTACGTAAAAGTCAATTGAGGTGCCGTTCAGCTTACGCCGAACCACCATGTGGCAAGCCCGAGAAAGGCAAAGAAGCCGACGACATCGGTGACCGTGGTGACGAAAACCGCCGAAGCCACAGCCGGGTCGATCTTGAAGCGGTCGAGCAGCAGCGGGATCAGGATGCCCGCCAGAGCCGCCACGAACATGTTGATGATCATCGCAGCCGCGATGATGCCGCCGAGATTGCGATCGTGGAACCAGGCAGCAGCGACGAGGCCGATCAGGATGGCGAAGATGATGCCGTTGATGAAGCCCACCCCGATTTCGCGGCGGATGATGCGGCCGGCATTGTAGATGTCGAGGTCCCTGGTCGCCAGCGCCCGCACCGTGACCGTCATGGTCTGCGAGCCGGCATTGCCGCCCATGCCGGCGACAATCGGCATCAGCACCGCCAGCGCCACGATATGCTCGATAGTGCGGTCGAACAGGCCGATCACCGAGGCCGCCAGGAAAGCCGTCAGAAGATTGACCAGCAGCCAGGGTACGCGCGAGCGCGAGGTCGAAAAGATGCTGTCCGAGAGTTCTTCGTCGCCGACGCCGCCCATGCGCAGCAGATCTTCCTCGGCCTCCTGCTGGATGACGTCGACGACGTCGTCGATGGTCAGCACGCCGACCAGCCGCTCGTTCTCGTCGACGACGGCAGCGGACAGAAGATCGTATTGTTCGAATTCGCGCGCCGCCTCCTCCTGGTCCATGGTGGCCGGGATGGCATGCCTGGTCTCATGCATGACTTCCTCGACCTTGACCGAGCGCTTGGTGCGCAGGATCTGGTCGAGGTCGATGGCGCCGAGCAGCTTGAAGCTCGGATCGATGACGAAGATCTGGCTGAAACGGTCAGGAAGATTGTTGTCCTCGCGCATGTAGTCAATGGTCTGGCCGATCGTCCAGAAGGGCGGCACCGCGACGAACTCCGTCTGCATGCGGCGGCCGGCGGTCTCTTCGGGATAATCGAGCGAGCGCCGCAGCCTGATCCGCTCGGTGAACGGCAGCTGCGACAGGATCTCGTCCTGGTCCTCCTGGTCGAGGTCTTCGAGAATGTAGACGGCATCGTCGGAATCGAGATCCTGCACACCTTGAGCGATCTGCGCATTGGGCAGACTGTCGACGATGTCGCGGCGGATCGCCTCGTCGACCTCGGTCAGCGCGGAAAAGTCGAAATCCTTGCCCAGCAATTCGACCAGCGCGCGCCGCTGTTCCGGGTGCAGGGCCTCGAGCAGGTGACCGAGTTCCGACTGGTGCAGATCGTCGACTTCACGCTTCAGCGTCAGTGTATCGCGATCGGCGATCGCGGCACCGATCTGGGCGAGGAACGACGAGAGGATGACGCCGTCCTCGTCATAGATGTCGGCGCGGCGCTCCTCGGCCGCCCTGGCGCCGGTCATATGTTCGTCCTGGCCTTCCACCAGCGCCTCCAGCCATCGGATTTCCGGATAAGGTGCCTGTCAGGTCTAGACCATGATCTTGAAAAGTGGAAACCGGTTTTCCGAAAAGATCTTGGTCGAACACAAAGATGGAGCGGCGGCATGATTCGCTTGAGAATCGGCCTCTCTGTGCGCAACGGACGGATATCAGACCACCTTGCGAGCTGCCGGTTGCCCAAGGTTGATAATTCAAGATTGAAAATTAGATAATTCTAATTTAGTATCTCTATAATTATCACTAATAAATGGAGGGTGTTTATGGGGAAGTATCTGTTTACCAGCCTTGCGTTGGTTTGTTCGGGAATACTTTTGAGCCCGATTACCGCCGAGGCAAAGGCCTTCAAATCTTTTCAGGGCAAGGAATGCAAGCCTGACTACAAACGGCTTTGCCCAATGACACCGATCGGCAAATGCGACCTTCAGAGCATGATCGAGCAGTTGTCACCCGCCTGCAAGGCCTTCGTCGAGAAGCACCGGTAATCCAGCTCTGGTACCGCCACGGACCAACCGCCGGGTGGTCTGCGACAACGCTAGGTGTGGGTGTGCCCGCCGTTCCGGTTGGGGCATCGTTCACCCAACAATATTGGTCCCAGTGGCCGGGCAGAGCGGCACATGCTGCACCGGGAATGAGGCGAGGCCGACGGTGCGACGGCCTCGCTGGTATTCCCGATCAGGCGGCGTGGCGCTTGGCCTCAGCCGCATAGCGGTCCAGGAGACCGCTCCAGCCACCCTCGGATTCGAAAGCCTGGCGCATTGCCTCTGCGGTTTCGCCCATGTTCTCCAGAAGCCTGTGCTCGAGTTCCACACGCGTCGCGTTCTCGCCGAGCGCGACAAAGCGAATCTCGACTTCGGTCAGCAATGCCGGATCGTAGCGCCAGCCGGCTCCAATGCGCCAGGCGAGCGTCAGCCTGGACGGCGGATCCCAGGCGAGAACCTCGCCCCAATCGCATTGTGACCCATCCTCGCCGATCTCGTACCAGCGGCCGCCGGCTTTCGGTTCGATCACCGCGGTCGTCAGGGCGGATTTGCCGATCGAGTGCGAAGCCGGCCACCAGCGCCCGAATCCTGTGGTGAACACATCGAATGCCTTGTCGAGCGGCACCTCCACTGTAACCGACTTCCTGACCGGTGCGGGCTTGATCATGGTCGTCATTTCCTCTTCTCCTTGCGGTTGTCGACTTCCTGTTTGAAGGCGTCGAGCGCATCGCCCCACATGCGGTCGAGCCAGGCGCGCATCTCGCCGAGCCCATGCGGGTCGAGATGATAGATGTTGCTGGCACCCTTGGGCTCTGCGCGGACCAGCCGGGCCTCCTTCAAAACCTTGAGGTGCTGCGATACGGCCGGCTGCGAGACCGGAAGCACTCGCGTCAGATCGATGACCGAGCGTGGCCGATCGGCGATGAGCTCGAACACCTTGCGGCGCGTCGGATCGGCCAACGCCACCATTCCTGCATAATCATAAACCATGACTTATGATAAGCTAAAACTTATGATAGGTCAACTGAGGGAGCGATGGACCGGTGCTTAAACACCCGGCCGGTTCGGCCCCCGAGGCTCGGGGGCGTTCCTTCACAAGGGGCATGGACAGCAACGCGGATGCAAGATTGCTCAGGGAAACAATCCACCCGCGTGCGGGCCGGACGGCAAATGTCGATCACCGGGGAAAAAGTAAACCCGGCGGCAAGGTTTTTACCTTATCGGGTATGTGTCTCTCCGGCGAAACGTTAAGAACGGGTGAATTGGTTTGGCCCTCACCACGGAAGCCTCTCGCTACAGGCCCTCCGCCATATGGCAATTGCGCCTCTCCCTGTTCATGGCGACATACGTATTAGGCGCATCTGCACTATATCCAGAAGTATTCTATACGTCAGCCTTAATCTATTCTCACAAGTTTCTTGTTGGCATTCCGGTGTTGTTTATCGGTGGCGTCTGTTATGCCGCGCTAATCCATGGCCGGCGGCAACCGGTTCGCTACGCACTGGATTTGGTTCAAGGGCGCTGGCGCGGCTGTCTGCTGGTGCTGCTGTTCTTCTTTGCCAGCTTGACCGCGTTCTCTACCTACAAGATCGCCATCCCGTCCGTTGTCCCATACTATGCCGACAACTGGTTGGCCGACGCTGATGAATGGCTGCACGGGATGCCGCCATGGGAGATCGTCCATAAGCTCGACAGCAACAATTGGTCGTTCGTCGTCTTCAACAGCTATGAAGTCATTTGGTTTTACCAGTGGTTCGGCACCATCCTTTTCGTGTCGCTCTGGTCGGACGAGATTGCCCGCATCCGCTATCTCTGCGCAGCAGCGCTGACGTTGTGCGTTCTCGGAACGGTCTTGGCCCTGGCGCTGGCATCGGTCGGACCGGTTTACTACCACCACTTTGTTGGCGTGGATCGCTTCCACGGATTGAATGCAGCCTTGGACAGACTGGACCATAGTTACATGGTGCGGGAACCCGCGGCATATCTCCTGATGGCTTACCAGAGCGGCCGGCCAAGTCTCGGCGGCGGCATCTCGGCCATGCCAAGCATGCATGTCGCCTTTGCCGCATTGAACGCCTATTTGCTGTCATCGATCAATCGCTGGCTTGGCGTTCTGGGTTGGACCTTTGCAGCCCTGATCCTGTACGGATCGGTGTTCACTGGCTGGCACTATGCCGTGGACGGCTACGCATCGATCGTTGTTGTGTCGGTGATCTGGTGGGCGACTGGACGCCTGGTGCGCGAATAATTATGTGCGCTTGTCGATAGATGGCCACGCCGAACACCTAGTACGGTCAACCCTTAGGTGCCGCACCGCGCCGCTCGAGTGCGGTCTTGCGGATGATTTCTGCGATCTCCGGGCTGCTGCTGCACAGCATCTGGAAATCCGCCGCGTGTAGCGACAGGAGTGAGACCACCGTTGTGGCGCTGACGGTCGCCGAGCGCGGTTCGCCGGTGATCAGCGCCATCTCGCCGAAGAAGGCGCCAGGGCCCAGCTCCACCGGGTTCGGCGTCGCGACGCTGACGCGCCCCTCCACGACGAAGAACATCTGATCACCGGTCTCGCCATTGCGGCAGATCACAGCGCCCGCCGGCACGATGCGGGGTCGTAATGCGCGCACGATCTCGACTAGTGTGGCCGGGCCGAGCTTCTGAAACAACGGCACGGCGGCGATCAATTGCCAATTGCGGACGAAATCCTCGCGACGGACTTCTTGATAAAAGCCGGTGGCAAGAATGCCAGCCCAGAGCGCGAAGATGCCGATGCCACTCATCATGACCGCCCCGGCAAGGACGCGGCCGGCGAAGCTTTGCGGAATAGCGTCGCCATAGCCGGTAGTAGACAGCGTGACCACCGCCCACCACATTGCCTGAGGGATGCTTCCGAACTTTTCCGGTTGGACGTCGCGCTCGATGACATAGGCCGCGAGCGAAACACCGAACAGAACGATGCTGAAGACCGTGGTGACGCCGATCAGGTTACGCGCTTCGTTGGCCAGGATCCTGCCCAGCAGCGGGAAGAAAGTCGAGTCGCGCAGCGGTTTCAGCAGCCAGACAGCACAGTAGAGGCTCCGGTCAGGCGTGCCGACGAGCAGAAATGCGGCGAGTGGAACCAAAACCGCGAGCATATCAATGGCAATTGCCGGCGTCCTGACCCGAACGTCTCCCGCCCGGCGCTTGAGGACCGTCTCAGCCAGTTGCAGGAGATAGACGCCCCAAATGACCGCAAGCACGGTAGCCAGAGCCAGTCTGCTTCGTCCGGACATATCCGGTGTCGTGAGCGCAGCCACCGCCACGAGCCCAGTCGCAGCCAGCAGCGCGTTGAGCGGTGCGTAAATTCTTAAGAAAGGCAGTACCGACATTCTATGCTCACGAGCGGCTACTATCCTCCAGAGTAGGATGCCTTCAAGGTAAGCGCAAAGGTGCTTACTTTCGCTGCGATGTTCATCACCAACGGTGAACTCAGATGTCCGGGAAAGTGAACAGACAGGCTACAACGCAGCCCTGATCCTGTACGGATCGGTGTCCACTGGCTGGCACTATGCCGTGGACGGCTACGCATCGATCATCGTTGTGTCGGTGATCTGGTGGGCGACCGGACGCCTGGTGGCGAATAATCGAATAATTATGTGCGCTTGTCGGTAGATGGCCATGCCGCCGATGGCCACTTCGCATCGACCAAACTCGCGACCGCAATCAGGCAAAAAGCACGTGCCCTGACAAGGGCGCTCCCTGCCGTGCTCGGGTAAGAGATTCCGCTTTCGAATGTAATTGGTGCGGTCGAGATGCAACGCTGCACCGCCTCCCGCGTTGATTTTAAAGGGGTTTTTGGTAGAATTCCGTAGCGATTTGTATCACAGTTTGTATCTCAGTCCGTATCGCACGATGCGGACCCGGCACCAGCTAAGTAGCCCTTCTTACGAAGGCCGAAACCCGCCCGCTTCAAGAGTCTTTTGCCTACCTCAAACGCTTGGCAAGGAAGGAGCACAAGAAACTGTCGAAAGCCATCCGGTCGAAAAGGCAGCGGAGATTTAGAAGGCACGAATTTACGATGCCGCCGTTCCCACTATTCAGCCGCCTCGGCATAGTGTGCCGGCACATAGTTGAGAACGGGGCCCAGCCAGCGCTCGACATCGGCGATTGGCATCGCCTTACGGCTAGCATAATCCTCGACCTGGTCGCGTTCGATCTTGGCGACGCCGAAATAATAGCTTTCGGGATGGGCGAGATAAATGCCCGACACGGAAGAGCCCGGCCACATCGAATAGCTTTCGGTCAGGCTGACGCCCGCATTGCGCTCGCCGTCGAGCAGCCGGAACAGCGTTGCCTTTTCGGTATGGTCGGGCTGCGCCGGATAGCCGGGCGCGGGGCGGATGCCGCAATAGGACTCACCGATCAATTCGTCCGGTGCCAATGCCTCGTCAGTTGCGTAGCCCCAGAATTCCTTGCGCACTTTCTCGTGCATGCGCTCGGCGAAGGCCTCGGCGAAACGGTCGGCCAGCGCCTTGACCATGATCGAGGAATAATCGTCATTGGCCCGTTCGAATCGCGCTGATATCGCGACCTCCTCGATGCCGGCCGTGACGATGAAGCCACCGATATAGTCTGGCTTGCCACTCTCGGTAGATGCGACGAAGTCCGACAGCGCGACATTGGCCTTGCCGTCTCGCTTGGTCAGTTGCTGGCGCAAGGTGAAGAACGTCGCCAGTTCCTGCGATCGCGCCTCGTCGGTGAATAGCCTGATATCGTCGCCGACGGCATTGGCCGGCCAGAAACCGATGACGCCGCGTGGCGCAAACCACTTTTCGGCGATGATCTTCTTCAGCATCGCCTGCGCATCCTCGAACAGCTGGCGCGCGGCTGGCCCCTGCGCCTCCTCCTCGAGGATCCTAGGATAACGGCCCTTCAGCTCCCAGGTCTGGAAGAATGGCGTCCAGTCGATGTAGCGCGCAAGCTCCGTCAAGTCCCAGTTGTCGAACACTTTTACGCCGGTGAAGGACGGCTTCGGTGGCTCATAGGCCGACCAGTCGATCCGGTGCGCATTGGCCCTCGCCCTGGGCAGCGGCAGTCGCTGCTTGTCGGCTTCGGAGCGGGCATGCGCGTCGGCGACCTTCTTGTACTCGGCCCGCACGGTCTCGACATAACCGCCCTTGGTCTCGTTTGACAAAAGCGACGACACCACGCCGACCGCGCGACTGGCATCGGCGACGTAGACCGTCTGGCCGCTGGTGTAGCGTGGATGGATCTTGACCGCCGTATGCACGCGGCTGGTCGTCGCGCCGCCGATCAACAGCGGAATGTCGAAACCTTCGCGTTCCATTTCGGCGGCCATATGCACCATCTCGTCGAGCGACGGCGTGATCAGCCCGGACAGGCCGATGATGTCGACCTGTTGCTCGCGCGCCGTCTGCAGGATCTTCGCAGCCGGCACCATGACGCCGAGGTCGATGATCTCGTAATTGTTGCAGGCGAGGACCACGCCGACGATGTTCTTGCCAATGTCATGGACATCGCCCTTCACCGTCGCCATGAGGATCTTGCCAGCAGTCTGGCGCTCGCCATTGTCGATGCCGTTGGCGGCGTTCGCCAGCTTCTCCGCCTCCATGTAGGGGAGCAGGCCGGCAACGGCCTGCTTCATGACGCGGGCGGACTTCACCACTTGCGGCAGGAACATCTTGCCGGAGCCGAACAGGTCGCCGACGACGTTCATACCCGCCATCAGCGGGCCTTCGATGACATGCAGCGGGCGCTCGGCGGCGCGCCGCGCCTCGCCCGTGTCCGCGTCGATGAATTCGGTGATACCGTTGACCAGGGCGTGCGAAATGCGCTGTTCGACAGGCCAGTCACGCCAGGCGAGATCGCGCCCCTGCGCCTCCTTGCCCGCCGTGCCCTTGAAGCGTTCGGCGAGTTCCAGCATGCGTTCGGTCGCCGTGCCGCCGCCCTTCGGCTCACGGTTGTTGACGACATCCTCGCAGGCGTCGCGCAGGTCCGGATCGATGGTGTCGTAGACGGCAAGCTGTCCGGCATTGACGATGCCCATGTCCATGCCCGCCTGGATGGCGTGGTAGAGGAACACCGCATGCATGGCCTCGCGCACCGGCTCGTTGCCGCGGAACGAGAAGGAGAGGTTCGACACGCCGCCCGAAATATGAACATAGGGAAGCGTCGTGGTGATCTCGCGCGCTGCTTCGATGAAGTCGACGCCGTAATTGTTGTGCTCCTCGATGCCGGTGGCGATGGCAAAGACGTTCGGATCGAAAACGATGTCCTCCGGCGGGAATCCGGCCTGCTCGGTCAACAGCTTGTAGGCGCGGGTGCAGATTGCGACCTTGCGCGCTTTGGTGTCGGCCTGGCCGTCCTCGTCGAAGGCCATGACGACCACCGCCGCGCCATAGGCACGGACCAGTCGGGCATGATGCAGGAAGGCTTCTTCGCCCTCCTTCATCGAGATGGAGTTGACCAGCGGTTTGCCCTGCACGCATTTCAGGCCAGCTTCGATGATCTCCCATTTGGAACTGTCGATCATCACGGGAACACGGGCGATATCAGGTTCGGCCGCGATCAGGTTGAGATACTCGATCATCGCCCTCTTCGAATCGATCAGGCCCTCGTCCATGTTGATGTCGATGATCTGGGCGCCATTGGCGACCTGGTCGCGGGCGATATCGAGCGCGGCGACATAGTCGGCCGCCGTGATCAGCTTCCTGAATTTTGCCGACCCGGTGACATTGGTGCGCTCGCCGACATTGACGAATGGAATCTCGTCGGTCAGCGTGAACGGCTCGAGCCCCGACAGGCGCATCTTCGGTTCGATGTCGGGAACAGCTCGCGGCGGATATTTCTTCACCGCCGCTGCGATGGCGCGGATGTGGTCGGGCGTCGAGCCGCAGCAGCCGCCGACGACATTGACCAATCTCTCGCGCGCGAAATCCTCGATCTGCGCGGCCATGAATTCCGGACTCTCGTCATACCCGCCGAATTCATTGGGCAGGCCGGCATTCGGATAGGCGCAAGTGAACGTATCGGCGACACCGGATATCTCTGCCAGATGCGCGCGCATGGCGTTGGCGCCGAGCGCGCAATTCAGGCCGATGGTGAAGGGGCTGGCATGGCGCACCGAATGCCAGAAGGCGGTCGGCGTCTGCCCGGACAGCGTGCGGCCGGACAGGTCGGTGATGGTGCCGGAGATCATCACCGGCAGGTACACGCCCTTCTCGATGAAGATCTCGTTGCAGGCGAAGATCGCCGCCTTGGCGTTGAGTGTGTCGAAGATCGTCTCGAGCAGGATGATGTCGGCGCCGCCGTCGATCAGGCCGCGCAGCTGCTCGCCATAAGCAAGGCGCAGGTCGTCGAAGGTTACGGCGCGATAGCCGGGATTGTTCACGTCTGGCGACATCGAGGCGGTGCGGTTGGTCGGCCCGACCGCGCCGGCGACGAAACGGCGCTTGCCGTCCTCCTGCTCGGCACGAACAGCGGCGCGGCGCACCAGTCGCACGCCATCGCGGTTCAACGCGTAGACCGCATCCTCCATGCGGTAATCGGCCTGGGCGATTGAGGTCGAGGAGAAGGTGTTGGTTTCAAGGATATCTGCGCCGGCGATGGCGTACTGATAGTGGATCTCCTCGATCGCCCTCGGCTGCGTCAGGATCAGCAGATCGTTGTTGCCCTGCTGGTGGCAGGCACAGCCGGCGAAGGCCTCACCCCGAAAATGGTCTTCGTCAAACCCGAGGCCCTGGATCTGCGTGCCCATGGCGCCGTCAAGGATGAGGATGCGTTCGTGCACCGCTGCGGTCAGCGCAGCAAGCACTTCGGAACGGTTGGGCTTTGCTGTGGCGGGGCCGAACAGGTCATCCAGCGATGAGGAACTTTGCGACATTTTTCATCCTCGAGACGACAGTCGCACTCAAGTCACATAAAGACATCTTTATGTCAACATACGCCCTCCAGCTCTGTTTGTCACCCTTGTTCCCCACGCATCGGTTTCGCCGGCCTGAGGCTGATGATGCCGCTGGTGCCGCCGCCGCCCAAATGACCGCGCCAAGTGTCAGGCCGATGCCGACGTTTTCTCCATCGCTGCGATCAGTTCTTTCTACGGCGGATCCGCAAGTGGCTGGATAGGATCGCCGGCAGTTTGCTCATGATCTTCGGACTGCGACTGAAGTTCAGGCATAGGTCCGACTCGAGCCGTTGCGCGAAGGGCAGCTTTGAGCGGCATGAAGGTCGCCTTATGGCGCCACTAGGATGTCCAGGGTAATCGCCTGCAGCGTCCGCTATCCGGCAATCGCAAAAATCGCCTCAAGGGCGGACATTGCGCGCGAAGCGGCCATCCAAGGTTCAGCCTACGGAAAGCGTCTTGGGGCGCATCGCGCCATACAACGCTCGCAACCGAATGACAGCAAAAGGGTCGAACTCCGTCGTTCAGAGTGATTTGGGTTGGGGCGAGAGCGGCCGGCCATGAGGAGGCCCCGGAATGAGAAGGAGGTGTCGGTCGGGCGCGCCTGATAGGGGCCCACAAGGGCACCCCTGCCCGGTCTGCCGACGAACCCAGGGGGCAGTGACCGCCACGATCAGAGGTACGGCAACATGGGCGCCGGGCCGCCTTCGCGCTGTCAACCGCACGCTACCCAGCGGCAACTGTGGCCTTAAGTCGCAAACTATTGGCTTCAGAAACCAGGCCGTCGGGCTTCATTGACGCTGCAACCAACACCATATGGTGATCCATTGCCCTCCAAAACGAGAGAAGCTGGCCTGACGCGGTCGCACTGCGGCCCTCAACCGGCAATGGCTATGAACTAGGAACCTGAAAACCATGCCTGAAAATATCAGAGTAATTTCGAGAGACGTCCCCCTCATTCAGCTAGGCCTCTATCAGTGCCGCTTCCCGGTAAGCGAAGACCCGTCGGTACCCGGCGGTTACCGTTTTTGTGCTGGGTCAACTTCGCCGGACCGCGTCTACTGCGATCACCACCACGGCATCGTAACCGCTGTCGACCCTCGTCGGGCCCGTTCGGTCCTCGCTCAACGACGCGCCGCGTAAATTAGGCGGCGGGCGGGTCGCCAATTTGCGAGTAGACACCCGGTGGATCACCTTGAGGCTTCCCCCTGCTTGCGGGCGTCGATCAGCAATGGTGCCTCGAAGCACGCAATGATATGGGCGTCGACATTGTCCATTTCCGCCGCGACCACCTGCTTGAGCAGGCCCGGTACGGAGAGTTCACCGTCAAATGGCCCTTCGATCGCTTCAGGTCCAGCCATGGACTGCATGCCCAATATCTCGGTCCCTGGGCCCGCCACCGCCATGGCGGCTGCGACGAAGCGGTCGTGTTGGGATTGATGACGGCAATTCGCATTCGCAGCATTCCGGCTTGGTTGCGCTCAATCACAAAGATGCCAGCGCGCTGGACATGCGCTCCAGCCCTTGGCGCAACAGAGGACGCGGGCAGCCGACATTCAGACGGATGAAGCCTTCGCCGCCAGGCCCATAGACGCGGCCGTCGTAGAGATTGACCCCGGCCTGATCGACAAAGAACTTCTGAATTCCACCCACTCTGCGATCGAGCGCGCACGCGTCCAACCACACCAGAAACGATGCGTCGGGCCGCATGGGCGTGATGCCTGGAAGGTGTTCACCGGCGAACTCGCAAACCAGATCAATGTTGCTGGCGATGTAACGCGTGAGTTGGTCGAGCCATGGCGCGCCGCTGCTGTAGGCAACCTCCAGGGCCAAGCGGCCGAAAAAGTTTGCATTTACCATGAATGACGCCTGCATTGCGGCAAGAAGCGTCTCGCGGCGCTTTTTGCTGGCAACTGAAATGGTTGCCGAAGGAACCCCGGCAAGATTGAAAGTCTTCGTTGGCGCGGTGCAGATGAACGATTTCTCCGCGGCATCTTCCGAGATGGAGGAGAAGACGATGTGGGGGCGATCCGACAACCTTATGTCGCAGTGAATATCGTCGGATATGACCAGGATCCCATGGCGCTCACAAATGTTGTTAAGCGCCGCCAATTCTTCGAGTGTCCAGGCCATTCCGGCAGGGTTGTGAGGATTGCACAGCAGGAATGCGTTGGCACCGCCAGCCGCCAGTCTCTCGAAATCCTCCAGATCGAGCTCATATCTGTTGTTGTGCAATCTCAGCCGGTTCGTAAGCAGAACCCGCCCGTTTCCCTGAACCACTTCGAAATAGGGCGAGTACACGGGCGACTGCACAATGACGCCGTCACCGGGCTTCGTGAAGGTTCGCAGTATCGCAGCGACCGAAGGCATGATCGCCGGGGCGGGAAGCAAGGTCTCCACTTTCGGCGACCAGTTGTGCCGGCGCGCGAACCACGATTGCACGATCTCATAGTGGCGCGGATCGCGGCGTGTGTAGCCGTAAATGCCATGGTCCGCGGCCTCGCGCAGCCGCGCGATGACGGTTTCCGGAGCGCGGAAATCCATATCCGCTGTCCATAGGGACAGCAGGTTCTGGCCCTCGACCTGCGGAGAGAACTCATCCCACTGGTTGGCCCATTTGGCGGATCCGAATTGCTGGCGGTCGTGGATTTGGTCGAAATCTATTCCCGCGATATTTCGTTGCCCAAGCGCCGATGCGGGCGTGTCTGCACAAGCCATTTGATAGTCACCTAGAAAATCTGTTGCTACGGTTACAGCCGCTTTGCTTCTGCGGACGTCCCTATTTGAGGATTTGCGCCAGAAACTGCCGTGCCCGTTCCGATCGGGAGTTGGTGAAGAACTGATGGGGCGTGTTGGTTTCGACGATCTCCCCGCGGTCCATGAACACCACGCGATCGGCCACCTCCCGCGCGAAGCCCATCTCATGCGTCACGCACAGCATCGTCATGCCTTCACTCGCAAGCGACACCATCGTGTCGAGCACCTCCTTGACCATCTCCGGATCGAGGGCAGAGGTCGGCTCGTCGAAAGCATGATCTTTGGGTTCATGCAGAGAGCCCGGGCAATTGCAGCGCGTTGCTGCTGGCCACCCGACAACTGCCCTGGGTAGCTCTCCGCCTTCTCCGCAATTCTGACGCGATCGAGATAATGGCGCGCCAATTCCTCAGCGGCCGACCGCGGCATCTTTCTCACCCAAAACGGCGCAAGCGTGCAATTCTCAAGCACCGTAAGGTGCGGAAACAGATTGAAGTGCTGAAACACCATCCCGACGTTGCTGCGCACTGCGTCGATCTTGCGCAGATCCTCGGTTACCAACTTGCCGTTGACGATGATGTCGCCCGACTGATGCTCCTCGAGATGGTTGATGCAGCGGATCATCGTCGACTTGCCCGACCCGGAGGGGCCACAGATCACAATGCGCTGCCCCCGCGTCACCGAGAGGTTGATGTTCTTGAGCGCATGGTACGAACCGAACCATTTATTGACGCCACGCAGTTCGATGGCCATCGCCTTGCCGTAGGGCGTTGCCTTCGTCGCTGCGTGCATTGCTTGTGGCATCATCATCTCGTCCTAGGATTTGTGGCCACGCGCCAATTGGCGCTCCATCGATTGCGAGTAGCGGGACATGCCGAAGCAAAAGCCCCAGTAGACCAGTCCGGCAAAGAGGTAGCCGGTTGAGGAGATCGTCGGGCCTGCCCAGTTCGGATCGACTCGCGCCGTTTCGACGGCCTTCAGGAAATCTGCTATGCCGACGATGGCGACCAGCGTCGTGTCCTTGAACAGGCCGATGAAGGTCGACACGATGCTCGGGATAACGATCGTCAACGCCTGGGGGAGGACGATCAGGCGCATCATGTCGAAGTAGTTGATCCCGAGCGCTTTCGCCGCTTCGTATTGGCCCTTCGGGATCGCCTGAAGGCCGGCCCTCACAACCTCGGCCATATAGGCGGATGAGAACAACGCTATCGCGATGAGCGGGCGCAGCAGACGATCAGGCGTCAAATAGTCGGGGACGAAAAGCGGCATCATGAAGTTCGCCATGAACAACACCGTGATAAACGGCACGCCCCGGACGACTTCGATGAATGTGACGCAAACCGTCTTGACGAAAGGGAGTTCCGACCGGCGTCCAAGCGCCAGGATAACTCCGATCGGAAGCGAGAAGACGATGCCCACAATCGACATCAGCAGCGTGATCAAGAGACCGCCCCAGAGCGTCGTGTCGATGACAGGCAAATGGAGCCAGGCGACGCCGCGCACCAGAACGAACGCGGCAATGGGGTAGACGAGGAAGAATAGCAACGCCGCCACTTCGCGCCGCGGAGCCTTCGTCCACAGGAGCCAAACGATGAGGATGGCGCCGATCGCCTGCGCAAGGTCCACGCGCCACCGCTCGGAAACCGGGTACGCGCCGTATCGCAGGTAGTCGAACTTCTCGGCAATGAAAGGCCAGCAAGCTCCTTGGCTGTTCGCACGGCATGCTTCGCGACCGCCGCTCCAGACCGCGTCGAAGATCGCAAAGCTCAAAAAGTGATGCAGCAGCCACACGGCGAGGACGACAAAGCAGATTGTCAGCGCGCCTGAAGCCGGCGTCGAAAACAGATTCTTTTTCATCCAGGTCACTGGACCTGGCCGAACGTCGGCGGGGGGCGCCATCGCTGGTATGAGCGCACCGCTGACAAAAGGCGAATGCATGGACTGATCGCTCACGCGTCACCTCTCGACGATCGCAAAATGTCGGTTACACGCGTTCATGGCCAACGACGTGGCGAGGGAGATAACGAGATAGACAGACAAGGTGATCGCCATGACCTGGACGGCCGCGCCGGTCTGGTTGAGCACCGTCCCTGCAAAGATCTGCACGAGGTCGGGATAGCCGATGAACACCGCCAGCGACGAGTTCTTGATGAGATTGAGATACTGGCTTGTCAAAGGCGGTATGATGATCCGCAGCGCCTGGGGAACGACGACCAGACGAAGCGTCTTGCCCGGCGCCAGCCCCAGCGCATACGCAGCCTCCGTCTGGCCCTTTGGCACTGCCTGGATTCCACCTCGAACGATCTCGGCGATGTATGAACCGGTGTAGACCGACAGACCGATCAGGAGAGCGGCAAACTCCGGATAGAGCTGATGCCCGCCTTGAAAATTGAAGCCGCGCAGCTGCGGCGCGACGAACGAGACCGGCTCGCCAGCCGCCAGGAACACGACCAGCGGAAATCCTATCAACGTCGCCAGACTGACCAAAAGCACCGGCAGCTGCTTGCCCGTCCGTCTCTGGACGCTCCTGGCGCGAAACCAGAATGCAACGCAGCAGGAAATGGCCGTCACGAATGCCAGGCTCACCAACCCCGCTCCCGGATGCAACTGGATCTCCGGAATGATGAGGCCGCGATTGTTTAGGTAGATGCCGCCGGGGATGGCAATAGACGCCTTCGGGGAGGGCAACGGCTTGAGGACGGCGTTGTACCAGAACAGCAGCTGCAGCAATAACGGGACATTGCGCACAAGCTCGACATAGGCGGTCGCCACCTTCGAAACGATCCAGTTCCGCGACAGGCGGGCAACGCCGATGACGAAGCCAAGCAAGGTCGCCAACAGGATTGCGAGTACGCTGACGTAGAGTGTGTTGACCACTCCGACCCAGAAGGCCTGACCATAGGTGGACAGCGCATCGTACGGTATCAGGGTCTGACTGATGTCGAAGCCGGCAGCCTCATTCCAAAAATCGAATGAGAGCGGAATCCCCCGGACCCGCATATTCGATGCTGTCTGCATCCCGATGCCCAGGGCCAAGGCCAGCAGACAGCCAGCGAGCAAGAGCTGGTAGAGAACGCCTCGCACTTTCGTATCGTGCAGCGACAGGCTCCTGCGCGACGGCGCGGGAAGCGACAAATGGGACATGGCCTGTTCCTATCGGGATCCGTGCAGGGCGCTGGTGGTAACACGCCAGCGCCTTGCAACCATGCTTTGCCTAGCGGATCGGCGGAGCGTACTGAACGCCGCCTTTGTTCCAGAGCGCGTTCATGCCACGCTCCATTTTCAGCGGCGAATCCTTGCCGATATTGCGATCAAAGACTTCACCGTAGTTGCCTACCTGTTTGATCACCTGGACCGGCCAGTCGTCGCCGAGCCCGATGTCCTTGCCTATGCTACCGTCCACGCCAAGCAGACGGCGGATGCTGGGATTGTCCGACGACTTCATGGCATCGACGTTCTTGGAGGTGACCCCGTTTTCTTCCGCGGCCACCATGACGTAGAGCGTCCACTTCGCCACATTGAACCACTGGTCGTCACCCTGCCGCACCGCCGGGCCAAGCGGCTCCTTTGAGATCAGCTCGGGAAGAACAATGCTGTCGTCCGGCTTGGCCATGCGAAGCCGCGACGCGTTCAAGGTGGAGGTGTCCGCGGACAAGACGTCGCAACGACCCTCCTCGTAAGCCTTCACGACCGCTTCCTCGTCGGCGAAACCAACCGTCGTATACTTGATCGACTGCGAGCGAAAATAGTCGGCAAGGTTCAACTCGGTCGTGGTGCCCTGGGTGACGCATATCGATGCGCCCTCGAGCCCCTTGGCTGACGTGATGTTGTCCGCCTTGCGCACCATGAATCCCTGACCGTCATAAAAATACGTGCCGGCAAACAGTATGCCGAGGGATGTATCGCGGGAGGAGGTCCAGGTTGCGTTGTGTGCGAGAATGTCGATCTCTCCCGACTGCAAGGCGGTGAAGCGATCTTTTGGCGTCAATGGGATGAACTTGACCTTTTGCGCATCCCCGAGCACGGCAGCGGCCACGGCGCGACAATAGTCGACCACAAATCCGGTCCATTTGCCTTCATTGTCGGGAAGGCTGAAGCCAGCCGTGGCCGAATTTGTGCCACACGTCAGCACGCCATTTTTCTTGACATTGTCGAGGGTTGCGGACCACGCCGAGGAGGCGGTGCACGCGATAGCGAGGGCAAGGAGGCCCTTGAACGTGGATCTCATTTCGGTATTCCCCTGTTTTTCTTGAAGAGACTGTGCTCTCAAGCATAAGTATTCGTCAAATTGATTGTTCTCATTACGAAAATGAGCGCTGCTCATAATTTACGAGGCACCCGCTCTCGGGTGAAAAGGGACTTGAGTGGTGATCGGGCCGGTTTGCTTGAGCGGGCTGATCGAATGAGCGACAGTGCGCGCGATCTATTGTGCAGCCAACCCCGGTGCTCCGACGGTTGGCCCTTGATCTCTCTTGGTCCGCGACTCGTTGTAGATGCTAATGATGATTTCCCGGAGCCATTTGGTACCCGGGTCATTCGCCATCTGGCGGTGAACAATGAGCCACGCATTCACATTTGATATCGGAAGGGGCGGCGGGACCAGCGTCACCTCGCTCCTCTCATCCAGCATTTGCAGGATGGCATCGCCGCAATGGGTAATCAGTTCAGTGCCGCGAAGCGCCCAGGGCAGCACCAGATAATTCGGGATGGTCGCAACGACATTGCGCCGTAGACCCATTAGCTTGAGGGCGGCATCAGCAAGACCTTCTGCCAGACCATCTGCGGAAATCTGCAGGTGAGAACTGGCCAAATACGTTTCCAGTGTCATTGCGTTCCTGGCTATCTTGCTTCCACTCCACACCGCGCAAAATAGCTGATCCTGGCCAAGTTCCACCTTCAGGAGACCCGGGTCATCGCGTATCGCGGCTCCCGTCAGCGCACAGTCGACTTGTCTCAAATAGACTGATGAACCGATCTCGGGTCCGTTTGCGGGAATGACGTTCAGCGTCGCGCCAGGAGCTTGCCTCGAAAATTCTCGAATGAGCCCAGGGATAAATATCATGGCGTGGTAATCGGTAAGTCCAACGCGAAAGTTGCGTCGCGTCGTTGCCGGATTGAACACCTGATGCCGGTCGATCGACGCGCGGATCGTTGCCAGTGCAGCAGAAATATCTGACAGCAACTCCACCGCCCGTGGGGTTGGCCGCATCTCCCCCCCGTCTCTCGTGAACAATTCGTCCTGCAAGAGATACCGAAGCTTTGATAGGGAATGACTTACAGCGGATTGTGTTCTTCCCAATTCGGTCGCTGCACGCGTTACGCTCCTTTCACGCATCATAACGTCGAATACTCGTAGCAAATTGAGGTCGATATCATCAAAACTCATGAGAACGTCCGCACAGTTTTTCGCATGCTACACTGTTTTCAAGCGGCGGGCGAAAGCCAGATTTGCGCCTGCTGTCGACGGCCGTGACGAGACCCTATCGTAGCTTCACTCTCAACGGCTTCGCTGGCCGTGGCTGTCGTATGGCCAAGCCCGCGCAGACGGCTTGGTCTCCCCTTTTTGCTCTCCGGCGAATTCTATTCGCCGACGGGCAGATCTGCATGACTTTGCCTATATATCATCAAGCCAGTTGCTTCCCTTGCCGGCATCTGCCTGCCTTGATCAAACTGTTCGTGGCGCAGAGGTAAGCCGCCGGGGCGAGTGTCCGCTTTTGGGATTTTCGCACATCATCGCAACGACCGACATTAGGCGCGAAGCGGGCATTCGCCGTCCAAGAGACAAAAGTTTCTTTCGGTGAACCCATGACATCGACAAGCAGCACGGATTGGCCCCTCTCCTGCGGTTCGAGCCGGAGGAACACTGGTGACCGTCGTCGGGCCGCCCGACGCGCCGCCCGCCAATGGCCTGGCGGTCGACTTCGTTGTCGAGTCCGATCGTGCTCAACTGAGTGAAATCGTCCAGCGCGTGCGGGACGGACGGCTGCGGACGAACATCGGCAACATCTCGACCCTCGACGATGCCGTTTCCGCGTTCAAAACGACCGAGCGACGCTCGGGGAAGACGATCATCAGCGTTCGTCCGTGAGCGACACGCGCCTGTCAATGCGCCCGGCCGGCCGCCGCTGTCCAGATAGGCCGGCTGCGTCCTGTACGCAACGCCGGATCAAAGCACTCTCCTCTGCAAAGCTGGGCGCTCGTTGGCGATGCCGGCTATAACAAGGAGGCAAACACTGCGCAGGGTATCAGCGATGCCTTCCGGGATGCTGAGCTCTGCGCAAAAGCACTTGGCCTGGCTTTCAAGGGTGACAGCAGTTTCGAGGCGGCTATGGCGGACTATCAGCGACAGCGCGACCAACACTCGCTGCCGATGTATGAGTTCACCTGCCAACTCGCAACGAGGAGCCGCCAATGGAGATGCAGCAACTCTTCGGGGCGATCGCTGGCAACCGGCAAGCCGAGGACAACTTCCCGCGCATGAACGCGGACACGATCTCGCCAGCCGCGTTCTTCGCACGCGAAATGTAGCCCGGATCATGGGCTCAGCCGAATTTCTGGTGTCGTCTTGAGCGTTGAGGTTCGTGGGCAGCGGTTTAGGCCGCGCTCTGGGCTGGAGCGACCTCACCGAGGAGGAGCAGCGGCGCTCAAACGCACGAACCGTGGACCTGCCAGGCGCTGTCGAAAGTATTGGCCGAACGCCTTATCTCCTCGGGCTTGCCGAAGAGAGACCGAGCGGGACAGGCAGAAACTCTCGAAGAGAGCTGGTGATAAACACCTTGCTTGGCGCTCGCGTTGACTAGCTCGCGACTTTAATACCCGCCGAGGCGGCTTCCTTGACTTCCCGGATCTGTTCACCAACTATCATGATATGAATGCCGCCGTTAAAATCCGTCACGACTTTCTTTTCCGGGTTTGCCCCATCGCGGGATCGTA
This sequence comes from Mesorhizobium sp. M0166, assembly GCF_040322255.1. NCBI lineage: Bacteria > Pseudomonadati > Pseudomonadota > Alphaproteobacteria > Hyphomicrobiales > Phyllobacteriaceae > Mesorhizobium > Mesorhizobium sp. M0166. The sequence continues at coordinate 17,883 of NZ_JAMYTD010000031.1, read as the reverse complement.
ACCCCCGGCTCGGCTGGCATGTGCCCCTGAGCCGAGGGGCAACACTTAAAAAATCGACATGGAAGTCCGCGGGCCGCCGATCGACTCGGCTCGGCTGGGAGCAGGACATTCTTGAATTGGCCGCTCGCATCATCTTTCGCGGCGGCGTCCCAACTGAGATACGAGTATTCAAATGCAAGACAAGAAGACCCGGCGTAGGCCGAACATCCGCATCTCGCAGTCGGACCATGCGCGTCTGTCGGCGCTCGCGGGCGCCGTCGCCGCACGAAATCCGGAGGCTTCCGATGAACTGCTCGCCGAACTGGAACGGGCTCGTATCGTCCCCGACGGTTGGATTCCCACAGGTACCGTCCAGATGGGCTCGACAGTGACGTTCAAGCCAGACACCGGCGACGCGAAAACGGTCACGCTGGTTTTTCCTGGCGATGCGGATATCACCGAAGGCAAGGTTTCAATCCTCACGCCGATCGGCACGGCCCTGATCGGCCTCTCGGCCGGACAGTCGATCATGTGGACTGCGCGAGACGGGCGGCGGCACGAACTCTCGGTGCTAGCGGTGAAACAACCGGCTCCGGAAGGCGTGACCGAACAGCGCCCGCCAGCGCCTTCGACTATCGAGGCGAGCGTCTAGACATGGGCATTTCCGTGCGTCTCCTCAATCACGCGGGCAGCTTGATCGCGGGAGTCTGACCCCTGTGCCGGCCTATTATGGTCCGGCACAGGGGGAAGTTTTCCCACCCGATCAATTGCTTAACGCCGGATTCCGCCCCGCGGACCGGCTGGAGACGCGCCATGCCCACTACCGACAGCTGTCAACTGACCACCAAGGACCACGCAATTCTTGAAGTAATGCGGGAACGCCATCCGAGCCGCGGCGAAATCCTCTCGGCTATCCTTGACCGGAAGATTTCGAGCGCCGTTGTAATGTTTCGGGATGATGTTCCGGCAACCGTCGTGACGCTCAGCGGCCGCGTGGCTTATCGGGTAAACGACGGCCCTGCCGAAACCCGCATCGTCGCACATGACGAGATGCGCGGTCTGGTTGGAATGCTTTTGCCTATCACCAATCCGCGCGGTCTGGCGCTGCTTGGCTTGGCCGAAGGTGAGTCGATGTCCATTCCAACTGCGGACGGCGGCCTTGAAACGCTGAGCGTGCACGAAGTGGTCTATCAGCCGGAAACCGCAAGGCGCGAGAGATTGAAGCTGGCGGGAGCTGCCGCGCCGGGCTCGTCGCGATCGGCCGGACCGGTTCTGCGCGTCGTTCATCGTTCCGATGAGATGCAGGACCAAGCGGCGGACAAAAACATCGCGGCCTTCGACACCGGGTTCGACGACCCAGGTCCGTCGGCGGCCTGAGAGCTCGACTATCCCGAAGGATGTGAAGACGGGTAGACAAGCGTTCCGTCGGCCCTTGCCTTCGCGGCGTCGGTGAGTTTCGCCGGCTCGATCTTATCCTTGCCCATTAAATGAAAGACAGCCTCGCCGCGGCTAAGGAGATAATCGGCGACGATTCTTCTGTGACAGCGCCACCAGAGCGTTTCCGAGCACATGATGGCGCTTCGCCGCTGCCTGCCGAGGGACAGAAGCCGATTCAGGCCATCAAGAAACTCCGCCGACAGCGCGTGGTCGGCGTAATTGTGAAAACTCTGGTTGATCCAGAATGCGTTGAGCACAGGTGGAACGTCGTGCGCCTTGCCGCGCAGGCCGCCAAGCTCGGCAATGTATTCATATCCGATCCCGAACGCTGCCAGCGCTTCGGGAAGCACCTCGCTGTTGAACTGCGGGTTCGCCCGCGAGCGTCTGACAGTCCTGATGTCGATAACCAGGGTGATCTCTGCGATCCGTAGCAGGGCGACGAATTCGGCGATCGACCGCGTCGAGTGACCGATGGTGTGGAATGGATAAGGCATGTACGGTCAACCCATGGCAACGGATTTCTTTCCGGCTTGATGACCGATATTTGGAACTGAAACAACGCTGTCATTTCACCACCTGCTTCAGACCACGTAACGCCTCCTGGACGTCGGCGCGCGCCTCGCTTGCTTCCGGATAGACTGCATAGGCTGGATAGGTGAATTCCGGGGCGCCTTCCACCACCTCCAGCTGTCCCGCCTCGATATGGGGCGCTGCGGCGCCCCTGCGGAAATAGCCCATTCCGCCAGCGCGCAGGATGTAGCTCAGCCCGAGCGGACCAAGGCCGACCATCAATCCTGGCTCGCCGAAGGCTGAGGAGCTGGCATCATGCTGGGCCGCAAACAGCAGTCCCCAATCGACATAGACATAATCCTTGGACCCGACCGTTCCCCGGTCTCCGTCCGTGGTCCGAACCAGGACGAGTTGCTCCTCGACGAGAAGCTCTACCTTGAAACCCGGCAGCAGCTTCGGCGCATAGAGCACGGCAATGTCCAGAACGCCGGTCCTCAGCTGCTCGAGGAGTTGGTCCGGAACGCCGACCTGGGCCTGGATGGAGATTTCCGGCCTGGCGTTCTTCATCCAGACCAGCCAGTCGAGCAGCAGCGGATTCCACAGACTGAGCTCTCCGCCCAAGGCAACCACGCTTGTCCGTCCCGATGGGATGGCGAGCTGATGCCGTGCCCGTTCCCAGATTTGTACGAATGATTGGGCGAACCGCTCGAATTCCCGGCCCGCCGGAGTCAGCTGCGCGCCATTGCGGTTGCGGATAAAGAGCTGACGGCCGAGTTCGTCTTCCAGCGTGCGTATCCGCGCGCTTACCGTGGTCTGGGTAACGTGGAGCCGGTCGGCGGCTTTCAGAAAGCTGCCGGAATGGACGATTTCCAGAAACGTGCGAGCGCGGTCGATGTCAATTCTGGCTCCAGTCAGTGCAATAATTTTGCATCAATACAGCATTTAATTCCGTTTGCCTTCCTGTTTTACGCAGCGCAACGTTCAGAAGGTCGCGCTGGCTTCCGCCGCAAGAGTTGATGGAGCGCACAATGTCTGATCAGGAGGATCTTCCCTTGGAAACGCGAGAGTACGCCTCGCCGCCGTGCTTCATGCACGAACTCGTTCCCGGATATGGCACCGGGCCGGTTGTGCAAGACGCATGGACAGAAGTCTGTCGATGGCGCAAGGCGGAGCGCAAGCGCTTGATCGATGAGCGTCTTGCCGTCGACGCCGAGGAACGCTTGGCGAGGTCTACTCGCGTTGCCTCCGCGCTCGACCGGGCTGTCAGCCGGGTCAGCGGGCGCATCATCAGCGGCTACTGGCCTTTTCGCGGCGAGCCGGACCTTCGCAACTGGGCGGTACGGGTGATCGAGCGCGGCGGGCGGATCGCGCTGCCGGTCGTCATCAAGAAAGGCTGGCCTATGGAGTTTCGTATCTGGGGACCAGGAGACCCGCTCGAACGCGGCATCTGGAATATTCTTGTTCCGTCAAGCGGGCCATCGGTCCAGCCGGATGTCGTCATCGCGCCGGTTGTCGGTTTCGACCAGGCTAACTACCGCCTGGGCTATGGCGGCGGCTTTTTTGACCGGACTCTGGCGGCCGTGCCGAAGCGGCCTCTCGTCGTCGGCGTCGGTTACGCCGGCAGCAGGATCCAGACCATCTATCCGCAGCCACACGACATTCCGATGGATGTGATCGTCACCGATGAATGAATGAGTGCAGGCGAGACCTGATCCTCCTGTGACGGCGGATCGCAGACGGCCGGGTCCATCTTTGAGTCCGCCGCGCCTCCAGTGAAGAGCAGGAAGCAAATCATGTCCAATCCAGCCACCACGGCCTTGGATGATCATAAGCCGCGGTTTGTCGTCAGGTGGCTGTTCTCCACCAACCACAAGGATATCGGGACGCTTTACCTGCTGTTCTCGATCATGGCCGGGGTCTTCGGTACAGGGCTTTCCGTGTTGATCCGCATGGAGTTGCAGGAGCCGGGCCTGCAGATATTTGGCGATCCGGGGGTCTACAACGTCGTCGTCAGTGCCCACGGGCTGGTCATGATCTTTTTCGTCCTAATGCCGGCACTGATTGGTGGCTTCGGCAACTGGATGGTACCGATCATGATTGGCGCCCCCGACATGGCCTTTCCGCGCTTGAACAACATCTCATTCTGGCTGCTGGTGATGTCATTTATCCTCTTCATAGCCTCAATGTTCGTTCCAGGAGCGCCCGGCACGCTTGGCCATGGCGGCGGCTGGACGCTCTACCCGCCCTTGTCGACTGATGGCCAGCCAGGCCCCGCGGTCGACCTCGTGATTCTGTCAATCCACCTGTCGGGTGCCTCTTCGATCCTTGGCGCTATCAACTTCATCACCACCATCTTCAATATGCGCGCGCCTGGCATGACGATGCACAAGATGCCTCTGTTCGCCTGGTCGATGCTGGTTACTGCCTTCATGCTGCTGATGTCGCTGCCCGTACTCGCCGGCGCCATCACCATGCTTTTGACCGATCGCAATTTCGGGACGACCTTCTTCGCGCCCGCCGGCGGCGGTGATCCGGTCCTCTATCAGCATCTGTTCTGGTTCTTCGGCCATCCCGAAGTCTACATAATGATTCTACCCGGCTTCGGCATCATCAGCCATGTCATCTCGACCTTCGCCAGGAAGCCGATCTTCGGCTATCTCGGCATGGCCTATGCGATGGTGGCGATCGCCGCGATCGGCTTCGTCGTGTGGGCGCATCATATGTATACGACCGGCCTGTCCGTGGACACCCAGCGTTACTTTGCCTTCGCCTCGATGGTCATCGCCGTTCCAACCGGCGTGAAGGTTTTTTCCTGGCTAGCGACTATGTGGGGAGGATCGATAGACTTCAAGACACCGATGCAGTGGGCTCTCGGTTTCGTCCTGCTGTTCACCATCGGCGGCGTCACCGGCATCATGGTTGCAAACCCTGGTATCGACCGCGTGTATCACGGTACCTATTTTGTGGTCGCCCACTTTCGTTATGTGCTGTCTTTGGGCGCGGTTTTCGCCATCTTCGCCGGCTTCTATTACTGGTTCCCGAAGATGACCGGCTATATGTACAACGAAACGATGGGCAAGCTGCATTTCTGGGTGATGTTCATTGGCGTCAACCTGGTCTTTTTCCCGCAGCATTTTCTCGGCATGGCCGGCATGCCGCGACGCTATGCCGACTACCCCGACGCTTTCGCCGGCTGGAATTTCGTCTCGTCGATCGGCTCCTACATTTCAACGGCCGGACTTGTCGTCTTTTTCATCACGGTAGCGGAAGCTTTCAGCCGCAAACGCCAGGCTGGCGCCAACCCATGGGGCGAAGGGGCGGCCACCCTCGAATGGCTGCTGCCGTCGCCGCCACCCTTCCACCAATGGGAAAAGCTGCCGCGCATTCTCTAACACTGGCCTCCAGCTCCAAATCGGCGTCTGTTATTGTTCGGGAGACCGTCATGAACGAGACCACAGATCCAAACAACCAAATCCTCCTCGTAGCAATTGTCGCGTTTTATTGGGCATTGCTGGCAGGTTGGGACCAGCTGCTGCCGCGCTCGGATGACGACAAGACCAAGCGGGGCGATGCAGTGACTGAGCAACGAAGCGGCGTTGCCGATTACGCTTCATCGGCGGGCCAGCCCTTGGATGTGATCCGGGACATCGATCCGAATTTTGACCTTGCCGCGTTTCTAACCGGCGCCAAAACGGCCTATGAAGTTATCCTGCGGGCCTATGCAGATGGCGACATCCAAACGTTGAAACGCCTTGTCGGGCCGGAAGTGCTTGAGACCTTCGAACGAGCTATTGCCGGGCGCCGGGATCGGGAAGAGACGCTGCAGCTGACCCTCATCGGCGTGAGTGAAGCAAAAGTCATCGAGGCTCTCGAGGAGAATGGGACCGCAGAGATCGGCGTTCGCTTCGTTTCCGAGGTGGTCAGTGTCACCCGTTCAGCCAACGACCGGGTCGTGGCTGGCGATCCCACGCTGATTGTTGAGGTGATCGACACCTGGACGTTTGCCCGCGAAACACAGTCAACGAAGCGCGACTGGGTTTTGATCGCCACCGAGGGCGACTAACAGGTATGTGCTCTTCCGAGAAGCCTGCCTCCCGTGTCACCGTTGAAGGGCAGTCAACCCGGAGCGTTGGGTGGCCTGAGCGGATTTGTCATTCTTTGACAGCACCCACCCACTATTGGCCTGTCGCGATTAATTGGACATGACACGGGCTCAGTCGACCATTTTCAAGCAGCGAGCTGCGTAGCAGGGCCTGGAAATAAATTACCAGATCGTATCCTCATGTGATATGGTCAAATCTTGGCCGAGAAAAATTAATAGAAACAAAGGAGGCCGCGATGAGAGATTATTTTTCATTTCAGCTATTCATGAGAATGTCGGCTGCGCTATTTATTGGTGCCGCTATCTATTCGATCGTCTTCGGGAATACATGATGGTGCTTGGAGCCCGCGCTTAGACTTTCTCGAGACCAAGTCGCTGACATTTCCCGATCCTGAGCAGTAGCTAGGACGCGGCGGGGACGCGCTTCGCGAACTGCTCCGACCTGCCAGCAGATCACTCAGGGAAGAAACCACCTTGCGGCGCTAAGTGCAATCCAGTGGGGCCATACCCACGGCAGCTCGTGGCCCCTGAGCAGACGTTGATGTGTCGAGGTGCTGGCTGGTGAAGCTCAGCCTCGCCAAGCCTCTGCGCACTTCCGGCGCCCGCATGAAAAGCCGCCGCAACAGCCCTGTACGATGGTTCTCGATCATCGCGATGATTGGCCCCTGATTGATGGCCAGATAGGTTCGGGAGTACCAGTTGCGGCTTTCGCAAAACGCGTCGACAAAGCCGAAGCGGCCCCATATGCGTTTCCGAGGCTTGGTCAGGAAGCCACGCAGTGCGCGCATCGCCTCCGCCGGTGCATAAGGGAAGCTCGACAGGGCAGCAGACGGAGTGATCACGCCAAAGTCCCTGTCGGGTGCATGCGCGACGTATCCTCGCGGCCCATGGCTCGCGGTCAGACCCCAGCAGTCAGGGCCGTATCCCAGATGGCTATGGGGATTGCGAACGCAGTGCCAATAATTGATCTGCGTATGACGGAGGTTCTGTTGCCAGTAGTCGGCGTAGCGGTCGCTTAGGCCCCGTGGATCGAGCCCGCAGAAGGAATATTGCGAGAAGAAGAGCGGACCACCAGAATCCATTCCCAATGGCAGGACGATCCCGTAATGATCGCGCCCGTTTCGAAAGTCGGATCCACCAGCAAAGCCTTCGTGATAGATGCCCGGATCAATGGAGTGGCGAGTTGATCCCGCCGCCAGCACGAAGGTGAGCATGCATTCGTTCCAACCTCTGATCGGGCTGTCCATCGCCCAGCCGTGGTTCGGGCTCCAGTGCCACATCAGTTGCCGGGCCCCGCGTGCGAACCAATTCCACTCGGCCTGTGACAACAGCGCGTTCACGCTATGGCGAAGGCGTGCCTCCTCGGTTGCCATCCCGGCGAAATACTCGCGGGCGCAGATCAGACCTTGAAACAGGAAAGTGGTTTCGACCAGATCAGCGCCGTCATCCTTGCGACGGAATGGAATTGTCGCACCGGTACGGCCATTGATGAAATGCGGGAACACGCCATGGTAGCGCGGCGAGCTTTCCAGGAAATCCAGCATTCGCTGCAATCGGCATAATGCGGCCGTGCTATCGATCCAACCGCGTTCAACAGCAACGATGATTGCCATGATGCCGAAGCCAGAGCCGCCAATGGCTGCGAGATCGTTGGCCGGAGCACCGGTGGTCTTCTGGCGATCTCGGGCAAGACCACTGACGGGATGTGCGCCTTCCCAGAAGTACCGGGCCGTTTGCCGTTGCACGATATCCAGCAGCGCTTCATCGTCGAGCTCGCGAACGTTTGCCGGGAAGTCGGGTGCTGGAGCGTGCTGGGAATCATCGAGCCGGTGTTCCTGAAATGGGCATACAGACCGCCGGTCAATATGTCGTACCGGCTTTGCGGCATATTGAAAAGTTTTTAGAGTTTCTCCGCCGGGCCGCTGGCGCCAAAGCCCGTTATACCGATGAAAGTGCCAGCGGCGCCTTCTTGTCGAGCATGGCTTTGGCGGTCATCAGATCGTCACTTCGCTTTTATTAGTCCGCAGCCTAAATATACCAGCACCGAGCACAGCCCAAGTCACTGCAAACGCGCCAATGACGTTGCCGATCTTCTCGGGCAGTCCGCAAGGGCTAGCTGCTTCGTGGGCCACTACATCTCAATCAGGACGTAGGCGACACCAAAGACAATGCTCATTAGAACACCAAACCATGCCCACCCCTTCAATGCGGCGCGCACGTCCTCAGGCTCAGCGCCTTTCTGGTTATCGTAGTCGTCCATAATCAGATCCCAGGTTTGTCGATCGTTACTTGGTACAAAATCAATAGAGGATGAGCAACCCCAACCCTGCACGCTAAGCGTTCGCGCTCCTATCTTTCCTCGGAGAACGGCAACGGCCCTTTACATCGCATCTTATAATTTGACGCGGTCAGGGCATAACCACACTTGCATACGCGCAAGCTAGAGAAGCTCGAGAATTTCTCTCACAAGGTCCGTCTGGTCTGTTGACGATGCCGGAATATCTATCCAGCCTGAGACGTCCTTGCCTCCGGCTCGGCTAGACGCCGGAGGCCTGCTCTGCATTGTTCGAAAACTCATGACGATCATTGTGGCAGGAGTCCGCCGGCCGGTACGATTGCAAGGGTTACTTCTCCTACTCGAACATGATGCGAGCGGCACCTCTTTTGGCGAGCAACATTCTCCGAGCTTCCTGGATCCGCTGAGCCTGTTGTTTGGTGTATGGACCCATTGGCCGGGTCTTTTCATCCCCGCGACGAACACGGCAATACCAGCGGCCGCTGTCCGAGAAGATTTCAACCAGGGTCGGTGCATCGTTAGCCGCCTGCTTGGCGACCTCGTCGACGAATTTCACGATCTTTGAATAACGCTGGGCGGGCGCAACCGTGTCCAAGCCACGGGTGACACCTAGTTCCTGCTGCTCTGTGGACATAGTCGAACTCCTTTCAGTCACAACCACATTCCGCTTCGCCATTCTGACTCTGACTTCCGCTTTTCGGAAGTCGAAGCTAGCTTGCCATTTGGCGCTCCATTTCCAGCTCGGCCTGCAGACTTTCAACGTCGCGGAAGATTGAGGCGACAGCCAGCGTGCGCCCTTCTCGTTTGAAGCGGAGCAGGCAATCTTTGGCGGCAATATCGCCGTCTACCGCGATCTCGTCCCACCGCTCGGCGTGACCGACATAGTTGATGGGAACATCGTAATGCTGGCTCCAGAAGAACGGCACGGCCTCGAATTTCTCACGATGGCCGAGCATGTTGAGCGCGGCAGCTTGCCCCTGCCTCTCTGCAACCACCCAGTGCTCGACCCGAATGTTCTCGCCACTATGAGGATCTGGCCACCGCGCAATGTCGCCGGCGGCGAATATGTCTGGTGCGCTCGTCTCCAGAAAGGCGTTCACGAGCACCCCGCGGTCAAGGATGAGCCCGGCCTTTTCCGCGAGGCCGATCCGCGGTCGCACGCCTATGCCGGCGACGACGAAGTCGGCTGCTAACGTGCCACCGCTGCTGAGCTTCACCTTTCTGCCATCGATGCTGCTCGCCGTGTCCTGAAGATGGAAAACAACCCGGTTCTCCTCATGGATAGTGCGGATGAAGTCACCCATTTGCGGACCCAGGACCCGCTCCATGGGCCGCTCATCCGGCGCCACGACATGAACTTCGATTTTGCGCGAGCGCAGGGCCGCAGCTACTTCCAGCCCAATGAAACTGGCACCAATCACGACAGCGATATGCGCCGTGGTGGCTCGCTCAATGATCGCCTTGCAATCTGCGAACGAGCGCAGTGCATAGACATGCGGCTGGTCTGCCCCGGGTAGGGTCAAGCGAACCGGTTCGGCCCCAGTCGCAAGAAGCAGCTTGTCGTAAGGAGTCGAGGTCCCGTCCGCGAGCACAACCTCGCGAGAACGTACGTCGATCCGAGCGACATTCGCATTAAGACGCAGGTCGATATTATTCTTTGAGTAGAAGCTTTCGCCACGCAACGGAATCCAGTCCTCCGGTGCCTTGCCGGCGAGGTAGTCCTTGGAAAGATTGGGCCGATCAACCGGCGGTGCTTCATCATTGCTGAGCATGACGATGCTGCCTTGATAGTGTTCGCGCCGCAACATTTCGGCCGCCGAGAAACCGGCTGCGCCGCCGCCGACGATGACGATCTTCTCCGGAACGGGGTCGGAGCCTCCAACGCGCGGCTTGGGGGCCGTCCGCTTGCGCTTCTCGCCCACGAATATCCGATCATCGCGTTGTTCCACCAACCAGCACGCGAGTGGCCTGAAGGCAGGCGTTCGCAAGGCTTCGCCTGTACGCAAATCAAAGCACGCGTGATGCCACGGACACCGGACGGAGTCTTCCACCACAAGGCCGTCGACGAGCGGTCCGCCGTAATGCGTGCAAGTCGCCCCGACGGCGAAGATCTCGGCCCCGCGGCGCACCAGCAGCACCTGCTCATTGCCGCTATGGCCGACCAGCTTTCCACCGTCGGGAAGATCGGCGAACGCGATGCCCTGGACCAGGTCTGGTCCGATCACCTCGGTAGGGTGCACAGCCATTTTCTTCTCCTTGGCGATTTCGAGAAAATCGCATCCAGGGGAGCGGCGACAGGCACATCAGCCTCTCAGCGCACAAAGCCAGCGCGTCTTCGAATTCTCGATTTCGCTTTCGCCCGACTAGAGCGAAACTCGCGCCCCACGGCTCAATTTCCCGCCATTCCCGACATCATGCAAACGAATTTAATCTGCAATTGAGTGCAAGTTTTATGATAGCTCTCTGCATGCCCTCGCCCGGGCAATTACAGGATCGTTTGCCCCGCCTTCTCCCAGTCGGCAAGAAAGGACTCGAGGCCCTTGTCGGTGAGCGGGTGTTTGGCGAGGTTTCTGAGTACTGCGGGCGGTACGGTTGCGATATCGGCGCCCGCCATTGCCGCCAGTTTGACATGCAGAGGCGTGCGAATAGAGGACGCCAGGATTTCCGTCGTGAACGCTTGATCGTTGTCATAGATCGTGCGGATTTCTCGGATCACCTCCATGCCATCCAGACCGAGATCGTCAAGTCTGCCGACGAATGGTGAAATGAAGGTCGCGCCTGCCTTTGCCGCGAGCAGTGCCTGGTTGGCCGAAAAGCACAGGGTGACATTGACCTTGTGTCCGAGCTGACTGAGCGCCCGGCAAGCCCTGAATCCATCCCAGGTGGACGGCACCTTGACAGCCACATTGGTCGCAATGCCGGCCAAGCGCTGTCCCTCGGCGACCATACCGTCAAAGTCGATGGCCGTGACTTCCGCTGAAACCGGGCCCTCGATCGTCTGGCCAATCTCCTGGATCACATCTCTGATCGGTCGGCCAGTCTTTGCGATAAGGGACGGGTTTGTGGTTACCCCGTCGACAATTCCAGCGGCAGCAAGCTCTCGAATTTCAGATATATCGGCGGTATCGACAAAGAATTTCATTGTCTTTCTCCTCAACTGAGCCCGCCCATCGATGATTGGATGAATTTTCCTTGGTTTGGTTCCGGGAGACGGGTTTGTTGTCGCTGTCGAGACCGCACGCCTACGTCTTTGGCAACGGAGGAGCGATGCGGCGTCTTCATCGCTGTCTCAGCAAAAGCTCTCTAAGGACGACGGCATCGTTGTGGGTCTCGTCATGAGCCGAGTAGACGAGTGTGACGGTGCCCTCCCGTATCATCTCGCGCAGCCGGTCAAGCTCACCGCGATGCTCCTGGATTTCCGCCGCATACCGCCGGCGGAATTCCGACCAGCGGGCTGGATCGTGTCCGAACCATTTCCGAAGCTCGGTGCTTGGCGCGAGGTCCTTCACCCAATGGTCGATGGCCGCTTCGGTCTTCTTGACCCCACGCGGCCAAAGCCGGTCAATCAATACGCGCTTGCCATCGCCGGCAGCAGGCCTCTCATATGCCCTCTTCAATCTTACTCTCTCGTTGAAGATTTCTTCGCTCATCGAGATCCTGTCCCGTCCATGTCTGTGTCGTTGACGGCATCGAGAAGGCTGGCGAATTTGCTCCTCAGGATTTCTTCGTCGACCGCATCCGACACGAATACGAAGATGTCGCCGCGATATCGCTCGATCCAGTGATGGCCGGCGCCGCGGCTACGCAGGTAGCTGCCGATCTGTTGGATCGTGGAATCCCCCAGACCCTTGTGCAGGAGAAATTTCATCAAGGTTGCACTTTGCCCAGGGACAGCTTCCCGTCTGGTCAGGGGCCGACCTTCTGGCCCCGAGCGTTGAACTGTTTCAGATAGGCGATGACGTCGGCGATCTCCTGGTCCTTGCTGAGACCGGCAAACGCCATCTTTGTGCCGGGCACCAGTTTGCGCGGCGCCCTGAGATAGGTCGTCAGCGTCGGTTCATCCCAGGTCAGACCCGAATTCTTGTTCGCCGAGGAATAGCTGTAATCGGGATACTCACCGGCCGTTCGGCCGACGACGCCATTCAAGGCCGGGCCCACTCCGTTCTTTGCCTCAAGGCCGACCTTGTGGCAGGCCATGCATCCCTTGAAGACGACGGCGCCGGCTTCGGCATTGCCGGAAGATGTGTCCTGCGCATGGGCCGAACCGACTGCAGTGAGAATCGCGGTGCCAATCCAGGCATGGTCCATTTCATGTTTGCTGCTTTCAACGAGCACGGGTTGGTTCTGGCCGAACTGGCCGGGGCAATATGGTACGAAACATCCCTGGAGTCCCGGATCCGGATCCAAACCGCCGGATCCGCATCCGATTGAAGTCGCCTCAGGAGGGAACAAGTGGGCCGGGACTCTTCAGATACTGGTTCTTGATCGCATCCACCGCCCAGTAGGCAAGAGCGCCTACGGGTCCGGTCGGGTTCTTCCCCGCGTTCTGGGGAAACACGCAAGCGCCGGTGACGAACACGTTCGGGACATCCCAGACCTGAAGGTATTTGTTCAGAACACTGGTGCTCGGGTCGGCTCCGAAGACTGCCCCGCCTGTGTTGTGTGTGCTCTGGTAAGGCACGATCGAATAAGGCACCGGGGGAATGCTCCGATCGACCTTGGTCGCACCCATCTCCTTGGCGATCGTCACGCAGATGTCGGCCTGAGCGTTCATCTGCTTTACCTCGTTGTCCTGGAAATCGAACGTCATCCTCATCAGCGGACGTCCGAAAACGTCGGTGTAGGTCGGATCGAGGCTCAAATAGTTCTGCCGGTACGCCATTACCGCGCCTTGGTTGCCAATGCTGGCCGCGTGGTCATAATTGTCGACCACTGCCTCCTTCCAGTCGGAGCCCCAGCGCGGCGTGCCCCGCGGCGTGGGATGCGACTGGATCGGCCTGGCGCCCGAGTTGCTGCAGCTGATGCCGCCGCCACCGATGTAGCCGGCCTTCTCGAAATCGTAGTTGTCGCCGTTGAAATCATCCATGCAGGTGCCGAGCGCGCCGGCCCCCATGAAGCGATTCAGGATGGTTTTTTTGTCGAAGAAGGCGGTAGCCCCGCCACCGCACTGATAGGCATAGTTGCGGCCGACCACGCCCTTGCCCGTTGCCGGATCATAAGGCACGCCAATGCCCGATTGCAGCAGCAGGTTGACGTTGCCGAGCGCATAGGCCGACAGGATGATGAGGTCGGCAGGCTGTTCGAACTCCCGCCCTCGTGCGTCGAGATAGGTGACGCTGACTGCCTTCTTGCGGGTCGAGTCGAGATTGACCTTCAGCACGATCGAGTTGGTGCGCAACTCGAAATTGGGGTTCTCCAGCGCCAGCGGAATGACGGTGAAATGCGGGCTCGCCTTGGCATTCGCCTCGCAGCCGAAGCGCTCGCAGAAGCCACAATAGTGACACTGGCCGAAGGCCACGCCATCGGGATTGACATAGTCCCGCGACGCGTTTGAGGAAGGATTGGGGAAAGGGTGATAGCCAAGATTGCGGGCCGCTTTCTCGAACATCAGCATGCTTTGCGCCGCAATCATCGGCGGATTGGGGTACTCGTCCTTTCGCGATCCCTCGAAGATGTTGCCGCCGTCGATCTTCCGACCGTTGATGTTGCCGGCCTTGCCGGAGGTGCCGCAGGTCTTTTCGAACTTGTCGTAATAGGGCTCGAGATCATCATAGGTGATCGGCCAGTCCTGCAGCTGCATATCTGAAGGGATGATCTTTTCGCCGTATTTTTCGATCGTGCGGGCGCGCGCCTGATGATCCCATTCGAGCCAGCGCCAGGTGACGCCGTTCCAGTGCACGCCGGCGCCGCCAACGCCCTGGCCGGGCAGGAACGAGCCGAGCTGGCGCATCGGCAGCGCCGTTTGCGCTTCACCATTGCGGAAGGTGATGGTTTCCCGCCGCACGTCCTGCATGAGGTCGTGTCGGGCGGCGTAGCGCAGTTCGTCATGGATCTGCGGGTCGATGAAGTCCGGATTGGTGTCACGCGGGCCTCCCCTTTCTAGAGCGACGATTTTCAGCTTGGTCGATGCAAGCTCCTTGGCAATGATGCCGCCCGTCCAGCCAAGACCGACAATCAGGACATCGACTGCGTTGAGTTTGGTAGCCATGCTACAGTCTCCTTCGTCTTCTTTCGTCGATTAAACGAGATCCTGAATTCCCTTCGGTTCAGCCGCATAGGCCTTGTTCCGAAATGGTTCTATCTTGTCCATGTACATGGCGTCGGCGCCTGGGAAACCGATCATCTTCCAGGCCGCCCTGTCCTTGTTTCCGCCATACATCGGGTCAGCGAAATAACCCTCGATCGTGAGCTGGAGCAGAAGCCCGAAGAAGGTTTCGGTTGGCACTGTTGGAAGCTCGACCTTCTTGCCCTCGAGGTCGCTCATCACCGCGACTCGATCTTTTGCCGAAAGGATCTCGAAAGCGCTCTTGTGGTTTTTCTGCACGTAGGCGCTGACGTCGGCGATGCCGGCCCGGATCAGTTCCGATGGCGTCATCGGCAATTGATAACCTTGCTCGCGCGTACCTTCCCTAAATGGCCCTTCCAGATACAGCCGGTCGCCCTTGCCGTACCCGCCGGCCATTTGTCTATCGATGTAGATCGCAACGCCGAGTTCCTTGGCGCCGGGGCCTGTTGAATCGCTCGGAATCAGTGTGTCGACCGCGGCCTCGATGAAGGCGGACTCGTCGACATTGAAGAATTCATAAGCCGAGCCGCGTGCATCGGATTTCGAGGCGTCGCTTGTGTGATGATGCGGCTGTCCGGTCGCCGCGGCCATCATTTCGGTCGCCGATGCGGACCCACCCAGCGGCAGGGTACTCGCCGCCGCTCCTGCCGCACCGAAGAGCTTCAGAAAGTCGCGACGCCCCACGTCTTCTTGGTTCTTGTCTTTCGTCGACATGATTTCTCCTGTGACGCTGCTGGCAAAACGATGGGTGAGGATGGAGAGAGCTTGCGCCCGCTCCAACCGGCGCTGCGCAGCATCCAGCGCTAGGCTTGGTGGAATTCTTCGAGCGTAATACTCACACTAACTATGTGACAAACGAAATTGATTGACATTTAAACGCAAATTTTATGCTATATCCGTGATGGACATCGAACTCGCCCGCACCTTTATCGAGATCGTATCGACCGGCAGTTTCATTCGGGCCTCCGAGCGCTTGAATGTTGCGCAGACGACGGTAAGCGCACGAATCCGCAACCTCGAGCATCAACTGGGCCGGGCCCTTTTTGTCCGCCACAAAGGCGGAGCTTCGCTGACCCCGGCCGGCGAGCAATTTCTGCGCCACGCCCCGATGTTCATCCAACTATGGCAACGTACACTTCACCAGGTTGCCGTGCCGCCGGGACGCCGGGCTGTTCTGACGGTGGGCAGCGAAGTCAGCCTTGCGCAACCTCTGCTGCTTGATTGGGTCCGATGGATGCGCGGCTCGCTTCAGGATATTGCGCTTCGAGTGCACGTTGATGTGCCGCAGGATTTGATCAATCAGGTCGCGTCGGGAATGGTCGACTTAGCCATCATGTACGCGCCCCCGCACAGACCGGGTTTGAAGATCGATCTGCTTCTGGAAGAAAAACTTGTTCTCGTGACTACCAATTCCGAAGCACGCCTCCTGGACGAATCCGACTATGTTTACATGGATTGGGGGCCGGATTTTGGGCTTCACCACGGGATGAATTTCCCAAGCGCTGCGCCGGATCTTTCTTTCGATCTCGGTCCGCTCGCACTGAACTATGTTCTAGCGACCGGCGGCTCCGGATATTTCAGGATGAGTTCTGTGCAGCCTCACATAGAAGCCGGCCGGCTGCATCTTGTGCCTGAGATGCCGCAGTTCTCCTATCCGGTCTATGCGGTGCAATCGGCAAGTGCGGACGAGAGCGTAGTTGGTCCAGCGCTGACGGGATTGCATTCCGTCGCAAGCGGCGAAATCAAATTGTGAGAGTTCTAGTTGGGCGTCTAAATGTCCGACGGGACTGACGGGAACAGAAGGTCGACCGTTGTTCCAATCCCTCGTTCACTCTTTATCCGGATCAGACCACCAACCATCTGGGTCAGTGCCTGCACTTGTGGCATCCCTATCCCGGTACCCTTCTCACCCTTCGTCGTGAAGAATGGATCAAACACCTTCCGCAAGACTTCAGGAGCCATGCCGCAACCGTGGTCTTTGACGCGAACGCATGCGTAGGTTCCAGGGCCGGGCGGGTCAGGTGTCGCGGTTGTCTGCACCAATCGTTCGGTGATGACGCGGATCTCCCCGCCACTTGGCATCGCATCTCGTGCGTTCATGACGAGATTAAGCACTGTGCTGTCGAAAAGTGCGTGATCGATCAAACAGTCTGGGACACCGGAACCAAGCTCCAGCCTGACGCGGACATCGGCTCCCGCGCCATACCTCAGGAAAGGCTCGAAAGACGTGAGGAACTCATTCAAATTGCCAGCGTGGATATCGAGTTCTTGATGCTTCGCGAAGGTCAATAGCTGTGACGTTAGCTCGATCCCTCGATCGATTCCTTCCCGCGCTGCCGCAATGTAGGCACGAACCCTTTCGGGCTCGTCGGCTCTTCGCTCAGCGAGCCCGAGCCCGGATTCTATTACTGCCAGGAGGTTTCTGAAGTCATGGGCAATACCGCCAGTCATCTCGCCCAAGGCGGCAAGCCGGTGCATTGCACGCTCGCGTTGCTCGGCAGCAGTTCGGGCATCGAGAGGCGCGTCCGGCACTTGGGTGCGCGCGTCGCGTCCGGCCTGAGATGATGGTTGAGTTT
Source organism: Mesorhizobium sp. M0166 (assembly GCF_040322255.1). Taxonomy (NCBI): domain Bacteria; kingdom Pseudomonadati; phylum Pseudomonadota; class Alphaproteobacteria; order Hyphomicrobiales; family Phyllobacteriaceae; genus Mesorhizobium; species Mesorhizobium sp. M0166. The sequence goes on along the minus strand of NZ_JAMYTD010000031.1, from coordinate 697 downwards.
CACACGCAAACACGCAGCCTGTCATGAAAGTCCCCTCACTCACGACACCCAAGGAGCTCTCGCCCCGTTTGGCATCTTCGGTCGCTTTTGTTGCGGAGGGCCGCGCCTTTCATGCGCATGATCTAAACGCGCCGGACGACCCTTTTCGTCATGATGTCTTCGACAGTCGGGAATGCCTTTAGGGCCTCCTCCGGTAGGTCGCCATTTGCTCCGACCATTTCAGCCCAGCCATGTGCCTCTGGTTCGCCGACGATAACACGGCCGACCATTCCAGCATGCTCATGCGGGATACAGTAATAGTCGTAGACCCCCCGCTCGGTGAAGGTAACCGAAAAGCTTTCCTTGGGCAGGAGGTAGTCGGAATCCCACGATTTTGCCGTCTTGGGCATGCGAACCGGTCGCCCGAAGTTTGCCGGATTGTACGCCGTCGTCGTGTGCGAATTGCCAGGATTGAGGTTGGTCCATCGGACCGTCTGCCCTGGCTTGATCAGAATGCCGATCGGGTCGAACCAGACTTGCGAACCGTCGTCGCGCCCTTGCATCCCGATTTGGATCGCCTCGCCGGCCCATACTGCCACAGAAGAGAGCGAGAGGGGGGGGGGGGGGGGGCCCCCCCCCCCGGGGGTTATTCAAACCGGGGGGGGGGGTTTGGGGGGGGGGGGGGGGGCGGGGGCGGGGGGGGTTTGTGAAATACGGG
>NZ_JAMYTD010000030.1:0-66861 GCF_040322255.1 Mesorhizobium sp. M0166 | reverse complement strand
TGGCCGGAGAGACGGGCAAGCCTGTCGTTTCCTTCCTTCAGGCGCTCATCGCGCCTGTCTTCAAGCTCGTCGGCATTCTGATGAAGGCCGCGCCGATCGGCGCTTTCGGCGCAATGGCCTTCACCATCGGCAGATATGGCATCGGTTCGGTCGTCAACCTCGCGATGCTGGTCGCGACGTTCTATATCACCGCCTTCCTCTTCGTGTTCGGGGTTCTCGGCGCGGTCTGCCGCTACAACGGCTTTTCGATCTGTTCTCTCATTCGCTACATCAAGGAAGAGCTGCTGCTTGTCCTCGCAACGTCCTCCTCGGAGGCCGCGCTCCCCTCGCTCATGCAGAAGATGGAGAAGCCGGGCGCCAGGCGTTCGGTTGTGGGTCTCGTCATCCCGGCCGGATATTCGTTCAATCTGGACGGCACGAATATCTACATGACGCTGGCGGCCCTCTTCATCGCGCAGGCGACGAACACCGATCTGTCAATCGGCGATCAGGTGCTGCTGCTTTTTTTCGCCATGCTCCCTTCCAAAGGAGCAGATCGCATTACCAGTACTGGATTCGTCACCTTGGCTGCAACGCTCTTTGTCGTCCCGACCGCCCCTTTCGTCGGCATGACGCTGATCCTTGGCGTCTACCACTTCATGTTCGAATGCCGTGCGTTCACGAATCTGCTCAGCAACGCAATGGCAACGCTCGTCGTCGCGCGCGGTGGGCGACCCGGATGAAGTTCGATCGGCAAAGGCCCTCGCGAGCGGACCCTCGGCGCTTTGGTGGCGGAGGATCAAGTCGGCGGCGTTTCGAAGGGCGGTTGCGGCTGGCCTGCTCGCGCGAACGCCGCTCAGGCATTGCGGGCAGGGCACGAAGCCGCCGTAAAGGAACCGTCCGCTGACATCGGCAGCAATAGCGCTCCGCAATTCGCGTACTCCGGAACTGCTGGGGTTCTTGGAAGGTTTTCGAAATGTCTCGCTGCTCCAGCCGAATTGCGTGTGCTTATGAAAGAGATGGAGACTTCAGGTCGCGCTATCGGACAAAATTTGATCATCGGATACGTTCACTCCCCATTGGGGAGGGCGAGTCAGAAGATCGCTACTTCTTGAGACGCACCCATGAAGGAGACGTGACTATAACGTTTAGTGCCGCTTTATGTGGCCAGACGAGGGATGCTGCCTTGATCACTTCCGCACAGATGCGCGCGGCGCGGGCGCTGCTCGGAATCGACCAGGTCAGACTGGCCGAGTTGTCGGGAGTGTCGATTACAACCAGACTGACAGCCGCAAGACCGATGAGCGCATCCGCGAAAAAGACGTTCAGTTGCGCGAACTCCAGCACCGGGTCAAGAACAATTTGCAGATGATCACCGCCCTGATCCGACTCGAAACTCGCAATGCGGTAGAGCCGGACCAAAAGCGTTTCGAGCGCCTAGCAGGACGTGTCGATGCCTTGGCGATGCTCTACCAAGAACTTTCCGGTGACGAACCAAAGGACGAGGTTGATCTCGGCGTCTATCTCAGTCAAATCGCATCGGGAGTCATGACCGCGCATACTACAGAGGGCATCCGGCTCGACATGAGCGTGGACACCTACCCAGTTTCGATGAATGTCGCCATGCCCGCCGGACTGGTAGTGAACGAACTGCTGACCAATGCACTAAAGCATGCTTTTCAAGGACGCGAGGGAGGCACGATCACCCTGCACAGCATCGTTGAGGGTGAAGGCTGCCGGGTGGTCGTCGCCGATGACGGTATCGGCCTGCCAGAAGGCGAGACATGGCCCAAGCACGGTAAGCTCGGCGCGTTGATTGCGCGCTCGCTGATCGAAAACGCCAACGCGCAATTCGACGTGAACTCCAGCCCGAATGAGGGCACGAGAGTAACTATCCTGCTCAGGCGGGCCACAGCAGCCGCCGCCTGTTAGCTGCGTGCTTATGGAGGCGGGACGTTATTTTTCGCTCAGTAGGTTGCCAGGAGCTTGCCCCAGGTCTCCCGAGTGAGCTCTTGCCATGGAGGGAGTCCGTTCGCTGCCTGAAAGGGATCGGCTTCGGTCGGCGGATATCTGGGGCAATGGCAGCCGTTAGTTCCGGCCGATTGAACTGGATGTACGGCTGCTAAGGGGATGATGCCGACCTGGCCGCCTCGAGAACCGGGGAATTCAAGCCCGTGTTGCACTGACTTTGGGGGCGGCTGGACGCCAAAAAAAGAAAGCCAGCTCAGAAGCTCGGCCAAGTTGTGAAGGTCAAAATCGCCATCAGGCATTGAAAAAGGCACGCTCTCATTATATATCTCCGATGCGTCGGAAGATTTATTTAGGAGCGACCATGGCAGCTGTAGCCGAAATGCTGAAGGCAACCGAGGCCGCCGTGGTCTCGCGTGTAAGCCTGCGAGATGTCAATCGCGCAATCGATGAACGCATCCTGCCCGATGCCTTCGTATCGGTTGACAACGGCCGGCACGTCCTGGCTGGAGCCTGCTCCTTCATCAGCTTCTACTTCGAGACCGCAAAGCGTCTAACCTCGGAAGAACGACTGTTTGCGATCAGGACGGTTGAGCCCAAGCTAACACGCTCGCGCTCCCTCGCTTGGGCGGCACTGCTGCGCGAGGACTGGACCGTGCGAGACGACTTTCTAACGATCGATCTGATGCCGTTCCTGAAGAGCACGAGTGAACGTCTGTCCGATCTCGAGGCGGCTCGCGAGATGGTCACGTCGTCGGATGACGTGCTCAGCGGCACGCCCGTTATCCGTAACACTCGCGTCCCAGTGTATGATGTCGCGGCATCAGTCACTGTCGGTCATTCGGTTGAGCGCATTCTTGGGGCCTACCCGAGCCTTGACACGGAGAAGGTACGGCTCGCGGCGATTTATGCAGAGGCGAACCCCCTGCGAGGGCGTCCTCGTACTGGAGACCTTCCAAAAGGCTCCGTCATCACTTCCGATCGCCGTGTTCCGCGTCTTAGGAAGGCGGGATGAAGTTCCTGATCGATGAATGTCTCACCCCCGAGCTTGCAAAAATTGCGCATGGGAAGGGTCATTGCGAGACCAGCCACGTTGTCTGGCTGGGGCTCGCCGGGCTCAAGGACTGGGAGCTCAAGCCGATCATTCTTGAAGGCGACTGGACCTTCGTAACGAAGAACTCGGTGGATTTTAGGGGGCCAAAGGATAATCCGGGCACCAAGGGACAGTATGCAGATGTTGCCATCCACGCAGGGCTTGTTTGCCTAAACGGCCCGCCAGGCATGGATCTCGACATGCAGATCGAACTTTTCGAAATGGCGCTGATCGAGCTGGACGACGATGATCTTGTGAACCAGGTTCTTGAAGTGATCCTCGAAGACGAGGAAACGTTGCGCGTTGTCCGTTATGCGCTACCGAAGGAATGATCGAAGCCAACGAGGCAGCAAGCCCGGGGCGCAGGACCGATTTCATCAATGATCCTGCCGTCGTCGCGAAGCGCGAACAGGCACCTGGCGAGACTGGCCGCGGCAGAGTGAGACTGTCGCGAACAGACGATAAAAACAAACATCACTTGGGCACGCCGCAGAAAGGTGGCAAGCAGCCCCTCTGGTCGCAACAAATGGAAGGCACGACTGGACGACATCGTCGCTATGCCAAAGGTCTTCGCATCTGGTCCGATCAGAAATCCTATCTCGACGCGACGGTCGCCTATGAAGAGACAAAAATGTAGCGCAATCGGTTCACGATCGATTGAAACCATGACCGTTCCTGTGCGGTGCTCAGACTGCCGCTGAGTGCCTGGCCTTTGCACTTTCAAAATATTTATCGAACTTCACCGCAATGCTCCTCACGAAGGGGCGATTTGCCGCCGGTACGACGAAACTGTCGCCTTGCAGTTCAAGCAGTTGAGCAGGATCCTTAAGGGCGATGGAGCTTGCCTGAAGCAGGAGCCTTTGGCCGGCTTGCCCGAAGCTCTCCACCAGATCGACAGCCGAGAAGGCGAAATCGCACATCAGCCGTTCAATGATCCATCCCCGGACGCGATCGTCGTCGGAGAGCACGATGCCGCGCACAGCCGCCAACCTGCCGTCTGCAACCACACGGCCGTATTCGCCGGTCGAAGGCATGTTCTGCACGTAGCCCTGGCGAAAACGGCTGATCGACGAAGGGCCAAGTCCGATCAATGTCTCGCAGCGATCGTCCGTGTAGCCCTGAAAATTGCGGTGCAAAGCGCCCGCGCGGGCCGCTACCGCCAACGCGTCGCCCGGCTTTGCGAAATGGTCGAGCCCGATTGATTCATAGCCCTCGTCCACAATCGCTCGCGCGGCAAGTCGCGATTGAGCGAACCGCTCCGTGGGACCGGGGAGCCATGCCTCGTCGATCATCGTCTGATGTTTCTTGAACCAGGGCACGTGAGCGTAGCCGAACAGCGCCATCCTGTCCGGTTCCAGGGTGAGCGCCTGCGCCACGGTGGAACACAGAGTCTCCCTGGTTTGATGCGGCAGGCCGTAGAGCAGATCAAGGTTCACGGAATCCACTCCGCGGGAACGAACTTGGTCGATGACTGCCTTGGTCTGCAAAAAGCTTTGCTCGCGGTTGATCGCCTTTTGCACTTTCGGATCGAAATCCTGCACCCCGAGGCTCGCCCGCGTCATGCCGATTTCGGCAAGCGCATCAAGGCGGGCTTCGTCCGTATTGTTCGGATCGATCTCGACGCTGACCTTCGCATCGCCGAGAAAAACGAAGCTGTCCCGCAGCACCGTGCCCAGTGTCAGCATGTCCTCGGGCCTCAGCATCGTCGGCGAACCGCCCCCGAAATGAACTGCGCGAACTCGGCCCTTGCCGCTGACAAGGCCGCCTACCGTCGCGATCTCCGCATACAGCGAGCGCAGATAAGCGGCTACCGGCTCATAGTGGCGCGTCTGTCTGGTATGGCACGCGCAGAACCAGCAGAGCCTGTCGCAATAGGGAATATGCAGGTAAAGCGATATCTCGTCACCGCCTTCGAGCGCCTCCAACCAGCCTCGGTAGACGACAGCATCGACCCCCGTATGGAAATGCGGCGCGGTCGGATAACTGGTATAGCGCGGGACATTCTCGCCAAGTCTGGCAGCTAGCTCCGGTCGCATGTCGTGGTCCACCGTGTTTGCGTCGCCGGAACTGTGGATGCTTGGATGAGCCTAAGCCCTGATTTCGATCAACCTTCAGCACGGACAAACTGCCGCAAGGATTTTTCTACCGTCGATTGCTATCCTGCCTGCACTGGACCGGTAGACCGATCGAATGACATTACGGCAGGATATTCACAGTTCCGGCATTCCCGTTCTTTGCCTGTCTTGCGAGGCACGGCACCGCGGTGTCTGTGGTGCGCTCGAACCAGACCATTTGGCTCGGCTAGCCAAGACTTCGTCGCGGCACAAAATCGAGCCGGGGGTCGAACTGATCGGCGACGCCGAGGCGGTCGACAGCTATTCAAACGTGCTTTCAGGCGTGGTGAAGCTGACGAAGAGCCTTTCGGACGGCCGCCAGCAGATCGTCGGCCTCCAGTTCGCGCCGGATTTTCTGGGACGGCCCTTCAAGGTGAAAAGCGCGATCAATGCGCAAGCGGCAACAGTTGTCTCGCTATGCTCGTTTCCGAGAGCGGCCATCGAACGGATGATGAAGGAATCACCGGAATTTGTGCATCGCCTGCTCAAGCAGACGCTGAACGAACTCGACGAGGCACGCGAATGGATGGTTACTCTGGGGCGCAAGACCGCACCGGAGAAGGTGGCGAGCTTTCTCCTCATGATCGCCCGGAACATCGATTCCAGTGTTAACCCGGCGGCCAGGTCGGCGTGCTTCGAGCTGCCGATGACGCGTGCCGACATCTCTGATTTCCTTGGAATTACAAACGAGACCGTGAGCCGTCAGCTGACCAGCCTGAGAATGGACGGCGTGATTCGGATCGAGAACAACCGCCGTGTCACCGTGGACAGCATGAGCCGGCTGGAACGGCGCTGCGGCGGCCGAGGCGCAACCGCCCTTTGAATGAGACCGAAGCGGCGGGGCCTGCGTCGCTTACTTAGGTTCGGAGCAAGGCATGCTCGCGTTGGGCTTAGAAGAAGCCGCGTAGCGACAGCATCCGCTCTCCATCGGATCGCATGAGCCAGGAGCGTTTCGGCCACCGTGTCGTCGAAGCATTGATGCCCGAGGTGCTCGACACGCAACCGGCTAATGGAGTCAGCATTGGACTCGGCCGAGGTCAGTGCGCCTCATGCGGGAAAATGATCGTCGCCCCGGGCTGAACGAAACTGCGAACTTTGTGTTGCCCATTTCCCTCAAGGCTACGCTAGAGCCCTCGTTGAGGATGCGGAGCGTGATCGCGATCGCGCTGAGCGGATCCGACTTGCGGGTGGGCCGAAGCCGACGTTGAGGGAACGCGCCGTCTCGCTTGCTCTTACGAAGGGCGAAATCCGGGCAAAAGACCTGACCGACATCGGGATCCCTCGCTGCTCTCTCGCCTCCATGTGCGAGGAAGGGCTGCTCGTGAACGTGGGCTACGGCCGCTATCGTAGGGTCAAAGGCCCTGACTGGTCGATGCTTGAAGGCCTGGAACAGTAAGACTAGCTCAGAGACGATTCGACAACCCGGCCGACTCCTTCCATCATGTCCATAACGGCAGGGAGGAAGTCGTGTCCGTCTATTTAGTCACTTGGGACCTGAATAAGCAGAAGCCGAACTACAACCAGGCGCGCCAAAACCATATCGACCATCTAGCCCGTTACGAGCACATTAAAGACTCTGGGCTGGATTCGGTGTGGTTCATCAGCTCGACATTATCGGCTGACGCACTGGATGCTGACATTCGAACGCATATGGATACAAATGATCGTGTGATCGTCACGAAACTGGTACACGGGCAGCACCAAGGTTGGCTCGGTCAGAACTTGTGGGATTGGATCAACGCTCGCCTCTAAAGTGAGGGCATCATGGACATAGCAACCGGCCTGACATTGCTGGCTCAGGCTACAGGCATCGTCAAAGACCTTCGGAGGTCGACAAGGGGTTCGACGCTGCGGCGCCCAAATCGCAAATGGCCGACCTTTACGGTACGCTCGCGGGCGTGAAGATCGCCCTGTCGGACGCAAGGGAAACCATCCACGACCGCGATCGGAAGATCAAGGAACTGGAAGCCAAAATAGCTGCACTAAGTTCTGGCGGGGCCTGTCCCATCTGCAATGCCGGGCGAATGAAGATTGTTGCCTCTCATGAGCACCCGTATTTCGGCTTCGCGGGCGTCCAGGAACGAACCCTGAAATGCGACAATTGCGGCCACACAGAGAAGCATCTGCATGACCCCATCGGGGTCACGAAAAAGCGTTAGGTGAAGGGAGATATCGAATGGCAAAGCAGCCCAAGAACCACGGAAAGGCGTGGACACCCGACCAGGTGAAGACGCTGAAGGAACTGGCAAAGGGGAACACTCCCACTCGGGTGATCGGCCTCAAGCTTCAGCGTACTGAAGATGCGATCTATGCCAAGGCCAGCGACGAAGGTATTTCGCTCAGCCCCACGAACCAGTCGCCTTACAACCGCTCGAAGTAGAGCAGCCTTAAATCGAAGCCACCGCGAATGGCTTGCCGACAGCTTGCTCAAGAACAGGCTGAGCCGCCTTCAAACTAGTGCCTGCGCCGCTCCCTCCGTGACGGGTGAGCCTCTCTTCGGTAAGTTGCGCTTCATACGGAAGCCCTGACCTGCAAGCCTCATTAGCTTGCCAGCCGTTTGCCTTTTGCAAACACTTACCCGGCATATCGGGAAGACGTTTGCAGTATGCAAACAGTAGAGATGCTACCGTCTGGCAGCGTTGAAAATAATAAACAGAATAGTTGATACAGGATGCTTGACAATGCGCTCCTTTGATCTGAACTTGAGTGAACCGGCGAGTGTTTCCATCACTCGCGGCTCTAACCACAACCGAAGAGGACGCTTCGATATGGCTATCACCCAAACTACAGAACTGCCCGAATTCAGCAAGTTGATCTTGGTCGCAGCGAGGCTCGCGAAAGCTGGTCAAGACCAAGAAGTTGGCGAACCGGTCGACGTCATGACCGGCGGAACCTATCGCACCCGAGGCGGTGTTTGTGTCGGGCCGCTCCGCCCATTCCGTGACGAAGAGGACGGCGATCACACCGACGCCGAAGGCCGCTCCGCATGGTTCTTCGTGGACGGAGTCGGCGCCTATGACCGTTACGGCTGCATTCTGTCCGGGGTCCCCGCCGATAGCGAGCTTGATTGCGTCTCTACCTGGGACTGCGGCCTTCTCCTCGAATCGGCGGCCTGAGCGGAAGGCGCGCACAAATGCTCGGTGTTGATCCTATCCGCGACCTCCGCATCGCTGTGACTGGAGCGCGCCGGGCGATAGGGATTGCCGAGCGTCGCCGAGAAGGCAGAAGCGTTGTCTCACGCAGCCGAACGAGCGAACGAATTTGGCGCGGTGGCCTTTGCCGCCACCGGGGAGGTGCTTCTAACGGCCGATGACGTGGCCGGCGTTCTTCGCGTCAGCAAAGCCACGCTCGCCCGTTGGCGGGTCCTCGGAACCGGCCCCGACTACGGCAAAAAGCAGGGCCGGATCCTCTACCGCGCGGAGACCATCGAAATATTTGTGACTTCAAAAGAGCGCACCAAGACGCGCGGCGATGACCTTGGCCGGTGAAAGGCCGGCTATCTACCCTGGCCCATGATCCCCATGGCGGCGTCGGCGAGTCCGAACCATCTACACCATCGTCGAAGTCTGGAGAACGGCTTGAGTGCGAAATGGTCCTCTTCGCCAAAGGTCGAGCCAGCAGCCGAATGCTATTGAATGATCTTCCCGTAGCCTTCCGGATTTTTTATCGGTGGCGTATCGGATTGCGTTAGCGACTTATCAAAGCGCTCCGCCTGCTTTCGTTCGACCGATTTGACCAACAGCTCCGATTGAAGATCAACCAAGCTAACGTCCCCTTTGATCACAGAAAAAATGCGAACAAAGACGTAGGTGAGCAGGAAGCCCACGACGGCGGACATTCCCGGCTCCACGTAGGGTAGGGTTTCCGGAGGAATGAAAGCGGCCGACGTCAAAGCCGCGGCTATTGCTTTCGCGAAAACCAGCGAACCCATGGCCAAAAACACAACGCCGATCAGTGCGCGAAGAGCGCGGATCGATTGCTTGATCGCCGCCGCAATAAGTCGGACTTCGCCAAGCTCAAACTGATCAGGATTGCTGAACGGCAGGCCCCGAGCCAACCGAACAAGAACGCCTGCCGCGATCACCGACAACGCAGTCAGAAGCGAAGGTTTAGCCGCCTCCCAAAAAGCCACAGATCCAAGCTCCGCCGCAGCTATTGCGCCGGCAAGGGGAAGGACGATATGGCTCCAACGTATGTTCATTCCCTAAATATGGGGCTAACCGACAATCTTTCCATCATGCAAAAAACGCCGATGGACTTCGAGCATCTGTGAAAGGGCGTGTTCAAGATCAAGGAGACCGCTGGTATCAGACATCTTTCGCACCGTCATGTCAGCAGAGAGACGCGCGTCATCACCTTTGATCTCGCCATCGCGCCCGCGAACCCGCAACTCGCCGTCCGGCGCGTTTCGCAAACCTGCTGCCAGATTGCCCATAAACTCCTTACCGAATTTCCTCTTGGTCGCACGATATCCGATGTTGACCGTAACTTCCAACGCAGCATCCGGGGGCATGGACTCGATCAACTTTTCCGCCTCCACCGGACCCAGAAGATCCTCGATAATCTTCCTGGCCTTCCCCCAACCGGCCGCAATTTTCTCGCCAAGGCTCTCGTGGGTTTCGATTTCGATGACCTGCGGTGTCGCGACAGCCGGCAGAGCGGGACGCACCGTCTCGGGCACAAGGCCGCCAATTTCCACCGACTTCACGTCGCCGAGGTCGCCACCGACCTGATCTCGGTCGAATTCGGCCTGCAACTCCACGTGCTGGGCCGCTGATATAACGCCCGCCTGATCGCGCAGCAGCCAGGTCAGGTATCCTCCATGGACTTGGCTTGCAACGTGACGTGCTGGATTTGATAGAAATGGTCCCCAATCGCCAGCCAATACGCGATGCCGTGGAGATATTCGTGCCCGGCCGGCGCTTTTGATTCGGCGATGGCCCAGGCCTTCATGACCTCGTCGAGCGTAGGATGAGTGGGGTCGGCCGACAGCTGAAGTAGGGCTTGCATTTGGCCCGGAGAGAACAGGCAAATGTCACCGAAGACATATTCATCCGTTTCGTGAAAATCGTTCAGGAAGCGCTGATAACCGTCCGCTTTGGGCACATCCGCGATGCGGTGTTTGACACTCTCGGCAATCCGGGCGTTGCCTTTCTTGGTATTGAGCGCCTGCCGGATCTTCGCGCTTAAAGTCTCGGCTGGAAACTGCGAATTATCGCGCCGAAGCTTCCTATAGTGAATTTTGCATCTTTTGGCACTCATCTTAAGCCCCCCTGATTCGTTGTCGGCCGCAAGATGATCACAAATGTGTAATCTGCGCGAGGCCAGCATGGGCCGTATTGGCGGCTTGCAATAATTGTACGGGAGACGAATCCGACGACCCGACGGGGACAATGGGACCACGTCGGCAACTACTGGCGCGGCTTATTCCATCTATTTCCAGAGGAGTTCAGCACCGTCCACAGGGCTCATTTTAGACGCATATTAGACGAGTTTGGGCGGGAGGCAGCTAAGTGCTTGATCTATCTGGTACGCCCAAGGGAATCGAACCCCTGTTACCGCCGTGAAAGCGCGTTGCGATACTGAAATCGTGCGAAGCCCCCCTGTCACGACGATCTCGGCAATCATCAGATCAGGCCATAGCGAAACCAGATTCTGTAGATATGCTGTAGATCAGCCGTGCGATTTTTTGGATCGGCTAAGTGCTTGAAATTGCTGGTTCCCCGAATTACGAATGTCACGAAGGCTGGCGCTGGCTGTCCCAAGGCATTGAAACGATCGACGTTCGGCAAGGCATCGGCCTACTTTCCAGCGTCACAGAAGGCGCGCTTCCCACACGCCCGCGATCGCCTCCATACCCGGCCAGACCGGGGACGCCGGGCCTGTCCATAAGCGTGGCGGCCGGTGCTGCGCTTCCACATTCGATCGCCACAGTCTGATCGCACCGAACTCGATGCTGCTCGAAGCAAAATCGTGCGGCTCTGACATGGATCAGGGCGAGCAGGCCACGGCTGCGCAATAAGGCACTGCGGTTTGGCGCCCGCCGGAATTGGAAATCGGGGCTTGCGATGAAATTCGGCACAGAGATCGTCCTTCTAAGCCTGTTTGCGTTTGCGGCCCTGGTGGCTGCCGGCTTCGGCGTAGATGAACCTTTTCGCCAGCATATGTGGGTTTTGTTCTTCGCCGTGGCTGGCTTCACTGCGATTCTGTTGCGCAACACGGAGTTCAAGCCGACAGTTCCGATCGACCCCGCCGCTTACATGGATGGGCCGATCCGCTACGGTGCCATCGCCACTATGTTCTGGGGTGTCGTCGGTATGCTGGTCGGCGTCGTCATCGCCCTGCAGCTCGCCTACCCGGATCTCAACATCCAGCCCTGGTTCAATTTCGGCCGACTGCGGCCGCTGCACACATCCGGTGTTGTGTTCGCTTTCGGCGGCAACGCGCTGATTTGCACGTCTCTCTATGTGGTGCAGCGCACCTGCCGCGCGCGTCTGTTCGGCGGCGATCTCGGCTGGTTCGTGTTCTGGGGCTATCAGCTGTTCATCGTCATGGCGGCAACCGGCTACCTGCTCGGCATCACCGAGAGCCGCGAATACGCCGAGCCCGAATGGTATGTGGACCTGTGGCTGACCATTGTCTGGGTCGCCTATCTCATCCTGTTCCTCGGCACGATCCTGAAGCGCAAGGAACCGCACATCTATGTCGCCAACTGGTTCTACCTTGCCTTCATCGTCACCATCGCAATGCTGCATGTGATCAACAACCTGTCGATGCCGGTCTCCTTCCTGGGCTCCAAGAGCTATTCAGCCTTCTCCGGCGTACAGGACGCACTGACGCAATGGTGGTACGGCCACAATGCCGTCGGCTTCTTCCTCACCGCCGGCTTCCTCGGCATGATGTATTACTTCGTGCCCAAGCAGGCCAACCGACCGGTCTATTCCTACCGGCTGTCGATCATCCACTTCTGGGCTTTGATCTTTCTCTACATCTGGGCCGGTCCGCACCACCTCCACTACACCGCACTCCCTGACTGGGCGCAGACGCTCGGAATGGTGTTCTCGATCATGCTCTGGATGCCGTCATGGGGCGGCATGATCAACGGCCTGATGACGCTATCCGGCGCCTGGGACAAGATCCGGACCGACCCGATCATCCGCATGATGGTGATGGCCATCGCCTTCTACGGCATGTCGACCTTCGAAGGTCCCATGATGTCGATCAAGACGGTCAATTCGCTGTCGCACTATACCGACTGGACCATAGGTCACGTGCACTCCGGTGCGCTCGGCTGGGTTGGGATGATCTCGTTCGGCGCGATCTACTACATGGTGCCGAAGCTTTGGAGACGTGAACGGCTCTATTCGCTGCAGCTCGTCACCTGGCACTTCTGGCTGGCGACGCTCGGCATCGTCGTCTACGCCGCTGTCATGTGGGTGTCCGGCATCATGCAGGGCCTGATGTGGCGCGAATACGACGAGCAGGGCTTCCTGGTCTACTCCTTTGCCGAAACTGTGGCCGCCATGCACCCCTACTATGTCATGCGCGCCATCGGCGGCGCGATGTATCTGTCGGGCGCCCTCATCATGGTCTGGAACATCGCCATGACCATCCTCGGCTACCAGCGCGAGGAGGATCCGATGCCGCGCTCCATCCCCGCCCTCCAGCCTGTGCGATCAGGAGCCAGAAAATGGGCCTGATGGACAGACACGCGGTCATCGAGAAGAACGCCACACTTCTTCTCCTCGGGTCCCTGCTGGTCGTAACAATCGGCGGCATCGTCGAGATCGCACCGCTCTTCTATCTCGACAACACGATCGAGAAGGTTGAAGGCATGCGCCCTTACTCGCCACTCGAACTGGTGGGGCGCAACATCTATGTGCGCGAGGGCTGCTACCTCTGCCATAGCCAGATGATCCGGCCGTTCCGTGACGAGGTCGAGCGCTATGGGCATTACAGCCTGGCGGCCGAGTCGATGTACGACCACCCGTTCCAGTGGGGCTCGAAGCGCACCGGACCGGACCTCGCCAGGGTTGGCGACCGCTACTCGAACGGATGGCACGTCCAGCATCTCACCGAGCCGCGTTCGGTGGTGCCGGAATCGATCATGCCGAGCTACGCGTTCCTGAAGGACATGCCCATCGAGGTGAAGGATTTCTCGACGCATCTGATCGCCAACAGCCGTGTCGGTGTGCCCTATTCAGACGACATGATCGCTCATGCCAATGCCGATCTCATGGCGCAGGCCGATGCGAATGCCGACACATCGGGCCTGGAGAGACGCTATCCGAAAGTCAAGGTTGGGGACTTCGACGGCGATCCGCAGCAGGTCACCGAAATGGATGCGCTGGTCGCCTATCTCCAGATGCTCGGCACGCTGGTCGATTTCAGGACCTATGACGAAGCCGCCGGTTACCGCTGAGGAGAATGGCGATGACCTACAATTTCATGCGGGAGTTTGCCGACAGCTGGGGCCTGCTTGCCATGGCACTTTTCTTCCTCGGATGCGTTGCCTTTGCATTTCGTCCCGGCAGCCGCAGGCAAGCCGAGAGAGCCGCTCACATTCCTCTCAAGGACGACTGATCATGGGCAGCGAGCATATCGACGAGGTTTCGGGCATCTCGACGACCGGCCATGAGTGGGACGGCATCAAGGAACTCAACAACCCGCTTCCGCGCTGGTGGGTCATCACCTTCTACATCACCATTGCCTGGGCGATCGGCTACACCGTCGTCTATCCGGCATGGCCGATGCTGACCTCCGCGACCAGGGGTGTGCTGGGGTATTCGAGCCGCAAAGACGTCAAGATTGAACTGGCGGCGGCCGAAGTGGCCAAGGGCAAATATGTCGCTGCCATTCAGGCGAAGACCGTCTCCGAGATTACTGCCGACGATACACTACGCGAATTCGCGGTCGCCGCAGGTGGCGCCGCGTTCAAGGTCAATTGCGTGCAGTGCCATGGCTCGGGCGCTCAAGGGTCCAAGGGTTTTCCCAACCTAAACGACGACGATTGGCTGTGGGGTGGCAACGCCGAACAGATCCAGCAGACGATTGCGCACGGCATCCGCTTCGCATCAGACCCGGATACGCGCCTGTCGGAAATGCCTGCTTTTGGCGACATCATCACGACGGATCAGATCAAGCAGGTCGGCGCCTATGTCGCAAGCCTCTCCGATCCTGTTCAGGACACAAGCCTGATCGAACTCGGCGCCAATGTTTTCGCCGAGAATTGTGCGGCCTGTCATGGTGAGAATGCAAAGGGCAACAGGGAGCTCGGCGCACCCGACCTGACCGACGCGATCTGGCTTTACGGGTCTGGCGAAACAGCCATCGCCGCGCAGGTCCGCGCCCCGAGGCATGGCGTCATGCCGGCCTGGATCGGGCGTCTCGGCGAGATCAAGGTCAAGGAACTCGCGGTCTATGTCCATTCGCTTGGCGGCGGAGAATAGGAACGCAAGCCTATTCTCGTCCTCCCCCCAACCGCCAAGCGACGAGGCCCGGCGCGAGCCGGGCCTCGGCATCATCCAGAAACCGATGGGTCGGGCTTCCGGCGAAATCGTCGCTGGTGACTGGAGCTTCTCGTGCTCGATAACACGCAAATAGAACGGCTCGAAGCCGATGCGGTCAACTCCGCCAAGACCCGTCAGCCGCTCTATGCCGCACGCAAGAAGATCTTCCCGAACCGGGCCTCTGGCAGTTTCCGCCGCTTCAAGTGGTCGGTGATGGCAATCACGCTGGGGATCTACTACCTGACACCTTGGCTGCGGTGGGATCGCGGGCCATTTGCCCCGGACCAGGCCGTGCTGGTCGATCTTGCCAACCGGCGTTTCTACTTCTTCTTCATCGAGATATGGCCGCAGGAATTCTATTATGTGGCCGGCCTGCTGGTCATGGCCGGTATCGGCCTTTTCCTGATCACATCCACCGTCGGCCGGGCCTGGTGCGGCTATACGTGCCCGCAGACCGTGTGGGTCGATCTGTTTCTGGTCGTCGAGCGAGCCATCGAGGGCGACCGCAACGCGCGCATCAAGCTCGATGCCGGTCCCTGGACTGCGCGCAAACTCGTGCTGCGAACATCGAAACACGCCATTTGGCTGGTCATAGGGGTGCTGACCGGCGGCGCCTGGATCTTCTATTTCGCCGATGCGCCGACGCTGCTTGGGGAACTCTTCACCGGCACCGCCGCCCCCGTCGCCTACATCACCGTGTCCGTGCTGACGGCGACGACCTATACGTTCGGCGGGCTGATGCGCGAGCAGGTCTGCACCTACATGTGCCCATGGCCGCGCATCCAGGCGGCCATGCTCGACGAGAATTCCCTCACCGTCACCTATAATGACTGGCGCGGCGAACCGCGCTCGCGTCACGCCAAGAGGGTCCTTGCCGCCGGGCAGCCCGTCGGCGACTGCGTCGACTGCAATGCCTGTGTCGCGGTGTGCCCGATGGGGATCGACATTCGTGATGGCCAGCAGCTTGAATGCATCACCTGCGCGCTCTGCATCGATACCTGTGACGGTATCATGGACAAGCTCGGCAGGGAGCGCGGACTGATTTCCTATGCGACGCTGGCCGACTACAACGCCAATATGATGCTGGCGACCCCGGGCGGCTCCGGTTCAGTCAACCCGTCACTGGTCAGGAGCGCTGACGGCCTGTTCTCCGACAAGGTGGCCCGTTTCCATATCCGCAAGATCTTTCGCCCGCGCACCTTCATCTACATGGGCGCCTGGTCGGCGGTCGGTCTCGCGCTGCTCTATTCGCTGCTGACCCGCGAACGGCTCGAATTGAATGTCCTGCACGATCGCAACCCGCAGTTCGTGACGCTGTCCGACGGTTCGATCCGCAACGGCTACACCGTCAAGCTGCTCAACATGATCCCCGAACCAAGAACGATCATTGTCACGATGCAGGGCCTGCATGGAGCCGAAATGAGCGTTGTCGGCATCGACCTGCCGGCGGATCGCTCCTTCGCCATCCCGGTCGAACCCGACCGGCTCAAGATGCTCAAGGTTTTCGTGCGTCAGCCGGCAGATCAGGTTCGGGGTGCAGCGCAAAGCTTCAAGTTCCGGGTCGAAAACAAGGCACCGTTCGAGTCGGACGAATACACGGCCACTTTCAACGCACCGGAGAGCGCCAGATGAGCGACACCTCGCGACAATCTCGCGAATTCACCGGCAGGCATATGCTGTTCACCATCCTTGGCTTCTTCGGCGTGGTCATAGCGGTCAATCTGACGATGGCGACGCTCGCCAACACGAGCTGGACCGGCCTTGTCGTCGAAAACACCTATGTGGCCAGCCAGCAGTTCAACAAGAAGGCCGAGGAGGGGCGAGCTCAGGCAGCCCTCGGCTGGACTGGCAAACTGACCATCGCAGGCGGTGAGGTCCGCTACAGCCTCACCGATGCTGTCGGCAAGCCGGTTGCCTTGCATGGCGTCAAGGTGCTGTTTCGTCATCCCGCCTACGAGGCCGAGGACAAATCCGTCACTCTTGCCGCTGCCTCCGGTCAGATATTCGCCGCGCACCACATGCCCACGGATGGCGTCTGGATCGTCGAAATCGACGCCGATGCGAGCCTTGCGGAACCCTATCGCGACGTTCGCCGGATCATGATTTCCCACGGGGCGCTGCAATGAGCTGCTGCGCGCCAGGCGCCGAAATGGCATTGGACCTGGAAAAGGTCACACTGGTCCTGCCTTCTGGCCAGGAAATCAGACTGGCGAGCCGCTCGATTGGCGAAAATCTTCGCCAGACCGACCTCTCGGTGCCGGCTGTGCATTGTGCCGCCTGCATCCAGACGATCGAGACGGCGATCGGTAAGCTGGATCGCGTCGAAGGCGCTCGTGTCAATCTTTCAACGAAACGTGTTTCGGTCCGGTGGCGCGGCGACGAGGTTCCGCCATTCGTCGCCACACTTGGACGGCTGGGCTATGGCGCGCACCTGTTCGATCCCGAGGCTGACGGGAAGGACAGGACGCTCTCGGAACTGATCCGCGCCGTCGCGGTCGCCGGCTTTGCGGCGGGCAACATCATGCTGCTATCAGTCTCCGTCTGGTCCGGCGCGCAAGGCGCGACCCGCGACCTGTTCCATTGGGTCTCGGCCTTGATTGCCATTCCTGCGCTCGCTTTCGCCGGCGGCATCTATTTTCGCTCGGCCTGGAATGCGCTGCGCCACAGCCGCATGAACATGGACGTGCCGATCGCGGTCGGGGTATCGCTCGCTTACGCCATGAGCCTCTACGAGACGATCAACCATGGCGACCATGCTTATTTCGACGCGTCGGTGTCGCTGCTGTTCTTTCTGCTGATCGGCCGCACGCTGGATCACGTGATGCGGGAACGGGCACGGACGGCCGTAAACGGACTGGCTCGGCTGGCGGCGCGCGGCGCCATGGTGCTGCGCGAGGATGGTTCGCGCGACTACTTGCCGGTTGGCGAGATCGAACCAGGAATGGAGCTCTTGATTGCGGCTGGCGAGAGGGTGCCCATCGACGGCAGGATCATTGGCGGGGCATCGGATCTCGACTGTTCCCTGGTTTCCGGGGAAAGCACGCCCAGAACGGTGGGCCCGGGGGCGCAGGTCCAGGCCGGTACACTCAATCTCACCGGTCCGCTGACCATCGAGGCGACGGCCGCCGCGAAGGATTCATTCCTGGCCGAAATCGTTCGGCTGATGGAAGCGGCAGAGGGCGGCCGCGCCCGCCATCGCAGGATCGCCGATCGCGTCTCCGCGCTCTATGCCCCCGTGGTCCACCTCACCGCCTTTGTGACGTTCCTCGGCTGGATGGCGGCGACCGGCGACTGGCACCGGGCAATAACAATCGCAATCGCCGTTTTGATCATTACATGCCCGTGTGCGCTCGGTCTCGCCGTGCCGATCGTGCAGGTGGTCGCTGCGCGGCGGCTGTTTGAAAGCGGCGTCATGGTCAGGGACGGCTCCGCCATTGAGCGCCTGGCCGGGATCGACACGGCATTGTTCGACAAAACCGGCACGCTTACGCTCGGACTGCCCAGGCTAATCAATGCGCCGTCCATCGATCCGACGATGCTCGCCATGGCGGCCGAGATGGCAGCGCATTCCCGCCATCCCTTTTCGAAGGCAATCGCTGGCAATGCAGCCTTTGCCGGCCAGCCGAAACTCGCGTCCGTCAGCGAGCATCCGGGCTTCGGCATCGAAGCCATCGGCGAGGGCAGTACCTGGCGGCTGGGTCGCCGCGGATGGCGTGAGTGGAAAGCTCGGATCGGCGGCGAAGGCAAACAAGGCTATGGCGGAACCGTTCTGACGAAGGACGGGGTCATTGTCGCGACTTTCGATTTCGAGGATGAGCTGCGTGCCGATGCCAAGGCGGCCATCGAGCAACTGAACGGCGCCGGCGTGTCGGTGGAGATGCTGTCGGGCGACACAGAGGCTGCCTGCGGCGAAGTCGCGGAAGCACTGGGCGTCGAGCGCTTCGTTCCCTCGTTGCTTCCCTCCGGGAAGGTCGAACACATCGAAGCATTGACGCGAACTGGCCACAAGGTGCTGATGGTCGGCGATGGGCTCAACGACACGCCTGCATTGGGCGCCGCACACGTTTCGATCGCTCCGGCCACGGCGGCGGATATCGGTCGCAACGCCGCGGATTTCGTGTTCCTGCGTAAAAGTCTTCTGGCGGTCCCACTTGCTTTAGACATTTCGCGGAAGGCCGGACGGCTGATCCGGCAGAACATCGCCATCGCGATCGTTTACAATGGCATCGCCGTGCCGGTCGCCATTCTGGGGCACGTTACGCCACTGATCGCGGCGGTCGCGATGTCCGCCTCGTCCCTCCTGGTCATCGGCAATGCGCTACGTCTGCAAGGTTTCGTGTCAAATGCATCGGTGCAAGATGCCCGACATGACAGGCGCTCGGACATTGGCGCACTGGCACAATCCTCATGACGACGCTCGCCTACCTCATACCTGTGGCCCTGTTCCTCGGAGCGCTTGGGCTGGCGGGGTTCCTGTGGGCCTTGAGGAGCGGCCAATATGAAGATCTCGATGGCGCCGCCGAGCGGATCCTGATCGACCGCGACGAGCAACGCAGTTGACCCAGCCTGCCCTGCGAGGACTCGCTCGAATATTTTCCGCGGTTGCTTCGCGTCATGCCGATTTCGGCGCGCGACGGGTGCGAACGGATCAGCCAGAATACGTTGCCGAACTTTCGGCCAGGAAAGGGCCGCACCGAACGGGAAGCCGGCCATTCCATGATGACCTGACCAGACCATGGTGTGGCGGTCGACCAGTCGACCGTGAACCCGCCGTTGCCGCGTTTATCGAGCCTGGTTGATCCACATCAGGGTTATCTCTTCATAGGCATGGTTTCATTGAGCATTTTTGAACGGAGAACGGATGTCTAACGGACGGTTAGGTCGCGTGGAGACGCTTGGGGAGATGAGCCGCAAACCGTGGATCGATTGCGATGCGTTCCAGTGCCCTTCGTCGCAGATAGCCGACGCAATGGCGGCACGCTGATGGCCGGCTCTGTCGATAGATTCGACGTTATTGTGGTCGGAGCCGGGCCGGTCGGACTTTCCTTCGCCGCGTCGCTTGCCCAGAGCCGACTCAAGGTGGCAGTGGTTGAACGGCAGTCGCTCGAAAGCCTGGCGAATCCGGCTTTCGACGGTCGCGAGATCGCGCTGACCCACGCATCGGTTGGAATCCTTCGCGAGCTCGGCGCCTGGGATGCCATCCCCGCTTCGGACAAATCACCGCTACAAGGCGCGCGCGTGCTCAACGGATCGAGCCCTTTCGCCCTGAGCTTCGATTCTCCCAGCGGATCTGGGGAACCACTCGGAATTCTGGTCCCAAATTGTCGGATCCGCGACGCCCTGTTCAAGCTTGTCCACTTCCAGGATCATGCCCAGCTGCTGTGCGGCCGCTCGGTCGTCAATGCAACAACCAGCCACAAAGAAGCAGTCATAACGCTCTCTGATGGCAGGCAATTGGCCGCTCGGCTGCTCGTTGCAGCGGATTCGCGTTTGTCCGCGACGCGCGACCTGCTCGGCATTGGCGCCGACATCAATCGGCTTGGCAACTCCATGCTGATTTGCCGAGTGAGGCACGAGCGCGCCCATCACCAGATCGCGGTCGAATGGTTCGATCACCATCAGACGATAGCGATGTTGCCGCTCATGGAAGGCGTGTCGTCGCTGCTTCTCACGTTGCGCTCAAGCGAGGCCGACAGACTGCTTGCTCTCGACGACGATTTGTTCCTCATGGAATCGACGAGCCGGTGTCGAGGACGCTTCGGAGAGATGACCTTGGCAAGCACCCGCCATGCCTATCCGCTGGTCACGACCTGGGCGCACAAGTTCTGGGCTCCGAGTGCGGCACTGATCGGCGATGCTGCCCTCGGCATGCACCCGGTGACCGCGCATGGCTTCAACATCGGCCTCAGTGGCCAGAAGCAACTCGCCGATAGAATCCTGGCGGCATGTCGCGAGCGCCGCGACATTGCTGATCCCGACATGCTCGGCAGATACGAAAGCCGGCTGCATCTGTCGGCGGCACCGCTCTATCATGCTACGAATGCACTTGTCGCTCTCTACTCAGGCGAGCACCCGGCGGCACGGCTTGCAAGACATGCAGGGCTTCGCTTTGCCCAATATCTTCCCTTTATCCGCCTTGGCATTTCGGCCATGCTCAGGCGGTGAATCGCAGGCAGCGCTGCCGCTCTGGAACGCTATCTCGGCCCGGCTTCCTTTTGTCTCGCCGGGCGCGTTGATGCCGTTGGTAGGGCTGCTTCCATGGTGACGTTGCCGATCCTGGGATGATTCGGATCAAGGCACGCGTGCGGGCAAGAGCTCGATGGTCAGACGGCAAGGCCAAGAGGCAGACGTGCGCCCCGAAGACATGGTGAGCACACTGGTTATCCCCGCTGGATAGTTAACCCGTCCTTCAGTGGGCCTGCGTAAGCTTGTCCTCGCGAACAACGATGGGAGCAAGCTGGTCCGTCCATGGCCCCGAAGAATGAAGACACGCTGGAGGCCAAAATCCGTCAGGATCAGCTTGCTGACCTGAGGGCCGGCCTCTTCGTGTCGATGCCGATAAGCGCTATCCTGTCAGGCCTGATTTGGGCGGTGCACGCCCTTTCTGGCAGCGGCTTTGCAGCTGCAATCTGGTTCCTGGTCGTCAATGCGATAAATGCCGCCCGCCTTGCACTCGCGCGTTATCAGCTAAAGGAAACGGGGCGCCATGACGGATTAGTGGGGGTTTTGCCGCGGCTTCGCTGGTTTGGCATCCTTGCTCTTCTGGCAGGGTTTGCCTGGTCCTTCCTGGCCGTCCTGACTGTTGGATACACGACACCTCAAGCACCTCTGCATCTGGTCATTCTGGCGGGCATTTCAGCTGGTGCGGTTACATACGGCAGTTCGTATGCCGCGGCGGCGATCAACTTCATCACACCTCCGCTCCTCATCACGGTGGCTTGCCTTTTGGCGAAAGGCAATTTTGAAGACTACATTCTGGCTTTTACCGTTCTGCTCTTCATGGGCGGCTTGGTTCGAGCTTCGTTTGTTGGGCAAGCACGGTTCCGCGAAGCGAGCCGCCTGAGGCATGAGGCCGAGCGGCTTGCGGCGGAGATGAAGGCCAGTTCCAGGCAGGACCACCTGACGGCCCTTCTCAACAGGCGTGGCCTCGAAGACGCTATCGGACGGTTCGAGACCGCGGATGGCCCCTTCGTGGCAATGCTGGTTGACCTGGACGGGTTCAAATCCGTCAACGATACCTACGGTCACAGGACCGGTGATGAACTGCTTGTCAGGATCGCCCGCCGCATAGAGGAGGAAGCACCGGAAGGCTCAACGCTCGCTCGTATCGGCGGCGATGAATTCGTGCTGTTTTTTCCCTCAACGAGGGTTTCGCTTTCTGCCAATGATCTCGCCTCCAATATCATAGCAAAAATTGCCCGCCCCTATCGGGAGGTCGCGTCCGTCCGGGTCGGGGCATCAATAGGAATATACCTGGCGGAAAGCCCGGGCCTGACCGAAATGTTGTTGCGGGCGGATATCGCCCTTTACACGGCCAAGCGTCGTGGCAGGAACGAATTTTGCCTGTTCGATGCCGAACTCGACAGGGAACTGCAACGCCGCCAGTCCGTCGAACGGGACCTTCATTCGGCGATAAAGACGAGAAGCTTGCAACCTTGGTTCCAGCCGATCGTGAAACTCGACACCGAGGCCGTGGTCGGTTTTGAAGCCTTGCTGAGGTGGTCCCATCCGACTCATGGCGCCATCTCTCCACCCGAAATCATCACAGCTGCACGCGAAACCGGAATGCTTCAGCTGCTGACGCAAACCGTATTCGCCGACTGTTGTGCTTTTATCGACGGCTTGGTGAAAGCTGACTGTCGTGATCTCCGTGTGGCGATGAATGTTTCGCCGCGCGAACTGGAAGCCGGCGATATCGACGACATGGTTTTGGATGGTCTGGCGGCAAAAGGCCTCCCTGCAACGATGTTCGAAATCGAGATTACCGAAGAATCCCCGGTGGACCCGGACAGAGTGGATGAAAAGCTCGGACGGCTTTCACATGCGGGCATTTCCATCGCGCTCGATGACTTCGGCACCGGCTTTTCTACGTTGGCATCGCTCAAGGACAGTCGGATACGCAAGGTCAAAATAGACCAGGGCTTCATTCGCGGCTTGGCCAAGTCCCGAGAGGACCGACTGCTTGTCAAATCGGTCATCGATCTCGGTAACATGCTCGGGATCGAGGTCATGGCCGAGGGCGTCGAAACAGAGGCGGATCGGCAAACCCTGCACAAGCTTGGCTGCCGAACCGCTCAAGGCTTCCTGTTCTCCAAGGCTGTGCCTCTGAGCCAAGCACTGGAAATGGCAGTCAAACAGCACGCGAACCAGTTGTGACCGCTCCCGCCGCGCCGTCTCTCGCGGCCGTGCGCTCATGAGTGACGGGTATCTGAACTTCCTTGTTTGAAGAGCATGACAATCCGTGCTGTGCGTCAGCCGGCGAACAGTTCCTTGTAGCCGGTCGTGACCATCCAGTTCGCCCGGT
The DNA here is from genome assembly GCF_040322255.1 of Mesorhizobium sp. M0166. Lineage (NCBI taxonomy): Bacteria > Pseudomonadati > Pseudomonadota > Alphaproteobacteria > Hyphomicrobiales > Phyllobacteriaceae > Mesorhizobium > Mesorhizobium sp. M0166. The sequence goes on along the minus strand of NZ_JAMYTD010000030.1, from coordinate 43,674 downwards.
CGATATGGCTGCGAAGAGCCTTGCGGGCGCGGACCGGTTCAAGGGCCGGGTCGATGCCTAGAATGAGATCGGCCATCTCCTCTTCGCTGGCATTGTCGGCGCAGGCATCCAGGATCCGCAGGTAGATCGTGAAATGCTGCCTATCGTAGGCCGTCAGGTTCTCCGACCAGGGGACTTCGTCGCACAGAGTTGAGTTTCGAGTCTCATCTGTTCCCATTGATCGATTCATGCCTGTTGCGAGCCTCGGCTGTTGAGCGCTGGATGCAACGCAGCATATCCCAAAATGGGATAATCCGAAACCGGGATTAGTCGCTGATCCGGTCTTTACCCGACCGGTTCGCCTACATGCCCAAATCTCTTCGCTCGCCCCGCCACCAGCGGTTTCTGGCCCAGCTGGTTTCCCTGCGCAAGGCCAAAGGCCTGACTCAGGCGCAGGTGGCCGAGAAGCTTGATCGTCCCCAATCCTTCGTGGCCAAGTACGAGGGTGGAGAGCGGCGTCTCGATGTCATCGAGTTTCTCGACTTAACTGCGGCGCTTGACGCTGATCCGTGCGAGATTCTGTCCAGCCTGCGGGCTAACGGGCGCCTGCGCGTCTAACGGCTCGCGCCGGTACCGTGAACCGAGCGTGCTTTTCTTCGGCAAGCTGCCATTCCGCTGCGGGTGGGTCTTTACCAAGCCATGCCGATATAGGATGATAATCCTAGGTGGGGCGATTCCTCAACGGAGATCGCAATGGCTAGGACCAAACTTTCCAAGCAGCTTTCACAGGCTGAAATCGAGCGCTTTCTCGCGGAGGCAGAACGGCTGCACCAGAGCATCGTCCAGCCGCTTCTATCACCTACCAGCAACCATTACCGGGCTCTCCAACGCACCCATGAAGCGCTGTTGAAGACGGTGAAGGATATCACCGGTAAGGATGCGCCGTTCATTCAATGGTTCGGAACAGGACCGGTGAATTAGACCAGACTTATAGACTCCAGGCTGCAAACGTCGCATTCTCTCTTCGGGGAGAAGGGGCGTGGGCAACCATCGCTATCAAGACAATCGGTACAACCGTCGCAGGTATGGCGAGCGCCATCGTTCGAAGGACGTTCCGTTGTGGGCAAAGATCGTTGCTGGTGGAACAATCCTGGCTGGCTTTCTTGCCTTCGAAATCGGCCCTGCCGCTCTCGGCTGCAACATCAAAGCCAATATCAGCTACAACACGGGCGAGCGCATCTATCATGTTCCCGGACAGGAATATTACTGGGAGACCCGCATCAACCTGTTGAAAGGCGAGCGCTGGTTTTGTTCGGAGGAAGCCGCGCGCAAGGCTGGGTGGCGGAAGTCTCGGGTCTGAGCGTCTGTGGTAAATGCTTGCGAAAATGCTGCATCGCACATGTTTTCGGTGCAGCATTCATTTGAAGTATTTATCGCGATCCGTTCGAAAAATCTGTCCAGCCTGCCGTCCTGGCGGGCGCCCGCGCGCCTGACGACGCGCACCAGGTGCTCGTGAACCGAGCCCGCTTTTCTTCGGCAAGCTCAGGCGGTCTCGGCCATTCGGCTTCGCCCCTTGGCGTGGGCAGCCCTTCGGGCTGTGACGGCCGCCGCCCTTGCGGGCGGCGCGGTTTGTCTGTTGGCCTTTCCCGGTGGCGCGGGGTGGGCGGCACTCCCTTCTAGGCCCGCCGCGGCAGCCCGCAACCCTTCGCGTGCGCTCAGGGTCCTCCTCTTCGTTCCGGTCCTTCGGATGCGGTCCGCCTACCACGGCGGGCCTTTCCGGTCGCGACTCGCCGCCCACCCCGCTTCCGGGGAAAGGCGCGGCGATTGGCGAGCGGAGGAGGAGACGATGCATGCAAACAGCAAGCGTACCGCCAGCGGAGAGGCTGGCGCAGGCAAGGGCGGGCGCTCCGGCGCCAGCCTTTATCAGGAGATCACCGACCGCATCATTGCCGAGCTGGAGCGCGGCACCGTGCCATGGGTCAAGCCATGGGGCAGCGCAAAGGCAGGCCTTGGCCTGCCGAGGAATGCATCCTCTGGGCGCACCTATTCCGGAATCAATATCCTCATCCTGTGGGGCGCGGTCATCGAGCGCAGCTATCCCAGCCAGAACTGGCTCACCTTCCGGCAGGCGCTCGTCCTTGGCGGCAATGTCAGGAAGGGCGAGCGCGGCACGACCATCGTGCATGCCGACCGCTTCGTCCCCAAGGACGAGAAGGAGCGCGCACGCCACGAGGGCGATGAACCACAGGCCGTGCCTTTTTTAAAGCGCTTCACCGTCTTCAATGTCGCGCAGTGCGATAATCTTCCGGAAGACCTCTATGCCGCCGCCGAGCCGCTGCCTCAGTGCGAGATCGTGCCGCACGCCGAGACGCTCATTCGCGCCAGCGGTGCGGATTTCAGGGTCGGCGGCGATCGCGCTTTCTACATGCCGGGCAGCGACCACATTCAGGTGCCGCCGCAGCCGGCGTTCCATCATCAGATCGACTATTACCGGACCTGCTTTCACGAGCTTGGCCACTGGACCGGCCACCCGACGCGGCTTGCTCGCGACCTCTCCGGCTCGTTCGGCTCCAAGGCTTACGCGCGTGAAGAATTGGTCGCCGAAATCACTGCCGCCTTCGTCTGCAGCAATCTCGGTATCGAGCCGACCGTGCGTCATGCCGATTACATCGGCTCATGGCTGAAGGTGCTGCGCGAGGACAATCGCGCCATCTTCCGTGCCGCCAGTCTTGCTTCCAAGGCCGCCGATTTCCTGTTTGGCTTTAAGGACGATGCCAAAAGCGAGGCGCAGGAAGGCATTGCGGCATGACGATGCGCGATCCTCAACTGACCGCGACCGAGCCGACGCCGCAAGGCGAGCAGATGCTCATTCCCGGTGGCCGGCGGATCACCACGCGCGATCGGCTCACCCTCCTGATGGACGCGCCGATGTGTCCGCGCGCGGCGCAAAAGCCGCTCGATATCGGCCTCTTCGATGAAGCCAGCAGAAATCAACTCGACCTGTTCTGACAAGGAGTCTTTCCATGATCCTGATCACCGATCCACTGCGCGCACGACTGCTCGCCAATGGCGCCGCCGACGCCGACATCGACCATTTTCCCGTTGTGAAACTGTTCGATCCGACAGGTGCCGCGACGTGGCTTCTGAGCGAACTCGACGCCGATGGCGACACGCTGTTCGGCCTTTGCGATCTCGGCTTCGGCTTCCCCGAACTCGGCAGCGTCAGTCTGGCCGAGCTTGCATCCGTAAAAGGTCCGCTTGGCCTCGGCATAGAGCGCGACCTGCATTTCCAGGCGCGCTTTACGCTCTCCGTCTATGCCGAAGCCGCCCGCATTTGCGGCCACATCACCGATGCCGAGCGACTTCTGCGGCAGGCAGCAGACGCCCTTTCAAAGCCCCATTCCGAGCTTCCGTCCGGCACGGCGGAACAGCAGCGCCGATAGGCGCAAAAACCGTCCCGCCGCGTCCGCCTTCGGCCTCTGCGGCGGGACAACCTCAACCAAAGCGAAAGAGAGTAACCAAGCAGCTTGCCCACATCCCCTTGGATCAGCCCAATATTTCCGCGCTCAACATGCGCCATGGAAAACGCGCGCCCGACATATCCGACATCCTGCCATCCGTGCGTGCGCGCGGCGTGCTGGTGCCTCTCCTTGTGCGGCCCAATGGCCAGCCGGAAACCTTCGAGATCGTTGCCGGCAGGTGGCGCTATTTCGCCGCGAAATCGCTTGCCGACGAGCGCGGCGAAGGCGATCCCTTGCCCTGCGACATCATGGAGGACGGTGACGACGCCGATGCGCTGGAAGCCTCGCTGATCGAAAACCTCGCCCGCCTCGATCCTGACGAAGTATCGCAATGGGAGACGTTTTCGCGGCTCGTCAGGCAAGGCCGCACCGTTCCAGACATCGCTGCGACCTTCGGCATCACTGACCTGAAGGTCAAACGCATTCTGGCGCTTGGCGACCTCTTGCCCAAAATCCGCGAAGCCTATCGCCGCGAGGAGATCGACGCCGAGACGGTGCGCCATCTCACCATGGCGTCCAAGGCGCAGCAGAAGGACTGGCTGGCACTCTGTGCCGATCCCGATCAATACGCGCCGCGTGGCTTTCAATTGAAGCAATGGCTGTTCGGCGGCCAGTCGATTTCCACCAAGGTGGCGCTGTTTGCCATGGACAAATATCCCGGCCTGATCACCTCGGACCTGTTCGGCGAGGACAGCTATTTCGCCGATGCCGACCTGTTCTGGCAAAAGCAGAACGAAGCGATTGCCGCCAGACGCGACACCTATCTCAACGACGGCTGGAGCGAGGTGGTGCTGCTGGAACCGGGCCAGTATTTCCACCCATGGGACCACGAGAAGACCCCGAAGAAGAAGGGCGGCAAGGTCTTCATCGCGGTCACGTATCGCGGCGAGGTCGAGTGTCACGAGGGCTGGCTGTCACGCAAGGAAGCCCGCCGCGCCCGCGAGGGCGGTGAGCAAGAAGAAACAGCCGCCAAGCCGCCGCGCCCTGAAGTCACCGGCCCGATGCAGAACTATGTCGATCTGCATCGCCATGCCGCTGTGCGCGCGGCCATGCTCGACCATCCCGCCGTGGCGCTGCGCCTCGTGGTGGCGCACGCCATCACCGGTTCCGGCCTGTGGCAGGTGCGCCGTGAGCCACAGCGCGCAGTCAACGAAACGGTGACTGCCAGCCTTGCCGGCTGCAAGGCCGAAGCTGCATTCGGCAAAAAGCGGCGCGAGGTGTTGGCCCTGCTCGGATCACCGGATGAGGATGGTGGCGTGGTCGCCGGCGGCAATAGCGACGCCTTTGCTATCGCCGGCGTCTTCTCGCGCCTCTTGGCGCTCTGCGACGACGATGTCATGCGCGTTCTCACCCTTGTCATGGCCGATACGCTTGCAGCCGGCAGCGCCGTCATCGAGGCGCTCGGCAACCATCTGAATGTCGATATGGGCGCATGGTGGCAACCGGACGACGCCTTCTTCGACCTCTTGCGCGACAAGGAAATCGCCAATTCGATGCTGGCCGAGGTCGGCGGCAAGCTGGTCGCGGATGGCAATGTCGCCGAGAAGGTCAAGACGCAAAAGAAGATCATCCGTGACTTCCTGGCGGGCGAGAATGGCCGCCTCAGGGTCGAGACCTGGCTGCCGCGCTGGATGAAATTCCCCGCCGAAAGCTACACCAGCCGCGGCGGTTTCCGCACCGCCGATCAGTGGACACAAGTGCAGCCGCTGTTCGCGCGCGAATAGTCGATCAGGGCCCGAGCGGCGGTTCTTTCGAGTGCCGCCGCTCAGGTCGCGCGCGCCGCTCCGGGCCGCACCGGCTGCCGATCGGTCGTCTTGTCGAGCCAGTGCCGCGCGCGAGAAATCCCGGCGCCAACTCGCGCCCATCTCGGCAGCCCTGCACCACGCCGGTTTGCTTGCCGAGGCGCCAGGCGCATGGGGCCAATTGTCCGATCCGGTTCCCGAGAGAGCCCGCGCAGCCAGCCCCCTACTTGCCGCACGCTCTTGTGCCACCGATCGCGCCACCTGTCTCCATGGTGTCTCAGGACCATTCCCCTGCGGCTGGCTTGACGACCTATGGGCGGATCCGGCCCGCCCGAAACCCTCGCCAGCAGCTTTTTTCCCCGCCGCCTGCGGCGGCTTCCTCGCGCCGCTTCGCTTCAAAAAAGCTGTCCGCTCGGGTCCTCCGCTATCGCTGCGGCCGTCCCGGTTCCGGCGGTCCGGACGCGCCCATCACGGTCCGCCATCGCAGGGGAATGGTCCCCGGCGAGCACCAAAAGGAGACTGAAAATGACCGCGATCGGATACGTCACCAAACAGGAAAACGGCGGCTACAAGGGCCAGCTCAAGACGCTCAGCGTCCGCGCCGACATCGACATCGTGCCCAATCAGGCAAAGAGCGCCGACACCCATCCCGACTTTCGGGTGCTGACGCAAGCGGTCGAAGTAGGGGCCGGCTGGATCCGCACCGGCGAGACCTCCGGCAAGGACTATGTGAGCCTGTCGATTGCCGCCCCGGAGTTCGGCCCGCGCAAGCTCTACGCCAATCTCGGCCGCGCCGCCGGCCAGGATGATGACGACACATACGCCATCATCTGGAACCCGGTCGACTGAACCGCCTGCCTCGAGCCTCGCGCCGCAACCGGCGCGGGGCTCTTCTCAAGAAGGGGCGGCGAAAACTCGCCCCCCACTCTTCGCCCGTCCCCGAAACGATCTCGCTCGCCGATCCTCGCCTTCGCTTGTCCGTAGCGAAACGAGGATCATCATGGACGACGAAAACGAACGCGCGGCCCGCGCGAAGAAGGGCAGTCCGTTTCTCAACACCGCGCAGGCCGCCTTCTATATCGGGCTGTCCCAGCGCACGCTGGAGAAGATGCGGCTCAAAGGCGGCGGCCCGCAATTTCGCAAGCACGGCCGGTATGTCCGCTATCACATCGACGAGCTCGACGACTGGTCGAAGGGACGCGCGCAGGAGACCAGGCCCGAGGATGGCGGGCACAATTCCGGCTCGGCCGGTGAGGGAGGCCGCTCATGAGCCGGCGTCCCACTATCCGTCTGATCGGCAGCCATCTGCGGCGCATTGGGGCGCGCAAGACGATCGCCGTGGCCACAATAGGCCTCGGCCTGATCGGCTTCGCCGCTTTCGACAACCCATCGCCCTGGCTGGTGTGGAACGCCTCGGCCAGTGCGCCGGTCGGCCTCTATCGCGTCGCGTCCGGATCACCGGCTCGTGGCGATCTGGTGCTCGTCCGCCCGCCAAAACCGGTCGCCGATCTCGCCGCCGAACGCTTCTATCTGCCCAGCAATGTGCCGCTGGTCAAGCGCCTTGCCGCGCTGCCTGGCGAGCATGTCTGCGCCTTCGGCGACGCCATCATCATCGGCGGCGAGATTGTCGCGCGCCGGCTGGCAACTGACACGCAGCACCGTCCGCTGCCTTGGTGGAATGCCTGCCGCAAGCTCGCCGCCGACGAGTTTTTCCTGCTCGGCAACGATAGAAACCGCTCCTTCGACAGCCGCTATTTCGGGCCGGTGCCGGCCGAAAATATTGCCGGGAGGCTCGTGCCGCTATGGACCGAGTAACCCTCCTGATGCTCGGCATGGTCGCGATAGCGCCATGCGCCTGTTCCGCCGCGACCGACGCTCAGCCGGCCGCCATCTCCCGTGGTCCGCAGCTCCAACGATGGCAGCACTTGATAGCCGAAGCAAGCCGGCGTTTCAGCATTCCACAGCCCTGGATTTATGCCGTCATGGATGCCGAAAGCCGGGGGCAGACAATGCTGGACGGACGGCCGATCGCCTCACACGCCGGCGCCATTGGCCTCATGCAGGTGATGCCCGGCACCTACGAGGAGATGCGCGCAGAGCTTGGCCTGGGAGCCGATCCGCACGACCCTCGCGATAACATTCTGGCAGGCACTGCCTATCTGCGCGCCATGTATGACCGCTTCGGCTTTCCCGGCCTGTTTGCCGCCTATAACGCTGGGCCGGACCGCTACGAACAGCATTTGCAGCGTGGGCGACTGCTGCCCAGCGAGACGGTTTCGTATCTGGAAGAGCTCAAGGCGGCGGGGATTTCGGCCGCCGACATGGACGCGTTCACCGGCAAATCCCGTTCCGGAAAAGCGCCGGAAATCCCGTCCGGGCAGTCGCTGTTTTTCCTGCGAAACGGTGTTTCCGCGACCGATCCGAATGGCCAAATTGTGGTGCCGCTCGGATCGGAGCGAGCAAGGTCAGGCCGGCCGGATCGCAGGTGAGGGCAGGGGTACCGTGGGTCGGGCGGGGCAGGGAGGCAGGTCCGGGAAGGCAAGATAAAGGCATCGCCTCCTGGAGGCGGCGAAGTCTTTGTCTGCACATCGTTTTTCATGGAGGCTGCCTTCAGCGTCAGGAGAGCTTCTGCCGACAAGACTTTGATTGCTCAAGATTACTAGGAGGCTCAATGCAGGATGAAGAGTTCAAGCCGAGCCTGGGCAAAATCGGATCGCGCGGCTCGAAGGCAGGCAAGCGTTTCGCCGGCCAGATCCGCGCCGCGATCAACCGAGCCGGCGGCGGCAGCGGTCGCCCTGGCCGCTTCATCGGAAGCCGGGCGGGGCGCGGCGGGGCTGCTGCCGCCGTTCTCAGAGCGCGCGACCGCCACGCGGCGTTTCGGCAGCGGCGCGCCGTCGTCAAGGCGCGTATCGTTAAGCTGGCCGGCAAGGGTGTTGACGGGGCACGTGCACACCTTCGCTACCTCCAGCGCGACGGCGTCACCCGCGAAGGGGAGCCTGGCGAGCTCTATAGCGCCGACAGCGACCGCGTCGATGGCAAGGCGTTCATCGATGGTGCCGATGGCGACCGGCATCAGTTCCGCTTCATCGTCGCCCCTGAAGACGGCATCGAGTATGATGACCTGAAGCCGCTCACGCGGCGCCTCATGGCGCAAATGGAAGAAGACCTCGGCACCAAGCTCGACTGGGTCGCTGTCGATCATTTCAACACTGGTCATCCGCACACCCATATTATCGTCCGCGGCAAGGACGACCGCGGCGAAAATCTTGTCATCGCGCGAGACTACATCTCGTCTGGAATCCGTGAACGGGCGGCCGAGCTGGTCAGCCTCGACCTTGGCCCGAGAACGGACCGCGAGATCGAGCAACGCCTGCGCCAGGAAATGGAGCGGGAACGCTTCACCAGCATCGATCGGCAGCTGCTCCGCATGCGCGACGATGAGGGGCATGTCTCACCGGCCACCGGAGACACGTTTCGCCAGACGCTGCACCAGGGCCGCCTGCGCAAGCTCGAGCGGATGGGTCTGGCTGAGCAAGTCGGCTCGGGCCGCTGGCGCCTTGATGGCGAGCTTGAAGCGACGCTGCGCCGCATCGGCGAGCGGGGCGACATCATCAAGACAATGCACCGCGAACTGACCGGCAAGGGGCTCGCCCGCAGTGCCGCCGACTATGTTGTCCATGATCGATCTGCAGAGCAGATGCAGCCTGTCGTCGGCCGCATCGTTGCGCGCGGCCTGGCCGACGAAATCAATGACCGCCATTACCTCGTCGTCGACGGCGTGGACGGCAAAAGCCACTATGTTGATATCGGCAAAGGCGATGCCACCCAACCGACGCCAGAGGGCTGCATAGTGCGGGTCACGCGGAGGGACACCGGGCCAAGGCAAGTCGACCGCACAATTGCCGAGATCGCCACGGCCCATGACGGGCGCTACAGCGTCGATATCCATCTCAAGCATGACCAGTCGGCCACCGAACGCTTTGCCGAAACGCACGTGCGGCGACTGGAGGCGATCCGCCGGGCGACCGGTCGTGTCGAGCGCGAGCCGGACGGCACCTGGATCGTCGCACCGGATCATCTCGACCGTGTGTCTGACTACGAGCGTCAGCGGGCCGGGGCCGAGCCTGTCACGGTTGACAAGCTCTCATCGACGCCGCTGGAACAACAAGTCAGCTTCGACGGCGCCACCTGGCTCGATCGAGAGCTGGTTTCCGACATACCGGAGGCCTTGCACAGCTCTGGTTTCGGCCGCGATGTCCGAGAGGCGCAAGGCCGCCGACGGCAGTGGCTGATTGCGCAAGGTCTTGCTCGGGAAGAGCAGGACCGGATCGTCTATCGCGCCAACATGCTTTCGATGCTGCGCCAACGCGAGTTGAACCGCGTGGCCGGCCAGTTGTCGAACGAACTCGGTCTGCCCTATTCTGAAGCCCAGAGTGGAGATCGAATAGAAGGCACGCTCCGCCGCTCCGTCGAGCTCGCCGGCGGAAAATACGCTGTCATCGAGAAATCGCGCGAGTTCACGCTGGTGCCATGGCGGCCGGTGCTTGAGCATCATATCGGCAAGGAGGTTTCCGGCGTCGTGCGTGCAGAGGGGATTTCATGGACCATCGGCCGGCAGAGAAGCGGACCAAGCATTTCGTGACATGGCTACACAACTTCTTTTGCCCGCGTTGAAACAGGTACTCAGTCCGGACGGAGTTCGCCTGCTAATTGCCCGCGGCATTGATCTCGCGAGGGATAAATGGCTGGTCGTGCAAGACTTATCGTTCGCTCTACAAAATGCGCCGCGATGATTCATCGTGTTCCATGATTCTGAGCCAAAACCCTCCTGCGCCACCACGGCACTCTTCCCGGTGCCACGGAAGCCGCGCCGACGCGGTCGGGTGTGGCAGTCCCCATCTCCTTGACAGGCGAAGAAATCAACGCAGCCAAGCAACGAATGCACGGCCTGATTGAGGAACTGGACGCTTGCCGCAATGCGGCCGCGCAAGCCCGGAACTCGGAGGAGGGGCAAGAGCTGGCCGATCGGTTCGTCAAGGCAGGCTCAACAGTTCTGGACTACTACGCGAGCCTGCCGCCGGCTGTGGCGCGGAGCATTCTGTCCCACGATGAGGCGCGTGGATACCGCTACGCCGTGCTCGATGCGGCGGACCAATGCAACCAACTGGCCTTAGAGACTATTTTCCCCTTGGAAGAGCGCAGGAAGCGTACGGCAGCCCTGCTCAAGCGGACGCTCCAATCCAACGCTACCCCCGACCAGCTGAGCCGAGTGGCTTCCAGTGTGGCGAAGGACCATGTGCCTTGCATGGAGTGGTGGGAGAAAAAAGCACGGCGCTGCGAATGGACGCGCTCTGCCTGCGCCGCCACTGTCAACATACCAGGTACAGCGGCAGAGATGCGGCGGGACGACGAGGCGACGCTGCGGCTGCACACCGGCTGGGCGCTGTACACGACGTGCATGCAGCTGGAATCGCGTGTCGCTCTCGCACAGGTCGAGATTGAGCCGCTGGCGAGCACGTTTGGGGCAGACGTGAGAGAAACCCTCATGGGTGAGAACGGGCGGGTGCGTCTGCTGGGAACCTTTATCGCCGACGTTTTTCCGGCATTTATCTCCACGTCCGAGGCTGTTCTTCGCCGCGAAGGGCGCCCACTCGACGCAGAGCACTGCGCTGTTCTGGAAGGAGTCATGGAGCGACTTTCGGAATTTGGATCGGCGTTGCAAGACATGCTTGCCAAGCTAGGCAATGACCCAACAGGTGCCGGCCTCCCACTGGACCTGTTGTGCCATATCATGGACGACGCGTGGATCACTGCGCACGATGTCATGCGCCTCCTGGCGCTGCAGCCGAAGACGCCCGCCATCATTGCAACGCCGGCCGACGCGGGCGCTACGATAACGGCCGACACTGCGGGCAAAGCTGAAATGGCCGAAGGCACCGCAGCCCGCAGGAAAGGGAAAGGCAAGAGCAAGCCGGCCGCGGGCGCCGAGACTTTGGCCGCCGGGCGGCCGGCGCCGCAAGTTGCTGCGAACGACGACGACGCAGCGCCCGCAGCCAAGGTTCTCGTGCGCTCGGATCTGGGTACGAAGAAGCTCGTGAGCGCGAATGAGGCGCATGCGAGTGCGGCGGCGGCGGCGGCGCACTTGGCAGTCTGGCAGGCACCGCCGTCGATGCAGTCGTTGACGCCACTGCTCAAGCGGTTGATCTGGCTGGTCAGCAAAGGACCGTCTCGCAAGCGCGCCAGATGAAACCCGAGGACGCCGATCACGTAGTGGGCATCGTGGTCGAACGCCTGCAGACGCAGGCCGCCGAGATGCAGGCCTGTCTGGACGCGTTGGAAGAGCCTCGTCGACGCGGCCTGCTCACGTCTGCGCATGTGCGCGAAGTGCACGAGAAAACAGTCCGGCTCAAGGTGATGTTGTCCGACGCGCGGGGAGTGGCCAACGATGTGAACAAGCGAAAGGCCACTAATACGATCGATTGCATGAAAACCTACGCATTTCCGTCGCAGAAGTACCTGGAAAACTTGCGGGAGGCCAAGGAGTTGACGCCTGCGGATCTACCGCGCGCGTTGAAGGGCGAGCCAGGGGAACTGTTCGAGATCAGGCTGCAACCCAAGGCGCTGCGCAATGGTGCAATGCCGAATCCGATGTGGGTGCACATCCATACGAACCGGCCGGTAGGTGCGGCGCAGTTGGCAACGCTGGATGATGCCTCCTTCGCCGCTTGCCACGTCAAATCCAATGAACAGCGCGGCTACAATCGGCAGTGGCAGGACGCCCGGGCTGCGATCGGTCACAATAACGTCGTAATCCACCGCGGCAAGCTCACCCCTGCGTTCTGTAAGTCCTTGTTGACCGCAGGGCTTAGCGGCCAACCACGCCATCCGCTTGCTGAGGCGGAGCACCGGTCGACGCAGACTGCTCGGCATGGGATGTAGTCGGGGCCTCGCAGTAGAGTGCCGCTTGTGGCCATTTCGGGTTGCTTCCGAACGCGGAACAGCGGATATTGAGCTACGACATTCGCGGTGAGCGCTACACGGCCGTGGGGCCGGCAGGGCCCTATGACGTTCAGCTTATCCATCACCCTCGACTTGGGCCGATGAGTGAAGCTGCGTTAGCGGCACCGGCAAGGGCTCCGTCGTCAGATTTCTATCAAGGGCTTGGCACTCTGATTGTTTTGCCGCCGACCCCGCACGAGCTGCGTGATGATGCTCATTATGTGCCACCCGTCGCCACCCCCTATCTACTTGATAATTAACGGGAAAATTGTGATAGCGAAGTAGGTGAGGGCGGTTTCTGGGGTGTGTAGGGAGCTCTATTCGACGAGGTTCACGATTGCTCATGTTCCTTCCCGTTGAGTCGATTTGTCGCGCGGCACTTAACGGTTTGCTGATTCGCCCATTGGTTTAGGTCGGCCACGGGATAGACGATGGACTTTCCAATCTTCACGAAAGCCGGCCCGACGCGCATTGCTCGCCAGTTGGCCAATGTCCCGGTCGAGATCGCGCCTCGAAAACGTTCGCTCACTTCCTCCGGTGTCAGATACAGTGGTTCCGTCATCTTCTACCTCAAACCAAATCTTGGTTGGGATGGTCGCGTCCGCGAATGATGAACGGAGACGACCTCCTACGCTCGGATCGACAAGGCAATCTTCATTGAGAACATCTGTCGATACCGGTGCCTCACGCATCTCTACGCCGACTTCGCGCAGGACTGAAAGGGGGTTCTGACCACGGTAGGACCGTCTCGGGCTGCCGGCTAGAAAAAGGCCGGAGGGAAGCGCGATCATTAGTCTGATGCTCCGGGCAGGATCAACCAGCAGGGCCCTCCGAAGGCAGAGGGAACACGGTCGAATCCTTTCGGCCCGCCACCGCGCTGGTTACTGCCGAGCCGTCGGGAGCACCCCAGCGTAGCGTTGGCAGCGACCGATGGCCGAAAAAATGCTCCGACCGCGTCAGGCGATGACTGCTTTGCGCCCATCCCGGACACTCGATGGTCCAATCGTCAATCCCGGGAGCTGCCGTTCGCAGAGCTCAGATGCTGACTGGCCTAAAAGACCGGGTCTTGAGACTTAGCGGGTGGTCCGCTTTCAGGCTGAAAGAGCGAAAAGCTGATGGTGACGCTCCCGGCGTGAAAGGACCTCATTGCGGTCGTTCGGTTCGCTACTGTCGCAGTACAAAACTGGCCGTCTAGTCAGAGCCCAATTGTTGGGGGGCCAGAAGGGTACCGGCCGCCTTGGGCGAACGAGGCCGGGAAAACAGACATGGGTTTGCCTTCCAGCCCAACGCTCTCTAGTGCGGAGAATCCTGTCCCGGCTATACGGCATGCCCTCGCAATTGTCGCGAACCACTACGACCGGTAGGCTACCGGTCTGAGGAGGGGTCGCCGTAATGACAAATCCATATAAGGAAGCAGAGGACTTCGCTCGAACCTTTGCGCAAACCGAGCATGCGCTCAAAAGGTCTGGGTACTTGCGCAAGGATAAGGATATCGCCGAGGCCGATTGGGACGAGTTCGCCAAGAAACTCGGGCCAGAATTTTTCCAACATATCGTGGCGAGTGGAATCGCGATTACGCTCGTGGGCGATCCACCAAGACGCCTGCTCGCGACCATGAAATGGTCGCCTGAGAAAACCCAGCCTCTCACGAATGTGGCGCAGCTCATCGTCAATGGCGTCTGCCGTGTGCGCAACAGCTACCTCCACGGCGAGAAATTCGTTGGCGGACCAGAAGGTCAGTTCGAGCGCGATGCAACGCTCGTGAAAGAGGCGCATGCAGTGCTTCGTGAGGCGGTAAGAGTCCTCACCAGTCGTCCTGTAAATCTCAAGATTGGCCGAATGTTTGGCAAAGGCAGATGACGGATTTCAGTCCGCTACAACTTGCGCCGTTTCAAGAAAAATTCTTGCAAAGCTTCCTTACCCGAAGCGATCAGCGAACGTTGCTCGTCGCAGCACCGGGTATGGGGAAGACCGCGACATCGCACGTTGCGGCGACCCGCATGGTTGCGGCTGGCCTCGTGGATAAGGTTCTGCTCATAAGTGCCCACCGTGCACTAGGGGAACAGTGGCAACACGTCGGTCAAGGCACTGACCCGTGGCCGGTTGATGCGGCAGGCGACGTATCGGTTACTACGACTTATGCCGCACTTGCCCGCGATCCTGATCGGATGTGGAGGGAAGTCGCCGCCGATACGCGCTGGCTTTTTGTTTTCGACGAAGTGGATTGGGCTGGTGATCAGGTTGAAGCAATAGTAGCTAGCGCCATTGCGCGGTTCCCTGGCTCACGTGCTCTGTTTGTTTCCACCGAGGTCCCACCCATAGCTGTGGATTCGCAGTTCACGTTCGAATTCTTCGGCAGCGATTCCTTGGCGCGGCCGGACACGCAGAGTAATCTTCAAAAACTTGCGCCGAGCTCAGGGCTCTTGCAGAACGTTCAGCGCAAGCTGATTTTACTCGAAATCTTTCTTGGCGGGAGTTCGAGGAGCTGATCGCTAAAATGCTTGAGGCCGACGGCTATAGAGATTGCGCCAAGCAGGATGGAGCATGGCGTGGGAACAGGGCATTTTCTGCTCCTCTGGCTCCTGCAAGTTATCGCTAAGGCTTGTTTTACTGTGGTCATCCCCCACGGGAGGGGGGCTCGGGCTAGCGACTGTTGGAGGCGCCGGATCAGGGGAAATGCGGCTCGGTGCGACAGCCTCAGCCCATGGCGCGAATACTATGCCCTCAGAGGCGGCTGATGACCGCCCTCGGCCATGATCTTGAAGGACAGCAAGCGCGGTGGCGCCATTGATCTCGGCAAGCATCTGCTGAAGGCTGAGAACGAGCACATCGACGTGCCGCAGGCACAGGTCGCCAGTGTGGTGCGCGAGAAGCTCACCGGCTTCATGGACAGCATCACGGCCGAATTTGCAGAAGCAGCACAAACACTGGAGGAACAGCGGCTGGCGATGGGTCGAACGTCATCGCGCCGAACGACGCGACCTCCAATCCAAACACGAAAAGCGCCGGGCCGAAGAATTGAGGTCCATGCTGCACGCTTCCGCAAAGGGCTTCGCGGTTCTATGGGACCGCGTCACCGGCCAACATGGGAAGTATGCAGGCAGAACGAACTGGAGACCGCTGCTTGTACCCAACGCGATGTTGACGAAAAGCAACCCCTGATCGACCGCCAGCCGCTCGAACGTCGAGGTCTTCAAAGAGAGATACGTCATGCAAGGCATTCGCACTTTGGCGAACTGACTGGATTGTATCGAGAGGCCACTGGGAATCATTTCCAGAATTGAGAGGTTCGCAACCGCTAATCGGTCCCGAGACCCGGGTAAGCCAAAATCAATTGGCCCGAAACTCTAACGTCGGAGTGGAGCTTAACGCGGGGATTTACCTGTTCCGACTACACGAGCGCTGACGAAATTGCCCTGTAGCTGCAAGTTGCTCGTGACGCATGCCTAGTAGCGCCGACTTCAGACGCTTGTACCGACAAAATGATTGCCTGTCGCTCTTGGCCTACCTTGTGGACGGAAATCCGCCTGCAGAGCGCCGTTGATTTGCGCCGACTCGCGATCCCCCTTTACTATCGGAGTAGAAACGTGCAAGTATAAGTTGGATCGCGGGTAGGAAGCGCTGCAGCAGTCGCGTGTGATCTGCATCAAGCGTGCGTTTTTCACAAGGCGAACAAAAATGCGGCGGGGGCTTTCCGGAATAGGTGGTGGTAATGCAACCTGCGGAGTGATTGCATCGCTTCTTATTGCGACCGTGGCGATAGCTGAGCCACTTCCCCTGCCAGCCAATCCGACTTTTTCGCCCTACGTACCAAGCGAGCCGTACAGAATACTCGCGAGCGGGCTCCTTGCTCGCGTATTTAACGACTCGACGGTTGATGGCCTCCGAATTCAAATAATCGATGTCTTGGTTGGCCCTGGCCAGCAAACGGAAGGCATCGCTTTGCGTGGCCCTTCAACGCACTTGGTACTTAGCGGTAGTGGACAAGTTATGTATGCGGAAGGAGGGGCTATCGTTGAGAGGCCTTTTCAACCAGGTTCGAGTTGGTCGTTGTCATCCGGCCAGTCGTTCCTCCTAGAGAATCGGGGCGAACAGCATGTGGATATTCGAATTCGGATCATCACCGCTGCGCCGTAATCGGTCCTCGCGACAGACCGGTTCGGCGTTTCTCGCGGCAGCAGTTCTGCTTTTCTGCTCCACTGCGGAGGCGCAGTGGGCGACTTATCGGGGCGACCCGGCGCGAACGGGCGCGCCTGCTTCCGTTGACCACGATATTTACACACTCTCGCAACTTCAAAAGCTCCGAGTCGATGTGCAGTGGCAGCTCCCTCCTCTAACTGACCACGCAGCGCGCCGGGGATTTTGGTCGTCTCCAGTGGTACACGGAGACCGCTTGTTTATTGGTGGCGGCAATGGTGTGTTTTATGCCTTTGATAGATTTACTCTGAAACAGCTTTGGCAGTCCTCGCGCCGGAGAGCTTCCCCTTACCTCACAATTCACTTGTAATCCGTCGAGCTACGGCATTGCCGCAAGCGCAGTGATCGCGCAAGTCGATGGGCGCAATGCGGTAATCTTTGGCGCCCCGGACCGCTCTATAGGTGCGGGACTCGGTGACGGGCGGCTCTTTGCCTTGGATATCGAGACCGGGGGCCCTATCTGGAAATCTGATGCTTTAGCGCCGATAACCGGACTGACCAGCCTGTATGAAGCTGCGAACGATCAGGAGGTTGCCAAGGCATTCGAGGAAACTCACCAGCAGATTGGCTATTCGGCGCCGCTAGTTGTCAACGATAGGGTCTATGTCGGCATCGCCAACCATTGTGACAATCCAATCCAGGCTGGTTCGGTTAAGGCGGTGCGGTTGAGCGACGGCAGCCTTGACGCGAACTTCTCCTTTGAGGCTGCGTCGCCGCGCGGCGGAGGCATCTGGAGTTCGCTCGCCTCCGATGGGATGGACGTTTATGCGACGACCGGGAACATACGAGCCGGTTTGCGACCAGGCGATCAGATCGTCTCAAATCATGCCCTCGCCCTACTAAAGCTTGATGGACTGACGGGCAGCCTTAAGTGGAAATTGCAGCCGGTGCCGGTCGAGTTAGATGATGATCCGGATTGGGCGGCTGGCGTGACTATAATGAAGAGCCCCTGCGGAGTGCTGGCTGTTTCTACGATGAAGGACGGGTGGACTTACGCCGTCCGTACCGAATCCGCGAACCAGAGCGGGGCGGATTTGGCATGGCAGTACCCACAAACTGGCTTCCCGTTTGCACCGACAAATAATTGGACGGAGCACGGGGACACACGGTTTCTCCGTTCCGGTCTCGGTTGGAACGACACTTTCGTCACGATGCTGGCGGCTTGAACATAAATGTAAGGAAAATCTCGAACTATGCTCGCCTTCATTCCTTTAATGTGTGTTCTTCGGCGGAGCAGCGATTGCGGTGGATTATTGATGTGCCCCGAACCACGCCTGGCGAAGCCTACTCTCTCGGTGTGCCGAGCGGACGAGATGGGTTCATTTTTGTTGGCACCCGTTCTGGGTGGCTTGTAGCCTTCGCCGACCCAAGCATCGAACCGGCGAGCGGGTATCGGTGCGAGCACCCCGATGTTGAGACGCCGAACTGCACGCAGTTTGGATTTCGTCTCGTCCCCGATCCGAAGGTCGTGGCTGAGGTTCCGCTCCAAGGAGCCATCTCCGGAGAACCGGTACTGACTTCCGACAGGATTTACGTCGCAACGACAGCAGGCTATTTATATGCGCTTCGGACCGACTGATAGCCCCGGTTACTTTTGGTCGGCTGGCGTAGCGCGCGTCAGGGAGCGGCCTAGCCGTTAGCCGTGGGAGCTCAGTGATGAACCGTAATACGTTGTGGTGGTGCACTGTCTGGACCGCAATATCCTGGGCGGCTCCTGGCATTGCGCAAAATGCAGAAGAACCGTTGACTAGGCGAACACTGACCGAGGCCCACGTCTTGGTCGAGCAGGAAGTGAAAGCACCCGACCTCGTCTTGAGAGACGAATTCGCAGGCCAGCTCCTGGTCCCGTTTGGGGCGCCTGGCGAAGACAGCATCCGGGTGCTTTCACCAAAGACGGTTCTGGTTTCGAAATACTCGCTCCTTGGGAATCAGAGCGCTGAAGTTGCGCCCGGAAAGAGCAGGGTCATCAATTTAGTCGCAGGCGATGCAACGGCAGTAATCAATGGCACATCCCATCCGATGCGAGAAGGCGAAGTCTTGACGATTAGCAAACGCGACAGTTTGTTTCTTAAAACGAGTGATGATACTGCGCTGTTTGAGGTGACGGTGATTGAATAACAGCGCTGCTTGAGATGATGTTCTCGCCTAAGTTCCGTGGCGAGTTGTTCAGCTACGTAGACCTTGAGGTGCGGGTGCGGCGCGATCATCCGTTGCGGACGATTCGGGCGATTGTGAACGAGGCGCTTTCGGCACTGGAGCGGGAGTTCGCGGCGCTGTACTCGCCGATCGGGCGGCCGTCGATCCCACCGGAGAAGCTGCTGCGGGCGATGCTGTTGCAGCGTTCTATTCGATCCGCTCGGAACGGCTTTTGATGGAGCGCTCGAACACGATCTTCTGTTCCGCTGGTTCGTCGGCATCGGCGTCGATGCTGCTGCTTGGGACCATTCGGTATTCTCGAAGAACCGCGACATGGGGCATGGGCTGTGACCTGCCGCTGAATTTTCATCCGGCTGCAGTTAGAGCCTCGGCGGGTTTTACGTCGTATGGCGCGGGTTGAGCAACGGGTGATCGGCGGAGCTGGTCGGGGTTGCGCAGCCGATCGGCCGATCGTCCGTTGCGGTGAGATTGGCGGCATAAGCCGCAGGCGTGATGTATCCGAGCGCCGAATGTGGGCGCGATCGGTTGTAGTCGTCTGCCCATTCGGCGATGGTTGTTCGGGCATGGTCGAGGCCGAAGAACAGGGTTTCGTTCAGCAACTCGTCCCGCATCCGCCCGTTGAAGCTTTCGCAGAAGCCGTTCTGCATCGGCTTGCCCGGCGCGATGAAGTGCCATTCCACCTGATGATCCTTCGACCAGGCGAGGATCGCGTTCGAGGTGAACTCGGTGCCGTGGTCGGAGACGATCATGCCCGGCTTGCCGCGCCGGGCGATCAGTTCCGTCAGTTCACGCGCCACCCGGCGGCCGGAGATCGAGGTGTCCGGGATCGCAGCCAGGCATTCGCGCGTCACGTCGGCACCGCTAGCAGCTTCGGTAGCCGCACTAGATTGTAGGCGGCGGCGCTGAAGGTGAAGGCCCATCCGACGCGGTCGCGGCCACGCAACTTCGTCTTCGCCTGTCCGGCGACCGTCTTGATCCATCCGAACGCCTCCTCAATGCGCCCGCACGTTCACCTTGACGAGGATGCCCCGTGCCTTCATCGCCCTCTCCGCAACCAAGGTTTTTCTAGGCCAAGAAGCCTTGGCCCATGTCTTGTTCTGACTCTAAAGCAGCCGTTCGACCCGCCATCCCGGCGAGAAATCGATAAGCCGAACGACATGATCGACCTCGATATAGGTGGCGAAATCAAGTTTTCCGCCGAGCGTGGCAGCCAGATCCGATTCTTGGAACGGTGCACAGCGGGCAAAGGCTAAGAAATCCAGGTACTCGATGTCTTTGAGGCCTTCCTTCTCGAGAGCTGCACGAACGTCGGCCTCTGGTGTGCCGGGCTTGAGCCCGATCAGAAGCGATCCAGGCACGACTGGGTAAATTAGGTGTGCATCATCGTCGCCGATGATCGAGCGCAACGTCAATTTCGATGGGTCAGGGAAGGTCGGATCGCCAGTTCCCAGATTCTGCCATTGAAAGCTGCCGCCAATTCGCGTTGGGGTACCAACGTCGAGGACGTAGAGGAACTCTGGCGGATAGATCACGCCGATAACTTCACCCTCGGAGGATTTGTAGGTTGTCAGTCCGCGGATCAGATAAAGTTCCGTAGCTTTCACCTGTGGCAACGTCAGTCCAAATTCCGCGAGCGCTCTCTCCGCGCTCGATCGAATAGCGGCGATCGGCTCGACGGCAGCAGACTTGAACCCTGCTGGCGCTTGGTTTGATCTGTCCTGCCGTGCATGTTTGCGCAGCAACGAGCTGCGGGTAGACCACGGGAAGGGCCAGGGTAATGGAAGTCCTTCGGCCATTGTACACCTCCTCTTTACGAGACTAAATGCGCCTAAGTCTTTCGCCACATACTACTTGCAGAATTTCGAAAGGCGATAGCCAACCGCGAAAAACGCGCAGTCTTTGCGCATCCATAGAACTTAAGCGGAGGGGGGTCGGCAATGGTCGTAGCCCCGGCAACACGCGGGCTGAAGCAGGGAAAGCCTGCGCGCGTAATATGCCGGCTAACGACGATGGGCAGCGGAGGCAACTCGATGGCGCGGGTCCAGGCGAGTGGCGAAGTCGCTCGCATCATCCGCCGTCTTCAGTCGATCCGTAGTGTGGCTCCCGATAACGCGCCGGAGAACACCTCGCCTAGGGTCCAGTCGACGCGTCCGTTGTCGCTAGCGAAGAAGCCGTGCTCGGGGAACCAGCGTTGAGGAACTATTGATGGTATGGGTGATAGATAGCGTCAATTCACCCCGACCGCTGTGGCTCGGCCAAGTGCTGGTGGGTCGTAAGCATGCTGATCTCAGAGTGCGGCAGTGCAGCGCTCGACTAACGGCCGCCTGGGATGGTTGGGCGGCTTCAGTCCCTCGGGTCAACTCCCACAGTCGTTGTCGGCCCGAACGCAAGCTCGCCAAGCCACTGGAAAACTGCGCTCAGGGAGAACAGTCACCGCCGGTAGGGCGCTCAACATGGTGGCAGCCGCGGCCGACAAATCGGTTCCCGAGCTTGCTGCCCCTTCGATCAGCGGCTGCGTGCTTGGCCAGGATCCCGCCATACCTCACGGCGCTATATAGCTCGAAGCAGGACGCCAATCGTGCCGCCGCCGAGACCATTCGCAGTGCCGAGGTCGAGGAAATGCTGCATCTGACTGGTCGGGAACGTCATGACTAGTATTGGCGGCGGCGTCTCGCTAGGACGAAATGCGGTGCCAATCTATCCGGTGACGCTGAACTTCAAGGGCATGCCTTTTGAAGATCGCCGCTTCCCGGTGGATCTCGCCGCATTCTCGCCGGCGAGCCTCCAAACCTTTTCAAGTATCGAGGAACCGAGCACTCTAACGGTGACCACGTTCCGAACGGAACTGGACATCCCTGAGCCCACTATCGGCGATTTCTACATGAGCATCATCGCCGACCTCGAAGATCTCAATGCAATCTACCCGGCGGCCCTGTTCATCGGCGACCTGGCACGCCAGCTCGGACCGGACTATTACTGGTCGTCTGGGGGTGAGCTTTCACCGGTGCATGATCTCACAAGCGCGAAGAACGCCTTGCTGCAGGTTATCGGCCAGGCGCCTGGGTACCAGGCAACGGCGGGGCGGCAGGATTCGGCGAGCCCTTTGAGATCGGACACTACTACCGGTTCAAGGAGCTCTCGCACCGGCGTCGCTATCTGCCGTCAGACGATCCGGCTGGCTTGCCCACCGGGGACCTCATCGGCGTCGATTTCACCCAGGTGTGGCCACTCATGACCAACGGACGCCAGTCGGACTATGCAGCGGGAACCGTTGCCGCGAAGCTCAACGCGGCCTTCAACGAGAGCTACACCCGGTTCCTGCTTCAGGTTGAAGAGGCGCTGACCCGGACGCCAAAGTCCCTGTATCCCGCTATCCTTGAAGGCATGCACAACCTGTCCGTCACGGCGGCCGAGCTCGTGTCAACGCCAGTCGAAGGAGACACGGCAGGCCGGACGGCGTGCCCTTCCTCCGAGCGGCTCGAATAGCGTCACGCCTTTAGACTAGGAAATTCCCAGCCTGCCCATCGCCTTCTCGAGCGCCAATGATAAGCCATTGTCGTCGACTTCCAATTGCTCGATCCAGTGCGCCCTCCACGGACGCGCCCATTCTGGCAAGGCCTCAAGATCGGCCAGAAGGCCAACCAATCGGTCATTGGCGTGACGCGCGGCGATCAAATTGAAATCTGCGTGCTGCAAGGCCGCGGCGGCCTCGTTGAGAATTGCTCCCCGGTCATCGCGGGCAATGACGTAGCGGGTAGCGAGCGCTCGCACCCTGGCATCGGGTGAGGTCAGCAGGGCCGCTGCCAGTTTAGGCGGTCCGACGAGCATGCCGAGCGTGGTTCGGCCAATGAGGTTCTGGCGGCCGGCGAGCTCAGTCAGCGTTGCTCGTTGAGTTTCGTCGACTTCTAAAAAGGCCAGGGTCTCGATTAGCGGTGTATCGGCCGAGCCAGTCAGGAGCAGTTCGAGGCAGAGCTTCGCCGCAGCCGGGGCATTACTTGCCGCCAGCCAACGCAACAGGTGCTGATCGAGGTCGGGTCGTCCTGCTATGCGAAGAGCCACGATGTCTGGTGCGGCGACGCCAGCAATCCGGAGTTGGTCGGCAAGAAAGATGCGAAGTTCTGCGCTCCCAGTCGCAGTGATCATCGCCAGCATGACGTCGCCCAAGTTCGGAGCTTTGGCGTCAATCGAGGCGATGAGAGGTGCGAAAGATGCTGCATCCAGCGTCCCATCAAGTGGCAGTTGGGCGAGCAATAAGGCTCCGGCTGGCCGATGGAGTTCGACGAGGACTGTGTTGTCGATAATGCGGGCATTAATCGAGAAGTTTGGGCAATGTCTGCTTGCCGCGACGGCAGCATCAATGAGTGCATCGGCCTGTCGGGGCAGCTGTGGGTCCAGCAGCCAGTCCGCGCAGGGTGCCTCGTCGAGGTAGCGCCAGAAGCGGGAAAGTCGCGCATGCAAGTCGGGCTTATCGCGCACGGCTGCATCGGGGTTGCCGAGCATGCCGGAGAGGACGGCGCGCAGTTGGGCATACCCTTCGACGTTGGTGAGGCGCAGCGTGTTGATGCCATCGTCGATGTAGGAGAGGGGCGCGTCGATGGCCCGATCGACTTGTAGTTTGCACTGGGGGGTTCTCAGGATCGCTTGCGTGGCCGTCGGGAACGCGACCCCGCTGATATCGCTGGCGATCGCATTGTCGAACCACGCTTGGGTAACATCGGTGCAAGCGCCGCTCCACCTGACCAGGAGATTGAGCCGCGACCCGCTATTGGCACCGGCAGGGGACTCGTCGAAGCGGTTTAAGGCAACATCGGGATCGATCTGCTTGAGCGCCATGACCAGATTGGCCGGCGCCGATGGGTTCAATCGGCTGACCAGGTCAGCAAGAATAATTGTGTCCGATGGCTCGACAATATCGGCCAGAAGATCAGGAGCAGGTCCAGGATTCGAGCCTTTCGCCGCTGCCTCGAAAAGGGCTGCGCGGGCGGCTCCGGTATCCCCAAGCCACCACAGTACTGCGCCTCGCGCGTTGGGGTTCAAATAGTGCAACATCGCCTTTTCCGGTGAGGTCTGGCGATCGAGCAACAATGGGGTAGCGTTCGACAGGGCACCATCGTCTGTTATGTCGGAGGGCCCCAAAGCATAGGTCCAATCGTCGCGAGGCAAGCCAAAACCACTCAGTCCTGGGTAACCGTGGACCAGGACCAAGTTATCGCCGCGCAGCTGGAGATATTGGTGGGAGTCGAGGAACGCCCAGTAGCCAATGCCAGCCAGCAATACGAGGCCGACAATGCTGCCTGCCGTCATTGCTACGCGACGGCGCAGGGTTTCAGAGGTAATGCGCCGGGTGCGGACGCGCAGTTGCGCCAGTGTCAGATCCCGATGCAAGAAAAGCAGAGGATCTTCCGCAAGGCTGCCGGCAACGATCGGTGTTTGCGCATCCCGATGGCCGAGCTTAGCCTCAGCGTCCTCGGCGACGCCGGCCTGGAGATAATCGACCAAGTCCCTGAAATAGATTTGGCCCGAATCGCCAACCCTGGCATCCCCGCGAAGTGCAAGCAGCAACCGGCGCGTGAAAAGGGAGCCTTTGTCGGGCAGCTCCCAGGACGACTGCCCGACACGCGAGGCACTTAGCAGCAGTCTGAAATCATGGCCACCCAGGCTTTGTAGAAAACTTGGGGCATTCTCGGCGAGACCGGCGCCGCCGCAACAATCGAGGATGATCAGCACGCCGCGCGCCGCCGTGGCGGAGATGGCATTTACGATCTGGCCTCGGCCGAGACGGCTTGATCCGCCAGCGTCGGGGGCGGTGCGGAGGATGAAACCGTCGGTCTCGTCCGCTTCCCCATGGCCAGCAAAATAGAAGAGCAGGATGTCGTCTTGTCTGCAGCCGTTTGCGACGGTCGCGAGCTTGTCAGCGATTGCCGTGGGGCCTGCCTCATCTTCCGTAACTAGATGCACCTGTTCGGCAGGCACGCCACAGGCATGGCCTGAAGAAAGAGCTTCTGAAACCTGGCGGGCTTCTGGCGCGCAGGCGGGCAGATCATGCAGACCGGAGCCGGCGTATGAGCTTACGCCGACGACAACTGCATGCATCGTTTCCGAAAAGCGCCGCGCGTCTGCACTGAGCATGGGCAAGCTCTAGAACCAGCTCTTCCAGAACCGTGGCGCGGGCGTCCGTGCATTTGTTGCGCCATCCGCCCCCCGGGGGGTGGCAGCATTCTTGGTCTCACCGTGTACGACTGCTGCGCCGCCGGCCGAAAGCCCCGCAGCGGACGCGAACACGAAGAAGCCGTTGACGATAGCTATCAGATAGGTCGCAAACGGGCGCGCAAAAACGATCTGTCCCGTAGCCGGATCGATAACCGCAGCGACGAGACACAACACCAGCGAGACACCGAGGCCCAGCGCAGCTGCCGAGCCGACCGTTGGCCACACGCTACGCACGCCATTGACGATGGCGGTCGTGGCCGTCGCCGTGCCAGCAAAGGTCGCAAGACTCTGCCACGTAAAGAAGTCGTTCTGTCCATCCATGAGAGCCCCCAAACTCGTTGAGAAAAGCTGGTCGGTCCTAGCGTACCGGGTTGTTGACCAGACTATCGAAGTCGATCGACTGTAGCAGTTCGAAGGCGTCCGCTGGAGTGTCAGGCGCAAGCGCCGGTCCACCGACGTTGAGCTGCGGCGGCAAACAAATCGTTGGGACGCCCGCGACATCGAACGGTGCGCTGCCAGCCTTGGCCTCGCTGCACATGTTCTCAAGTCCACGCTGCAGCTGCAGCGAATAGTCCACGGAAGCGGCGTCGACGATTTCCGGAGTGCCAAAGAATTTGGTCTTGAGGTCAAAGACTTCGCCCGCCTTGATGTTGCGGAAGTAGTCGGTGAGCCGCTTGGAGACGTCAGTCACGGCTCCCGCCGGCGGCACATTACCGAAGTCGTCGCTGCGCGGGAACTGCGCACTCGCGTGGCAAGAGAGGCAAGAGCTCAGAAGGTTGTCGGCCGGGCCATTGGCGCGTCCACCCCAGCCCAGCTCTTCACGTCCGGTCCAACCAAACAGGATAGATTCCAGCGTCGGATCGGTCACGCTCTCGAGCAGCGGTTGTCCCGGCACAACGGTCGGATCGTTTCCCCAGGCCAGCCCCACGGGCCGCAGGCGACGCCATGGGTCAGAATCGGCCACGGCATTGTTATAGACGAAGGTGCCAAAGACCCAGCCGGTAGCGCTGTCCCGCGGGTCGCGCACCGCGATGTCAACCTGAAGCAGGCGCATCGACCGTTCGGTACGGCCGTCGCGACCGTTGCCGCTACCGGTGTGGGTTTTCCAGATGGGCGCGCCGGCGAGGTAAGGCAGTTGTTGTTCGGTCGCCGATGTGAACAGCAGTTTGAACGACACCGTCCCGACCGGAAACAGGATGCTGTCGATGGCCGGATTGCACGGATCAGCATAGACCTTGGCAAACGTCGTTGCCCCAAAGCTGTTGTAGTACCCCACAGCCCAGGTGAAAAAGGTCGTGCTGGTATTTTCTTTGAGCTGGTTGGGCCTCGTCGGACGTTCCTGAGTGAGCCCGTGGAAGAACTCTCGGCCGTCTTCGCCCACGTGCATCCAGAGAGCATGGTACCAGCCCCGGACGCTGTTCTTGGTGACGTCGAAATCGACCGCATTGTTGCCTTCGTAGGCGTAGTCCAGAACAGCCCAGAGGTACGCTTTCCAGTCTGCATGGTAGTTGATAGACAAGAAGCTAGGCAGCGGCTCGCTCGTCGCCGCCGGATAGTCGAAATTTCCCTTGAAAGCCTCGGCGGCGGTGTGATTAGCAGGGATCGTATAGAACGTATTGTAGCTTGGAACAGTGCAGGTTGCGGCCTCGGCTGTGGCCGTGGAAAGCAAAACCGCGAGAACAGCGAACACGCGCACCAGCATGACTGAATTCTCCCCAAGTTCATCGAGACTAAGAGCATTAATAAACCCTGGCAAGAGGCATGCTACTCGCCGTCACACTGCCGTTATCCGCCGCCAGTGGGAAGAGTATATACCGGTCGCTTAGCCATGAGCGCTCCTGGATGGCGCGTCGTCAGTAGGAGGACCTCGCCTCGGCCAGCGTACACGCCATCTAATAGTTCTCGACGCCAAAGTGCATCGAGAGATTCACTCTTTCCCTCTGCACACCCATTGCCTCAGCGTTTGTCGCCAGGCATAGGAACAGGCCCGCAGCCCTGTTGACAATATTATCGGGTATGAGATTGGCGGGGCTCTCCTTGTGGAATTACACTATGATACCCGGAGGGAATAAACATGTATCTCGAAACATTGTGTATCAGAAATTTTCGCCCGTCTCAAGGATGTTCGCATAGATCTTGGCAATGATACATCTCGATCTTTGTCGTTGCGACCAACAACGGCAAGACGTTGCAGGTTCAACGCACGGACGCAGAACCATCTTTACTTGCGGTTTCCACCAAGGGGGTACAATCATTGTCGACGAGCAACCGACGCTGCCAGAACCACTGTAGCAATTTCAGAGCCGCCCCCTCAGGCAGCGAATCCGCGCTCCAGTCAGCGAAGAGCGACCCTGCTGTAACGCCGGAGATTACGCGCGCGAGCAGGCTGCGGATGCTCCGCCCGGCTAGGAACGCAATCGGCCGATCCAAGTCAGGATGGAAGAGCGCGGGCGCGAGTGCGATCACATCGCCGTCAATGACAGCGACGTCCTCGAGCCGTGCCTGCGGGCTCAATCGAAGCCTGGTCTCCGGCCGCAAGCTGTCGATGGCGAGTGGCTCTCGCGGAAGGTGCTTCAGGAGCGCACCCGGTCCGCAATAGCGCGACCAGAATGGCGATGGGTTGGAGATTGCCTGTTCGCGATACAGAGATTGGCACATCAAACGGTCTCGATACGCGGCCTCAGCCTGGCGTTCCGCATGAAACGCGAGAGCGACGTCGCGACGCTCGGGGTGCACGATCAGAGTGTTGACGACTATCGCCGACTGCTGGCCGTCTACGAGTGCGCGTTGAATGCCTTGCGACGATAGAGGGTCCAGCGAGAACGCGGCCTCTCCAGCAGCGATGATGCCGTCCATACCTGGCGCGCGCGCGATGCCGATCGCGGAGGCGTCGCAGGCTGTAACGGTCGAACCCAGCGCACCATCCCAGCGCAACGAACTGCCATTGACCGCTGCGAGAAATGTCGCGGCTGGCGTGTCTCCTGCGACCCGCAGGCTCCGCGGATCCACGAACACGGCTGCGTAGTGGATGCCTTCGACCAAGCTAGCCGACCAGAGCCAACTGCCGGCGGTGGCTTCAATTCTTGTCGCGTTGCGCACATGGGGCCGACCTCGCCAGCGCGCGCACAGCGCCAAAGTCGCAGGCGAGAGCCTGCGCCGCCTACCGCCGCTAAGGGCTTTGCGTCCAGTTGCATCAATGATATGCGCGGCGTGAATCGACGCTATCGTCTGGTTCGTGGTGATCGGCAGCAGCCAAGCACTGCCGATGTTCTGTGGCCGGCTTGCGACCGCGGGCGTCAATAGCCGTACGCCCCGCCGGCGCGCCGCGTCCATCAGGCAGGCGTCAAAGCATGTGCGGTCGACCAGGAAAGTGGTTTCGGCATGGCTGGCGCGATTCACGTCGCCGCCCCAAGTGACGGCCGCGACGTGAGAAGGCTGGCAGTGGGCATTTGCCAGCGCCGTACCGAGCCCCAACGCATTGAGTATTTTCAACGCGCCCGGAGTCAGCGATTCCCAACGGCGATTCTTGCCCAACGGCGAGGGTGCCACGAGGCACACATCACGGCCGAGATCGGCCAGCCGAAGCGCGGCGGCGACGCCTGCGGGTCCGGCCCCGACGACGCAAACATCGCAGCGGATTGCGTCGGCGGTCACCCCACGGCGACCTCCGAGGGTCGCGGTTCCGCGATGAACAGGTGCGGGTGTTCATCCGACAGCCGGACATAGGCTTGGAGGCAGTAGTGCAGCCAGCCGCGGATATAGTCGCAAGCCGGACGGCCGCGGGCGATGACCTCGTGGTGGCAGCCGCCACCGCAGAGATAGCGCGCCCAGCAATTGCGGCATGGGCTTTGTGCGTCGACATGACGTTCGGCCAGCCAGTCGCGCTGACGATCACCGTCGACTCCGCTGTCGAGCGCACCCAGTCGGCCGATCTCGTCGTTAACGAAACGGTGGCAGGCGAACAAGCCGCCGTCCGCCGAGACGCCTAGATAAGGCCCGCCGGCGCCGCAGGGATAAGGACGATGGGTGCCGCGATGGATTTCGGCCAGCGCCGTTGCCATGTTGGCGAAGGGATAGGGACGGCCGCTGGCGATGGCGTCCTCGAAAGCCCGGCCGCAATCGACCATCTGTCGGAGCATCTCCATCATGTCCTCTCCGGCCATCTCGCCCTGGCCAGTCGGCGAAGCGAGCATCGGTGAGAAGCCGACGCTGTGAAAACCCATGTCGATCAGACCGTCGAGCGACTCCCGCAGGCGCAGGTTGGCGGGCGTCACCGTGACACGCGCCGTGACCTGCATGCGCCGCTGCATCGCAAGCAGCGGCGCGACGCGCGCGACGATGCGCTCGAAGGTGCCTCTACCCGACTTGGTCGGACGTTGCTGATCATGCACCTCGCCGAGGCCGTCCAGGCTGATTGTGACGGCGAAGCCGTGCTGCTCAAAGAAGGCACCGTCCTCCGGCGTCAGCAGCGTTCCGTTGGTCGTGATGGAGAAGCCAACCTCGGCGCCTGTGGCCTGCGACCGCTGCAAGGCGTACCGCGTGGCTGCGACGATGACCTCGCGGTTGACCAGCGGCTCGCCGCCGAGAAAGGCGAGATTGACACGCTCGCCGGCCCGGGCGTTCTCGAACAGCCGGTCGACTGAAGCAAGCGCGATCTCGTGATCCATGCTGCGTGCCGGGCCGCCGAACTCGCCGCCCTGCGCGTAGCAGTACGTGCAGCCGAGATTGCATTTTTGCGCCACCGCTAGCGACAGCGCGCGCGTCGGGAAGGACGTGGGCGCAGCGGCTTCGATGTACGGGGGCGCATCGAGGCCGAAATCGAAGAGGAGGCGATCGAGGTGGCCGGCGTCGGTGTCCTTAAGCGCGGCCAAGACGCGCGACACGTTATCATCGGCCAAACCATAGACGCGTGAGCCGTTTGCGAGGAACAGATGCGGCGCGCCGTCAACATCGAAGAGGTGGGCTCGACGATCCACCGGCGCCGAGGCGAGGGGCAAGGCGCTCATGTCTCGTCCCTACCGCCGACGATGAATTTCAACGCGCCTTCCCAATCGCGATACAGTTCCTCGTAGGTCACTAGGTCGCTGTTCCGGATCGAGTATTGCGGCGGGGTGGCCGCCGTCCGGTCGCGGTGCCGCCAGTTGTGTCCATCAATCTTGCCATCGGCTCCGGCCTCGGCATTGACCAGGTCCGGTCTGCTCGCGGCCCAGTAGTAGCAGCCGCACTCCAGGAAGTCGGCCGACCAGGGCGAGCACAAGCCCTGCGTCAGATCGCCGGGCGCCGCCATGTCCTTCGACAAAGCTGGCCCCGTCTCCTGCTGGCCAGTGCTGCTGGTCCGCCGCTCGAGGATCGAGCGAACCTCAAGGTTGATCTCGACCTGCTGGTTGCTCCCGGTGTTGACAAACACGCAGCGTACGCGTTGACCGACGTTGCGGAAGATTGGCGCCAAGGCATTGAACCGTTCCAGCCCAAAAGCGCCAAGTTGCTCGCTTGGGCCGTTCGGCTGCCGTGGTCCCATGGTGCTACCGATCAGTTGATTGCCTTCAACTTCGACCAGAAGCCAGTCTTGGCTGCCCGCGAGTTCCTGCGGACCGCCGGGTTCGATTTCGACGACGAAGGGGAGCGACTCGTGAAGCACGACGCCGACGAAGATATGCCGCAGGAGGCTGCGGATATCGAATTCGAGTCCGGGGAAGCAGTTCGAAATGGCGGTGTACCCGGTCGTCGACGGCGGGTTGCCTCGGGCTCGATGCAAAATTTGTGCGGTGACGTTTTTCGGTTCAATGGACGGCATGTCGGTACCCCCGCATAATGTGATGTGTCGGAAGGCTCAGGCCATCGGCAGTGAGCGGATCCAGCGTTCGACGATTTCCAGTCCCGTGCGTCCTCCGGTATTGGGCACCACGCGCGAGTACGGCGCCGACATGGGATGATCCGCGCGCCGTAGCAGCCGCACGAAGGCGGAGGCGTCCGGGTCGCCGGGTGTGACCAGCGGCTGGCCCTCGACAGGCCCCGCCTCGCTTCCCTTGGCGACAGCGGTCCTCAGATAGTCCATCAGCCTCGTGTCGTCGGCGAACAGGTCGCCGAGCGTTCCGCTGCCATCCACATCGATTGCCCGGTGCAAGGGTGCGCGGTTTCGAAAATGAGCGATCAGGGCGCGCATATCGTCCTCCGCCGTGTCGGCGGCGATTGCCGGCATCGCGCTTGCGACGATCAGCCCGTCGGATATCCGGCCGGCGGCGGCCGCCTCGATCTTGGCGATCTGCCGGCGTGTCAGCGTCAGATGCTCCGCGTCCCCGCCTCGCATCATCGCCGGCATCCGCCGACGCCCGGCGTTTGTCAGGTCGCCTGCATTCTCCGGCCGCCGAAGGATATTGGCAAACCACGGCTGCGCGCCGTCGAGCAGCGCCGCCAGAGCTTCCGCGTGAAAGGAGCGCACCTGCGTTTCTTCAACTATTGCTGGAAGGAAGATCGGCTCCAGCGCGCGTCCGGGGCTATTGGGCCGGGCGTCGTGCCCGGACATGTTGGAGGTCGTCCCGAGGAAGGGCGGGCTGCCGTTCATGGCTTCGGTGTTCATGAGCCGCACCGTTTCGAGTGCGCGGCGAATGATATCAATCATTTCAGTGCGTGGCACATCACCGGGTACTTCATGCCCGTGCAAGATCTGTTCGAACTCGTCGCTGACGGTGCGCACGTGATAGCTGTCGGGTGCGAAATCCGGCGGCCCCGACGCAACATGCGCATGAGCCGCGCGCTCGACGCCATTGACCTGCAGCTTGACCTCGATGAGGCCATCACAGGCGTCGTCAAAATAACCGAGACTGACGCCGTCTTGGCCGCTGGCATAGATGCCGCCTGGATTTGTGCCAAGCGGCACGTTCGGCAGATCGTCACGATAGTTGTCCCAATTTCCTGTGGCTGAGTCGTAGACATCGTCGACAAGGTTGGGATCGCCGGCGCGCGGCCCGAACACGCGGCCGGCTGCCGGCGTGAAGCGCAGTCGAATCTCGGGAAACTTCGGCGTGGGCTTGATATACTGGACGTCCCCGAATGGAATTGATTTGCCGGCCTTGAAGTTGCCGGCGGTTCCCTTAAGCGGTCTCTGCGTGTGGTCGCGGATGTCGTCGACAGTGGCTGTGACGCGATCGTTCGCATCGCCGGTCCGGCGAAAGGCTTTCTGGTTTACGACCTCGACACGCCAACTAATGTCGCGTGGTTTCAGCTTGAGGTCTGTCAGATGCTGCCGCGTAAGGGGCTCCAAGTTGCCGTCATCCTCAAAGCGAGCCCAGACCTCTAGAAACGGAGCAACTGGCTTCACCCGCCCTTCGGCATCGCGGAAAGCGACACGGTCGGGCGTGGACTCCTGGGAGATGCCTCCGTCAACCACGATGAGCGTTGGCGCGGGCACGAGGCTCCGGAAGCCAGTGCCGTCCTGGCCATTGGCTGGATCGTGCGGCGGCAGGACGACGTCGTAGTTATCCATAGGCTCGGCCGACGAGCCAAACCGTGCAATCGCGAGTGAGGGCAAAAGGCGGATTTCTTTGATGTCGCTGATGGCCATGCAATTCTCCGTCCACTACGGTCGTTTGAGCGACACGACCGGCCGACAAGCGCGCGCCGGCACGGAAGGCGCTGCACGCGCCCATTTAGGCAATCTATACTTGAATATTTAGGTCAGTTATCGGTACCATAGTAATGCCCCGCGATTATTGTTGCAAGGGAAATGCAATCATGATGCACTCGAAATGCAATCATGCTGCACTGCAGATACGTGGTCGGAACTAGGCACTCTTTCGCAGGCGGGAAGGCTTCACCAAAGATTTGGCAGCTCTCCGGAGCTGTTACCAGCTTCGTGCCAGTGCAGTCTTCCTGGCCATCGGCATCATGACCTGGTCGATCACGTGTAGCTTTGCGTGCAGAAGATGAAGACAGGCGAACAGAGTCGAACAAGAGAATTATTGAATCCGGAGGAGGCGACAGCGTGACTAGATTCCAACGCGTTATCGAAATACTTGACGGCGCTGTCGGAGGCTCGAACGCATCCGTCGGCTTCCATGGCGCCTTCTGGCGCAACATCACGCGCAACGACTTTGTCGCGAAGAAAGTATTCGGCTTGCAGTTGATCACCGTTGGCGACGGCGCAGGCTC
Organism: Mesorhizobium sp. M0166; assembly: GCF_040322255.1. Lineage (NCBI taxonomy): Bacteria > Pseudomonadati > Pseudomonadota > Alphaproteobacteria > Hyphomicrobiales > Phyllobacteriaceae > Mesorhizobium > Mesorhizobium sp. M0166. The sequence continues at coordinate 10,721 of NZ_JAMYTD010000030.1, read as the reverse complement.
CAATCTGGTCAAGGCGCTCAAAGGGCAGCCGCCGTTCGGCGCTGACCTTCCCAACGCGCCCGACGATGCCTCGTTCAGTCGCATGCCGTCGGGACTCGACCCCGTGGCCGCTTCCGAGATCGCGTTCATCGAGACGTGGATCAATGAAGGCTGCCTGGAGGATGAAATCCCGATTGCGGCCGCACTGACGTGGCGCAAGACAAACGCACCGACTGCCAGCTCCCGGACGGACGATATCTGGTTCATCGATCCGCGCGTAGGCTGGGCCGTGAACAGCGACGGCAACATTATCAAGACGGAAGACGGCGGTGGTGCGTGGGTGGTCCAGCATTCGGCGCCCGGCGTATATTTGCGCTCTGTCGCCTTTGCCAACGCGAACTTCGGATGGGTTGGGACGCTCACCCGAAATCGACGGCTCTACCGAACGACGAATGGCGGAACTAACTGGGACGAGGTGAAGCCACTGCCGGCGAATGCACCCGCGGCCGTGTGCGGATTATCGGTCGTCAACGAGCTAGTTGTGTACGCCTCGGGCTCAAACCGGCCCAACGACGTCCCGGCTATGATGAAGACCACCGATGGCGGAGCCACGTGGTCGGCGTGGGACATGACGGCGCATGCATCGATCCTCATCGATACCTATTTCACGGATGCGCTGCATGGCTGGGTGGTCGGTGGCAGGGCTGCCGAAGGCACCCCGACAACCAGAGACAAGGTGAAACCTGTCATTCTCGAAACGACGGACGGCGGCGGCACTTGGATTAACCGGCTGGCCGGGCAGGAGGCCCAGTTCCCCTTAGGCGAGTGGGGCTGGAAGATTTTCTTCGTCAACGATCGAGTCGGCTTCGTTTCGCTTGAAAATTTCACTGCGGCGGCGGTCGCCAAGACCACCGACGGCGGGCATACCTGGAGCCGGGTGGAGGTCAACGACGGCCAAGGCAACGCAAACCTTGAAGGGGTCGGCTTCCTCGATGAGCGGCGCGGCTGGGTTGGCGGCTGGGGCTCAAGTGATTTATCGAAGGGCTACTCGAGCGCCACGCTCGACGGCGGCGCGACATGGACTGCCTCCAACGAGATTGGCAAGTTCATCAACCGCTTTCGCTTCTTCGGAAACCCGGTGTCGATGGGATATGCTTCGGGCGACACTGTCTACAGATATTCATCCGATCCGGTGCCCATCGCTGAGGTCTCGATGGTCGCGGCGCAAGGGAGGGCGGCCGAGTTGTTGCCGGACAGACGCATCGCCGCTGTGGGGCCATCTGCTTCCATCACGATGCTTATTCCGGCGGGGACCAAACGCCTGACACTCGATGTCTGGGACCGCTTCGGTCTCGAATTCGGGCGGCTGCTCGACGAGATCAAGCCGCGTGATGGCTGGCGGACATTCGAGTGGGTGGGGAAGGACGACCTCGGCGCTACGCTCCCCGCGGGCGACTACATCGTTCGCCTGACCGCTGATGACATGACCGCAAGCAGCATCGTCACACTCGGAAACACGCCGGCTGCCGTACGCGCGCAAGGACGTCGCGTTGCGGCGCCGACCCTGTCTCTGGCGGCGCCGCGCGCCGGACGCTTGACCGTCGCGGCGCTGATGGCAGAGACGTCGCCCAAGCGCGATCTTCAGTGGCTGAAGGACGCGTTGCAGATCGCTATCCAGCTTGAGCTGGCGACGATTCCGCCTTACCTGACCGCGTACTGGACCATCAAGGACGCCACACACGAAGCCAAGCGCTCGATCAGAGAGATCTGGCGCGAGGAGATGGCCCACTTCGGGCTTGCTTGCAATTTGCTGGTCGCGATTGGCGCCACGCCGTTGCTTACCGACCCTGCCGTTATACCGAACTATCCAGGTCCACTGCCCGCCGGCGTCCGTCCGGGACTGATCGTGCCGTTGCGAAAATTGGACAAGGCGCAGGCCAAGGTATTCATGGACATCGAGTACCCGCAGGATGGACCGCTGGCGCTCGTGGCGGCAACAGAGGCCTTCGATTCGATCGGCGAGTTCTATGCGGCGATATTGGAGGCCTTCCGAGAGTTGAATCCGACGCTCACCCTCGACCGGCAGCTCTCCTCCCTCGGTTTGTTCAAGATCGGAACAATTGCTAAGGTTCAAGATGCCATCAAACTCATCAACTTGCAGGGTGAAGGGTCGAATGTCACTCCCGAGGAGGGGCCTGGCGATCTCGCGCACTATTATCGCTTCGGCGAGATCTACAATGAAAAGCGCTTCAATCAGGATCCGGCGACTGGGAAGTGGCGCTACGATCCCTCCGCGCCGGTGCTGCTTCCCGATGTATGGGACATGGCCGACATTCCGGTAGGTGGTTATCTGCAGGCCGATGTGCCGGATCTTGCAACGTGGGACCTGATTCATACCCTTGATCAACGTTACTCGAGCATGCTTCGTTTTCTTGAGGCAGCCTGGCTGAACGGCGACGCGTCGTCTCTCTTCTCGGCGCTCGAAGAGATGGGCGAAATGGGTACGGCTGCCTCCGAGCTGGTCACCAAGCCACGGTCCGACGGCGCTGGAAACTATGGACCTTGTTTTCGCTATATCCCCTAGATGTTATCACGTTCCATCCTGACCACCGACTCTTGAACGTCTAGGCGCTCTGCAAGCGTGCCGATGATTTTTTTGGGCGAAATTGACGATAGAGGATCCACATTCGAGGGGTCTCCAACACTCGTGTTTATTGAGACGAATTCGTTGCTTTTATCCAGCTCAACCGTAACCAGAGAGCCATAGACCGGTATTTTGTGGAAGTATTGGCGAAACTTTACATATTGGTGTTCCAGAAATGGAATCCGGTCTATGCCAAGCACCTTATATTCGGCCGCCAAGTCGTTCATGGTCGGTGCGCGAGCAATCGTGTTCGGCCCCGAACCGAGAACTGCGTCGATGTAGCGGCGCGGCGCTTTCGGGATCGAGTTGACGCAACGTCTCGGCTACGTTCGGCTGAACGGAGTTTAACGTCAAATCCATGGCCTTATCGTCACGATGCATTCGAATAGACGTCATGCCACTGGCCATATCGATCTCCGTTAGACGAGACGTAAAACTACTTCAGTGCAAAGATTGGCGGCGTTGCCGTTCCTGCCACGGCAGCAGCAGGCGCAAACGCCAGCAGAACGGCGGTGAGGAAGCTCGACTTGCAGCCACCCAATCTACCGACGCGAATCCTGCTATTGTCTCCATTGATGATGCAACGATTGCGTTCGTTTCACGGTTCACCACTGCACCCTGCAGATCGGTGGTGGCGACGGAATTTCGCCGGCCACAGGTGGCTCAGGAAAGTACTGGGTCGTGATCTGAACCCCTATCGCAGTCTGTTCGTCAAACAGCATCGAAATCAGTTGCAAGGCCTCATCAAGCCCCGAGGAGATGCCGCCTCCCGTGAGGCGGTTCCCCGAAACGACAAAGCGAGGATGTCCGGCTGCGACCTGGATCCTAGGAAATCGCCGCAGGCATTCGGTGAAGGCCCAATGTGTCGTGACCCGATGTCCATCGAGCAAGCCAGCTCGCGCCAGAAGGAGAGCGCCTTCGCACACTGAGCAGACCCATTTGGCGCCGTGTCCGACCTGCTGCAGGTAAGCTGTATAGGATGATGCCTGGTCGGACATAATCAGACTGAGCGCCGAGGGTGCACCGCCAGGTACCCACAAGACCTCAAATTCCGGCGATTCTGCAAAGCTGGCGTGCGCTTCAAAGCGGACACCATTCATTGTGGTGACAGAACCGCCGTCTGAAGACACGATCTTCGCCGACAATTTGCTCTCGCCGACCCATGTGAACATCTCGAGAGGTCCCGCGACGTCAAGCAGGTTAACGCCGTCATAAACAGGGATCCCCAGCTTCACCTCAAATTCTCCTCGTCGTTTTAGCGCTAAGCGCCTGGGGCGGCGTCTATTGGTCTTGGAGCAGCAGCCTCGCATTGATCGTTGGACTGCCAGCACCGCCAAGAGGGAAGGCTGCTCCTATTTCAGCTTGCGAAGGCACTTCTATCGAAATGGAAATCTCCCGCCCGACGACCTTCTTCTGTTCGATGCGAAAGTCCAAGTTCACTAGCTCCTGCTTGGCGCACGTCGCGCACTTCTTAGGTGCGTCGGGTTGAAAGAAAGCTCTACGAGCCACCACTTTGCCATCGGCCAGCAAGTTGACGATAAACGATCCCGGAATATTGAGCCGCGCAATATTTTTCACGCGGATGGACACAGCGTCTTTTCGTATCTTGAACTTTCGATCAGCAGACAAGCTCCCGAAGGTGTTTTCGAATGCTACTGGAGTATCGCTCACACTTGCGTCTCCTTCATAACCGACGTCCAGTTCAATCGACTGGGCGTTTGTTGACATGAATGGCGGCAGGCTGTCTAAGGGGGCCGGACCATCTAGCCAAGTCATGTCTCCGGTAACTGTTGATTTGAAGCCTTGAAGAGTCGTGGCATCCACTGATTGTTGCCACTCAAGCCAAAGACGATCGAGGTTGCAGTGAAAGAACCAGAAGACCGGGTCGAAAGCTGCTACCTCTTGCGCGGCCATTGTGGGACCGATGGAGAGGTGTCCGGAATCATGAGCCTGTATGCTAAACTTTTGATAGCCGCCTTGATTGTATGCGCCCCACATTGTCTGTGAACGGGACGTCTCGATATCATCGAGCATCCCGAAGGCTTTCACATTGGCTTCGATGGTTGCAGGGTCATTGCGCTCGATCGTGTATGGGTAGTATTTGCCTGGTTGAGGTGCCTGTGACTGCAAACCTGGATCGATAGGCAGCGTGTAGGTAGCGAATGGGTCTTCCGACAGCAACGGAGGCAACGGTGTCTCGATATCCCAGTAGGGAAGGGTTACGCCCTCGCAACCAGGAACCGAGCGGAGTGCGTCCTCGAATGTTCTTAGAAAAATGCGGTGCCAAGGATTGTATTGATTGATGTGATGAGAACACCATGAGCCCGGCAGACCATGCAGGCCAGCGATAGCGTAGTAGCTGTTTGAATCCAACGGGTCACGGTCCATCAGTCCCTGGAATGCTCTCTTGAGCAAGGCGGCCTCTCCAGCGGTCAAGTTGCGGACGTTTTTCCGCAGACGGGAGGGAGTGCGGGGAGCCACGAGCTGCAAACGTGCCTGCTCCTTAGGCGTGCCGACCGGATAGCTGCGCAAGATCCAGTTTAGAAATGTCTGCTTCCGGTTTGAACTCCATTTTGCCTCCTTTTCAGGCGGCATGTCCCCTTCCGGACCAGTGTGTGCATAAACGGCGAGTGCATTTCTTTTGACCCCCTCGTAGGAGCCCAGGTCGAACCCTTTCTGTCCCATATGGTCGATATCTCTATCTCGAAAGCAATACCGAATGTCCCCCATATAAGTCGGCTCAACTACAACTTGGTCGCCCTGTTCAGGTGTCAGCATTGTCCCCTCCCTTTTCGGCCATAGGCAGTCATGTCAACTACCCCCCCCCGAGACCCGTCGATCCCGCAGTCGGACCCGGGTGCGCTCACTGAAATAAATCTGGTAGCGAGAAGCATCCTTGCAGTCTGTGCGCTGGTTGCAAGCACGATTGCCCAATCACGCTGCCAGCACAATTCAAACCATGGGAAAGCCTGAAAAGCAAGGAGATCAGTGAAACCGCTGGCGATCGGCGTGGTGAACATAGCAAACCATCTCAGGATCCGCCGAGCGGATCGTTGAAGGCAGTTTAATACATGACTGATAAATGTTGGTTGCATTGTCCGCCCTCTCTGAGTCAGACCGCGAACTTTTTGTTGCGCGGTTCGCTGCAATAGCTTGCGACGGCACGGCGAGGTTTCCTTGAAGTGTGCTACGCGAGGCAAGGCCTATCGAGGTCCCTCAGCTGCTCGTGCGACGATGTTCTCGATCGCCGCTTTCGGCAGGTTGACGTAGGTAAGTACACCGTTGAGATCATCAATCCAGTTTTCGTACCGATCGGCAGGGAAGAGGCCGAATGAGTCCGCTCCATTGAGGAAACCGTGGGTCGCGTGGAAGCCCAGAGACCTGTAGACTTCGAATTGCTCTTCGCTGAAGAACTGGTCTGCCGTGGTCTCATGGGGGTACTGAGGGCAACTCTTCTGGTAGTCAAGGACAAGGTCACTTTCGTCGCCCGATATCGAAGACTTTATGTAAATTATTACCCCACTGCCAAGTTTCCCGTAATCAATCCGTCCCACGGCTACGTGCGGCCCCTGATGTCGCTCGGGTATGATGGGCCTTTCCCAGTTGGGATCGCTTACCTCCTTTGTCCGTTTGCGCAAGACCTCCCACGGAAGATCGATGCGCGCACCAAGATCGATACGCGCGTGTCTTTGCAGGCGAATGAATGAGGTGAACCTCATGGCAGGATCAGCTTCAGCATCAACCGCGATGATGAGCCGGCAACGCCGCTTAAGCAGTTCATACAAGCCCAGATTGTCGAAGTGGCCTCCGTCTGTGAGATACACGTTTCTGGTTCTCTCGTTGAGCCAACCGAACGACTCTTGAGCGTAGTACAGCGGTCCGAGCCGGGAAATGAGCCGACTCTTCCAATCCCAATTGAGTACCCGCCGGGGGTTTGGAAGCCAGTAGCCGAGGCGCACGTTCAATGCGGCGAGACTGAATGTAAGAGCCTTGATCGTCTGATATCCCATGTTTGCGGCTGCCGCCGCACCCGAGGCGGCCATTGCGGTCCCCAGGTTAACGTTCCTGTCAATCCTCTCGATGAGGCCAGACCTCACAAAGCCGGTGGCCTCGCTTCCCATGAAAAGCGGCGTGAAGATAAACGAGTCCGCATTTCTGTCCCTACGGTTCAGATATTTGGAGCTTTCGAGGTTAACCGCAGTGTTGACGATCAGATATGGAGAGAAGCGAACATCGTCGTCCCAGGTCGCACCTTTCTTCTTTTTCAGGGAGGAGAATCTAAATTTGTCGACGTCGATCGGAGGCTCTGCTTTGAAGCGCTTCCGCCCTTCGGCGATCCACCCGTTGAGCCTACCTTTGAGGGGGAGGGTCTGACTCTTGGTGGTGGGAACGAGATGTCTCTCGACGGAAGGAAGGGGCTGATTCTCGGCTTTGGCTGCCTTCTCCAATTCGTCTCGGCGCCACAAAAATGCGCGGCTTAGCCGATCTCTATAGTAGTAGTGAAGCGATCCCGAATTGGGTGCGACAAAGATTGCCGCCAACGCGGCGATCCCACCAACCCAGAGATAGAATAAGGCCGGTGTACCTGCTAGTGGATCGTGGACCAACAACCAGGTCAGCCACGACGGAACTTCAAGGTGACCTGGTGGGGGCTTGTCCATACTGTGTCGGATACCCCAGTATGAGAAGAATATGTACAGCCCCCAGAGCAGAAGCGGAATGATCGTTGCCACGAGGTAGAGTGCCGCTTTGCTGGCTAGCCGTTTCAGGGTTCCCACAAACGTAGTGTCGCCGAATGTTGCCCGGACAATGGACGAAAGTTTGCCAGCTGCCGCCGCCAGCACTCCAGCTACAGCAGCGAGGCCAGTCCATAGCTGTGGGAGAGAAGTTGAGAACCAATTCGACCAGTAGCCGGTCTCGTAGAGCAGAAGATACTGAATAACGTACGCCTGCAATTCGAGGAGAGCGACTATGATTACGAACAGCGGCAACAGCAGCATTGTCTTCGCAAACTTCTCCCTCATCCTGAGGTTCCAGCGAGGCGGTGGTCCCATGATCGCGACCAAGATCTGGCTCGCTATAAACCCACAGGCCAGTATGCCGGTCCAGCCAAAGAGACCAAGTCCACCCGTCCACAACGCAAGGTGTTCCGACGTTGGGCTGATAGCTACAGTCACTGCCGCCATCAGAAGAATGATCGCCAGGAAAATTATCGCGTTAATCACGACGCCTCGAAGCACCGCGATGGCTCCGATAAGGTAATCAGTTGTGCCATTTGGAGCGAGGAACTTGGAGTGATCCCTCAGATGTTGAACCTCGATCGTCTCCGACTGGTCGAGTTTGCTCGTAAAAGGGAACCGCCCTTGGTTCTGCATTAACCCGCTGACAAGCGAGGTCCCGACGTATCCTCCTCCAGATGCCGTGGACAGATAATCGATCCTATCCAGAACCTGAGGCTCATGGTCCTCCCTCAGCGCATCAATAGCCTGAAGGACACCTAGGCAGAACGATGCAGACCGTATTCCGCCTCCCGACAAAGCTAGCCCGGTAAGATTGTGGGCACCATTAGCTGCAGGGAACTCCCGGCCACGTTCGTCCGTCGATTTCCGGTTGTGGTCCAAGGTAAGTTGAATGTGATTGTCTTTCAAAGCATCAACACTCCGAGCCTGCTCTTCCAGCATTTTGGCTATGTCTTCGTCAGGGGCTCTTCGGTCCTTTGCAAGCAGCCCTTTCGCGACAGCGTGACGTCGTGCGCTGATTACATCAATTTCCTCCGAGAACACGTCCGCGAACTGATGGCAGGCCTCGCCTGACGCCTCATGCACACCAGAAGGGGTTGGAGGATTTGGATTTGGCATTCTGTCTCGTCCGTATTGCTACCTGCTGCGGTCCGCGGGAGACAAGACTCACCACATGTTATGCGGAAAGGCGTCGCAGATGTTTGTCGCTATCGATGAAAGGCTTTTGAACCCCTCGACGGACTAGCAACGTCTGATTGATCCCAAGGATCTTGCGAACGCTCGCCAGCGCCGCATCGCTCACCTCGATATACGCGACGATGTACCATTCGCCGTTTTCTTCCCTCGCCATCCGGCGCGCCATTGTTTCCTGTACGCCGCCGACGGCGCTGAGGCCTTCGTCCAGCGCATGTTCCATCACCGCGCAGCACAGCTGGGTGAGTGTGCCGCGCAGCCCGGTTGGGCGCTTGTCGGGGACGACGAATGTGCGGGTCCATTCGGCCCAATCGGGACGTCTTGGGACGCCGGATTTTTCGCACATATGAGAAAAAACCTTGGAGACCATGTGCGGCTCGCTCGTTGGGACCAATCGAGCCGAAGTCACTACGCGATCGTCTTCAATGCCCAGCAGGTATGTCGCCGCATCTGTATTGAATTGATCCAGTTCGCGACCATCCGGGCGTGGAGGGCGCCAACGCTTTTGATGCACGAAGAAATCGTGCCGGCGGCGCAGAAACTCGTCGAATTCGTTTTCGTAGAGATGCTTGTTATGCGCATTGACTACGTGGGCTGTTATCATGGCGCGATCCCCCGATCGTTCTCAACGGGATACTCGCAGTCGCGCTAATATACGTCACCTGTCCGATGGGACAGTTGACGCGCGTTTAGGGATGGATCAGGCGCCGGCGCACTGCCTCGACGACCGCCTGCGTGGTCGTTGCGACGCCAAAAGCCTCGCGGGCCCGCGTGGAGTGCCATTTGACGGTGCGCTCGGTCAGACCAAGGATTTGGGAGGTTTCTGACGAGGTCTTGCCGGCGGCGGCCCAGAGCAGCACCTCTTTTTCGCGGTCGGTCAGCACGCCTTCCTCATTGTCATTCGCCAAGGCTTGAATCGACATGCCCGCATAGACCGCCATGGTCACCAGTTGCACTTGATGGCGTGGCGACAGGGTGCAGGACTTGGCGGAAGAGGCGAACGACAGCACGGATTGCCAATGGTGAATGCTAAGCATCGGCACGGCGAAGCCGCTCCAGATGCCAAATTCCGTCGCCTCGCCGGCGACGCGTCGTGAGCCCTCGGTATCAGACCACTTTGCCGGAACTTCGGACCAAAGGAACGGCTTCAGGGTCTTTGCCGAGTAGATGCAAACCCCGTCCACCGCGGCATGTTCGGCCTCGATATAGCGTTCGAACCAGCCGGCCGGCCAGCCGTTCAGTTCAACCATCGGCGCAAGTTTCTGGCCACTGAGCGGCACACCGCTAAGGATAAGATGCTCGAAGCCGAGATTCCTCACCGTTTCGAGAAGGTCGCTCAGCAACGGCCCGGTAGCTGTGTGCTTCCTGCACCGTTCGACAAAGTCAAACACGTCTGAATCGATCATGACAGAGACCCCCGTCTCCATGCCCGAAAAACAAAGTCTAACTCAAATTAGCGACTTCGAATATCCGATAAGCGCGGCCGCCACGCAGGACGGGTGGACCGAAGGCAGCTAAATTAGCGAGATTGTGATCAGCGGCGCGCCGAGATCATATTCGCACTGTTTCATGACTGCGTGGCCGCCGGTCTGCCTTGGGTCGCGACCGCCCCCGAATTTTCCAGGGAGAGGGAGAGGCATCGGCATAGTGTTCAGGTAGGCCAATAAATGAGTCCGTCGAACTAGCTCGATGCATTCAGCCGCAAAGCGACGGCGCGCTGACCCATAGCGTAGTTACCGAGCCGTATTGGCAGGGCGATTTCGCGAGATTTTGAAGGGTCTCTCTGGGCAACCATTCAACTACAGTGTAAGTATACCCGGTAAGAAGCCGGCTTCGGTATCAGGGCGCGATTTCTTATCATTGTCACAGCTGTGCCGCCTGAGAATAACTTCGCACGCGTTGGAGTGGCAATTTGCGAATTAGCTACGCGAGGGGCATCAATGGCCGACAAAAAGTCGTTCATGAAACTTGCGCTCACACCGTAAGCATAGACACACGCGGTCGATGATGACGATGCCATGTTGCCGCAACATGTGGTGCATTGATCTAGCAGGCTTCTCTGATTGGGGTTGTTGAGGTTAAGCTCCTGTTTCGTTTTTTCGGACCGTGTCGCCCCGCGGGTCACTCGCTTCTCTTCGCGGTCGGCGCAGGGCCGCCGCATGATG